>NZ_AKJQ01000047.1:0-167017 GCF_000282255.1 Pseudomonas sp. GM25 | reverse complement strand
TTTTTTTTAATGATACGGCGACCACCGAGATCTACACTCTTTCCCTACACGACGTTCTTCCGATCTATTGCGCCATGAGGTAAAGAGGGAGTAATTGCAGCGCAATGTCGCAAATGGATCAGTGCGCGACGCAGTTGCAGCGGGCCTGGTGGCGGATGTGAATTTTTTCCTACAGGTCTGGCGGGAGTTTTCTGAAAGTAGATGCAACACGTCCGTTGTATCTGGCGTCGATACAATTACCCGCCTAGGATACGCGGCAGGTTTTCAGGGAGCTTTTGAATGAACAAGACATTGGTTGTAAGTGCACTGAGCGCGGCGCTGTTGCTGGCCGGTTGTCAGTCGGTCAACACCACCAGCGGCGGTGCCGTGGGCGTGGAGCGCAAGCAGTACATGTTCAGCATGCTGTCCTCGCAAGAGGTCGACCAGATGTATGCCCAGTCCTACCAGAAGACCGTGGGCGAGGCGTCCAGCAAAGGCGTGCTGGACAAGACCAGCAACGATGCCAAACGCATTCAGGCCATCGCCAACCGGCTGATCGCCCAGGCACCGAATTTCCGTCCGGATTCGGCGCAGTGGAAATGGGAAGTGAACCTGATCAAGAGTGACGAGCTCAACGCCAACTGCGGTCCTGGCGGCAAGATCATTTTCTACACCGGGCTGATCGACAGCCTGAAACTCACCGACGATGAAATCGCCGCGGTCATGGGCCATGAAATCGCCCACGCCCTGCGCGAGCATGGTCGTGAAGCGATGTCCAAGGCCTATGGCATCGAAATGGCCAAGCAGGGCGCCGGTGCGTTGCTCGGACTGGGGCAGGACAGCCTGGCGCTGGCCGACACCGTGGCCAACTACGGCATGACGCTGCCCAACAGCCGCGCCAACGAGAACGAGGCCGACCTGATCGGTCTGGAACTCGCCGCGCGTGCCGGGTACAACCCGAACGCCGCCATCACTCTGTGGGAGAAGATGAGCAAGGCCTCTGAAGGCGCGCCGCCGGAGTTCATGAGCACTCACCCGTCTTCCAGCAGCCGCACGGCTGCCTTGCAGGCGGCGATTCCGAAGGTCATGCCGCTTTACGAGAAAGCGCCCAAGTCCTGAAACCATGATCGCTCCCGCACTCAATGCGGGAGCGATCTGCCGGATCAAACCCAGCCGCTGCTCTGCATCGCCTTGTACACCGCGACGATTGCCAGGATCAGGAACGCGGAGGCAGCCAGTCGACGGATCAGGGTCAGCGGCAGTTTCTCCGCTGCAAAATTACCCGCCAGTACCACCGGCACGTTGGCGATCAGCATGCCCGCCGTCGTACCGATGATCACCAGCCACAGCTCCGGGTATTGGGCTGCCAGCATCACCGTAGCGATTTGGGTCTTGTCGCCGATTTCCGCCAGGAAGAACGCAATCAGCGTGGTCAGGAATGGCCCGAACTTGCGGGCGGTGCTGGCTTCATCGTCGTCCATCTTGTCCGGCACCAGCGTCCACAGGGCGGTGGCGGCAAAGCTCGCGGCGAGAATCCAGTGCAGGACCGAATCGGAGAAGAAGCTGCCGAACCAGGCGCCGACCGCACCGGCTGCCGCGTGGTTGGCCAGGGTCGCAGCGACGATACCGGCGATGATTGGCCAGGGTTTGCGAAAGCGAGCGGCGAGAATCAGCGCGAGCAGTTGCGTCTTGTCGCCGATTTCGGCCAAGGCAACGATTGCGGTGGGAACGAGTAACGAGTCCAGCATCAGGATTTCCTAAGGGGCGGGTCGACACGGCTATGACACGTACAGCCTTCCCGCCCCGGGTAAGGTGTGCGTGTCATAGGTCTTGTCAAACCCTGCGATCCGTCTGGTGCGGACGCTTGGGTCGCATACGCCATGATCTGAGGATCAAGTATGTTGACGTATGCCGGACGAGCTTGGCGCTCGTGGGAGACTACTCCCCTAGGACGGAGCGGATTCTGCCTAGGCAGAATCCATTCGGCAAGTGCTAATTTTCAGCCGCGCTTGGCCCGGTAAATCCGGAAACCATTGCCTTCGGCCTTGATCGCGCAGACCCCGAGATGCTCTTCGATCAGCGGTTGATACTTGAGGAAACTGTTGGCAACCAGGCGAAGTTCGCCGCCGTTTTTCAGATGTTTGGCTGCTTTTCGCAGCAAGTTCTCGGTGGCGAAATAATCGGTGTGCACGCCGACATGGAACGGCGGGTTGCTCAGAATCGCATTCAAACCCATCGGCGCCGCATCGATTCCGTCGCCGGTCAGCACCTCGGCTTCCAGACCGTTGGCCGCCAGGGTCAAACGGCTGCTGGCGGCAGCGAAGGCATCAACGTCGAGCAACGTGACCTGATTGTGCGGGTAACGACGCTTGACCGCCGCGCCGAGCACGCCGGCGCCGCAACCGAAGTCCAGCAAATGACCGCTCGGCAGTTTGTCCAGGTGTTCCAGCAGCAGGGCGCTGCCACGGTCCAGTCGGCCATGGCTGAACACGCCCGGCAGGCTGATGACTTTCAACGGGCCTTCGGCCAGCGGCAGTTCGTAGGTCTGAGCCAGGCTTTCCAGCGGTTTGGCTTCGGGAGCGTTGGCCACGGTCACTTGCCACAGCTGGCAATGGCGCGCGCTGTCGAGCTTGCGCGGCTTGCCGAACGGGTTGAGCTGTTTGGACGCGCCTTCGATACCGCTGCGTTTTTCCCCGACCAGATACACCTCACGCCCGGCCAGGCGCGAAGCCACGGCATTGAGGATGTAATCGGTCAGGTCCTTGGCCTTGGGCAGGAACACCACGGCGTTGGTGAATTCGCGTTCCGGCACGTTCACGCCAAAATGGCTACGCCCTTCGAAACGCGCATCGAGCGCGGCCTGATCGCCGGCGTGCCAGCACCAGCCAAACGCATCGGGCAGGCGCCCCAGCAGATCATCGGCAGGCAAACCGGCCAGCAACACCGAACCCTGGAATAACTCGGCCTGACGAAGCAGTACTTCACTGCGCGGATCCATAACTGCTCCTGTGAAAAAAAGTGCCGCAGTTTATCAACTGACGACCCGCAGCGCCTTACCGCTGTAGAACGCCTGAGTGTTTTCCACCAGTTGGCCGACGATCCGCTGCCGCGCTTCGCGGCTGCCCCAGGCGTTGTGCGGGGTGACGATCAGGCGCGGGATGTCGGCGGCCAGCAGCGGATTGCCGTTGGTCGGCGGCTCGACGCTCAGCACATCGGTGGCCGCGCCGCCCAGATGACCGCTGCGCAAGGCGTCGGCCAGTGCCTGTTCATCGATCAGCCCGCCCCGGGCGGTGTTGACCACGAACGCGCCGCGTTTCATCGAGGCGAGTTCGCGGGCGCCGATGAAATGCCGGGTGTGTTCGTTGAGCGGGCAGTGCAGGGTGAGGGCGTCGATCTGCGGCAACAGATCCTCCAGCGGCAGACGATCCGGACGGGCCGGGCGCCCCGGAATCTGCCCCAGCAACACGCGCATGCCAAAGGCTTCGGCCAGACGCGCGACCGCGCCGCCGAGTTCGCCGTGTCCAAGCAAGCCGAGGGTTTTGCCTTCCAGCTCAACGATCGGGTAGTCCAGCAGGCAGAACTGTTTCGCCTGCTGCCAGCGGCCTTCGCCGACGGCTTTTTGATAATCGGCCAGACGCGTGGCGAGGTTGAGCAGCAGCATGATCGTGTGCTGCGCCACCGACGGCGTGCCGTAACCCTGGCAGTTGCACACCGTGATGCCGTGGGCGCGGGCGGCGGCCAGATCGACGTTGTTGGTGCCGGTGGCGGTGATCAGGATCAGTTTCAACTGAGGGTTGGCGGCCATGGCGGCGGCGTCGATCAGGATCTTGTTGCTGATCGCCACGGTTGCCCCTTGCAGGCGTTCGCTCACTTGCGCAGGCAACGTCTGGGCGAACAGTTGCAGATCGCTGAAGCAGTCACGCAAAGGGCTCAGATCGAGATCGCCAAGATCCAGCGACGGGTGATCGAGGAATACGGCGCGGTGGGCGTTCGTCATCAACTGTACCTGTTGTGCTTTGAAGGGAAGGCGTAATCTGCCGAGCCTACCAGATGAAACAACTCGTTACGCTTGGCCGAAAGGAGCCCCCATGTACTGGACCGAATTCTTGACCGTTGCCCTGATCCACCTGCTGGCCGTCGCCAGCCCCGGTCCTGATTTCGCCGTGGTGGTGCGCGAAAGCGTGACCCATGGGCGACGCGCCGGGACCTGGACGGCGTTGGGCGTGGGCACGGCGATTTTCCTGCACGTCGGTTATTCGCTGCTGGGGATCGGCCTGATCGTTTCCCAATCGATTGTGCTGTTCAACGCCCTGAAATGGGCGGCCGCCGCGTACCTGCTGTACATCGGCTTCAAGGCCCTGCGTGCGCAACCGGCGAAAACCGTGACCGATGATCTGCACAAAGAAGCCGGCGAACGCACCGCCCGTGGCGCCTTCACCTCGGGTTTCGTGACCAACGGCCTGAACCCGAAAGCCACGTTGTTTTTCTTGTCGCTGTTCACCGTGGTGATCAACCCGCACACCCCGCTGACAGTACAGGCCGGTTACGGCATTTATCTCGCCGTTGCGACCGCCACCTGGTTCTGCCTGGTGGCCATGCTGTTCAGCCAGCAGCGCGTGCGCGCCGGTTTCGCCCGCATGGGCCACTGGTTCGACCGCACCATGGGCGCGGTGCTGATCGCCATCGGCGTGAAACTCGCGTTCACCGAGATGCATTGATCGAGCGAAGCTGATTCAGGGCGTTGAGGTACTCCCGGGGATTGTCCCCGAGCAAACGGCGAAACATCGCGCTGAACGCCCGCGCGCTGCCGTAACCCAGATCCCGCGCCACGCTCTGCACGCTGTCCCCGGCGAGCAGGCGGGGCAGGGCTTCCATCAGGCGCAATTGCTGGCGCCAGGCATTGAAATTCATCTTCAGTTGTTGCTGGAACAGCCGCGCCAACGTGCGTGAGCTGGCGCCGACCTGCTGCGCCCAGTCTTCCAGGGTGTTGCGATGATCCGGCGTGCGCAACAGCGCCAGGCAAATGCCTTGCAGGCGCCGGTCAGTGGGCATCGGAATATGCAGTGGCAGGTTTTCGAGACTGGCGAGCTCTTCCAGCATCAGTTGCTGGATCAGCGGATTGTCGGCATGCGGCGGGCCCTGCACCGCACGCAGGATCAGTTCGCGCAGCAATGGCGTCACCGCCAGCACACAACAGTTGCGCAGGCTGGCCGGCGCCAGTTCGGGGGCGATGAACAATGAACGCATCTGCACATCGCCGGACATGAAGATCTCGTGAGCGACTTCGGGCGGAATCCACACCGCCCGACTCGGCGGAAGCACCCAGGCACCTTGCGCCGTCACCACCCGCATCACCCCGCTCACTGCATAAAGCAATTGCGCCTCGCGGTGCATGTGCAGCGGCTGGTGCGAGCCGTCCAGATAGTCCCGTGGATAGGCACTGACCGGTCCGTGTTCGAAATGGCTGATCAACATGTCGGATTCGATGACTTGGATGGCAGGAATGCGCTTTCCGGCCAACTTAGCATGAGCGCTCACTACAACGTAAAGCGTGCCGTCATGAACCAGTCCAGAAACGTCATTCGCTACATCAACGCCGCCCATGTGATCGATCACATGTTCATGCTGATTTTCCCTGCAGCCGTGCTCGGCATGACCCAGGCCTTCGCCCTCGACTACGCCGCGCTGATCGGCCTGTCACTGGGTGGCTTTATCGCGTTCGGCGCGTGTTCGCTACCGGCCGGCTGGCTGGGCGATCACTGGAGCCGACGGCAGATGATGCTGGTGTTTTTCTTCGGCATCGGTGCCTCGGCGATTTTCACCGGCTTCAGTAATAGTCCGACGATGCTGGTCATCGGCCTGACCCTGATCGGCATTTTCGCTGCGATCTATCACCCGGTCGGCACGGCGATGCTGGTGGCCTATGCGCAGAATCGCGGGCGCGAGATCGGTATCAACGGCATGTGGGGCAACCTCGGCGTGGCGTTCTCGGCATTGATCACCGGGCTGCTGGTGGCGCAGTTCGGCTGGCGCTCGGCGTTTCTGATCCCGGGGGCGGTGGCGATCGTGCTGGGGATCGGTTTTGCCTTGCAGGTGCGCGAGGAGCCGATTCCCAAGCGCCCGCACACCGCGCTCAAAGGCGCCGGCGGCCAGCGCATTTCGATGTTCATGGTGTTTGGTGTGCTGGCCCTGGCCACGGCCACCGGCGGGGTGGTGTTCAACGCCACCACCATGACCTACCCAAAACTGTTTCAGGACCGCTTGCATGATCTGTTCGCCTCGCCGCAAACCCTCGGTGTGGTGGTCAGTCTGGCTTACGCCTTTGGTGCGATTGCCCAGTTGAGCATCGGCCGGGTGTTGCATCGCGTCAGCCTGAAGTGGCCGTTTATCGCGCTGACGTTGTGCCAGGCGCCGTTGCTGCTCGCCCTGGCTTATGTCGATGGCTGGGCGGTGATCGCCGTCGGGGCGGCGTTCATGTTCGTGGTGTTTGGCCAGGTGACGGTGAACGATTCGATGGTCGCCAACTTCGTTGCGCCGCAATGGCAGTCGCGGGTGTTTGCCTTGCGTTACTGTTTATCGTTCGGTGCCAGTGCGACGGCGATTCCGCTGATTTCTTATGTCGAACCGCGCCATGGTTTTGTGGGGCTTTACCTGATTCTCGCGGGTTTTGGCGCTTTGACTTTCCTCGCTGCGGTGGTTTTCCCACGTACGCCTTCCGAAGCGGCTGTAGGGCAAACGGCCTGATCGGTGACGAATACCGGCAAATGCTGGCGCAAAGCTAGCATTTGTACGGCTCTGCAAATCATTCCTTTGGCTGATTTGGCTGACGTATAAGGGTTCTAGAGTACGAAACTCCAAAGCCAACACCGTGCAGTCAGAAAAGGGATTCTTATGTTGCAGACTCGCGTTATTCCGCCCGCCGAAGGGGCGTACCAGTATCCACTGCTGATTAAACGGCTGCTGATGTCGGGCGCCCGTTACGAGAAAACCCGCGAGATCATCTACCGTGACCAGCTGCGCTACAGCTACCCGACGCTGATCGAACGTGTCGCGCGGCTGGCCAACGTGCTGACGGCGGCTGGCGTCAAGGCCGGTGACACCGTGGCGGTGATGGACTGGGACAGCCATCGCTACCTGGAGTGCATGTTTGCGATTCCGATGATCGGCGCGGTGATTCACACGATCAACGTGCGCCTGTCGCCGGAGCAGATCCTCTACACCATGAACCACGCCGAGGACCGCTTCGTGCTGGTCAACAGCGAGTTTGTCGGGCTGTACCAGGCCATCGCGCCGCACCTGACCACGGTGGAGAAAACCCTGCTGCTGACCGATCTGCCGGAAAAAACCGCCGATCTGCCGAACCTGGTCGGTGAGTACGAGCAACTGCTGGCGGCCGCGAGTCCGCAATACGACTTCCAGGATTTCGACGAAAACTCGGTCGCCACCACGTTCTACACCACGGGCACCACTGGCAACCCGAAAGGCGTGTACTTCACCCATCGGCAACTGGTGCTGCACACCATGGGCGTGTCGACCATCATGGGCGCCATCGACAGCGTGCGGCTGCTGGGCACCAACGACGTGTACATGCCGATCACCCCGATGTTCCACGTGCATGCGTGGGGCCTGCCGTATGTGGCGACCATGCTTGGGCTCAAGCAGGTTTATCCTGGGCGTTACGACCCGGAGTTCCTGGTCGAGCTGTGGCGCAAGGAGAAGGTCACGTTCTCCCACTGTGTGCCGACCATCCTGCAGATGGTGCTCAACGCCAAGGGCGCGCAAGGCACCGATTTCGGCGGCTGGAAAATCGTCATCGGCGGCAGTGCGCTCAATCGCACGCTGTATGAAACGGCCAAGAGCAAGGGCATTCAACTGACGGCCGCGTATGGCATGTCGGAAACCGGGCCACTGGTTTCGTGCGCGCATCTGAACGATGAATTGATGGCGGGCACCGAAGACGAGCGCACCACCTACCGGATCAAGGCCGGCGTGCCGGGGCCACTGGTCGAAGCGGCCATCGTCGATACCGAGGGCAATTTCCTCCCGGCCGACGGTGAAACCCAGGGCGAACTGGTGCTGCGCGCTCCATGGCTGACCGAGGGGTACTTCAACGAGCCGCAGAAGGGCGCCGAGTTGTGGGCCGGTGGCTGGCTGCACACCGGCGACGTCGCCACGCTGGACAACATGGGCGTGATCGACATCCGCGACCGGATCAAGGACGTGATCAAGACCGGTGGCGAGTGGATCTCTTCGCTGGACCTCGAAGACCTGATCAGCCGTCACGTCGCGGTACGTGAAGTAGCAGTGGTGGGCATCGCCGATCCACAGTGGGGCGAGCGCCCGTTTGCCTTGCTGGTGGTCCGCGAAGGGCACGCCATCGGGGCGCGCGAGCTCAAGGAACATCTCAAGCCGTTCGTTGAACTGGGGCACTTGAGCAAGTGGGCGATTCCGAGCCAGATCGCGCTTGTTACTGAAATTCCCAAGACCAGTGTCGGCAAGCTCGACAAGAAGCGCATCCGCCTCGACATCACCGAATGGCAGGCCAACAACAGCACCTTCCTCTCGACGCTCTGAGCGTCCTCTGGCGCGCCGAAAACGGCGCGCCAGACCCACCAAGCAAGCGCTTGGCTTGTGAAATCCGAATTTTCAGCCATCCTTGCCGTGCCGACATGCGTCGGACTGGCGAAAGGACTGTTCCAGAGTGGTTGGCAGCTGCAAATCACACTTTAGAGGGATCAAGCAGTACCACCTGCTGGCTATAGTCCGCTCAAGGATTTTTAAGAACGGGGCACACGCACAAACGGGGCGATGCAACATTGAAGCGATTTCGGGAAGCCTCTGGCGCCCGGTCCTTCAGGCGTTTTTAAAAGTACTCACTGCCATAACAATAATGCACATGGAGTAGCGTCGATGACCTCAGTAAACCAGTTCTGGCGCCGGGCAAAGCTGCCTCTGGCCGTCAGTCTTGCTTCTTCGCTCGCCGGGCCCGCATTCGGCGTCAGTTTCAACGTCGGTGAAATCGAAGGCCAGTTCGACTCCTCCCTGTCGATCGGTGCCAGCTGGTCCACCCAGAGCCCGAACAAGAACCTCATCGGCGTCAACAACGGCGGTCACGGTCTGTCCCAGACATCCGACGACGGCCATGCCAACTTCAAGAGCGGCGAAACCTTCTCGAAGATCTTCAAGGGCATCCATGACCTTGAACTGAAATACGGCGACACCGGCGTGTTCGTCCGTGGCAAATACTGGTACGACTTCGAACTGAAGGACGAGAGCCGCGAGTTCAAGGACATCAGCGACAACAACCGCAAGGAAGGCGCCAAGTCCGCCGGCGGTCAGATCCTCGACGCCTTCGTCTACCACAACTACTCGATCGCCGATCAGCCAGGCTCCGTGCGTCTGGGCAAACAGGTGGTGAGCTGGGGTGAAAGTACCTTCATCGGCGGCGGCATCAACTCGATCAACCCGATCGACGTGTCCGCGTTCCGTCGTCCAGGCGCCGAGATCAAGGAGGGCCTGATCCCGGTCAACATGTTCTACGTGTCCCAGAGCCTGACCGAAAACCTGTCCGCCGAAGCCTTCTATCAGCTCGAGTGGGACCAGACCGTCGTCGACAACTGCGGCACCTTCTTCTCCCAGCCGGACATCATTGCCGACGGTTGCGACAGCAACCTGCGCGTGCTGAACAAGCGTTCGACCATTCCAGCCGTGGCCCTCGGTCCACTCGCTGCCAACGGTGTGGACGTCAACGAGGAAGGCGTACTGGTGCGTCGCGGCGGCGATCGCGATGCACGGGACAGCGGCCAGTGGGGCGCGTCCTTCAAATACATGTTCGATCCACTCGACACCGAGTTCGGTGCGTACTTCATGAACTACCACAGCCGTGCGCCGATCTTCAGCGCTACGGGGGCGCCACAGTCGGTCTACAACACCGCCAGGGGATTGCCGGGGCCGTTCGCTGCGCTTGCACCACTGCTGGTGGCCGGCAATTCGCAGTACTTCGTTGAATACCCTGAAGACATTCGCCTGTATGGCCTGAGCTTCTCCACCACCCTGCCTACGGGTACGGCGTGGAGCGGTGAAATCAGCTACCGTCCGAACGCGCCGGTGCAACTGAACTCCACCGACATTCTGTTTGCCGGTGTGCGTCCGCTGGGCGGCGCATTGAGCAATGCCTCGCTGCTGACCGGTGTTCCGGGTCAGGACCTGCACGGCTACCGTCGCAAGGAAATCACCCAGTTCCAGACCACCCTGACGCACTTCTTCGATCAGGTCATGGGCGCCAGCCGTCTGACCCTGGTGGGCGAAGTGGGCGTGACCCACGTCGGCGGCCTGGAAAGCTCCTCCGACGTCCGTTACGGCCGTGACCCGGTCTACGGTCCGGGCGAATTGCCGGCCACAGGCGGTGCCAACACCTGCGCCAACATCCTCAACGCCAGCACCATCAACGGTGCGGGTCCCGGTTCGCCGCAGAACAACCGCAGCCGCAACTGCACCGACGAAGGCTTCACCACCTCGACTTCGTGGGGTTATCGCGGTCGCGCCATCTGGGAATACAACGACGTGTTCGCCGGCGTGAACCTCAAGCCGAACGTGGCTTGGTCCCACGACGTCAGCGGTTACTCGCCAGGCCCTGGCGGCAACTTCGAGGAAGGTCGCAAGGCGGTGAGCCTGGGTGTCGATGCCGAGTACCAGAACACCTACACCGCGAGCCTGGCGTACACCAACTTCTTCGACGGCAAGTACACCACCGTGGATGACCGCGACTTCGTGGCGCTCAGCTTCGGCGTGAACTTCTAAGCACTGCATTTTCAGGACGAACGAATTTATGAAAATAACAAAAAGTCTGTTCCACGCCGGTGTTCTGGGCCTGTCGCTGCTGGCGACCGGTGTCATGGCGGCGGTGCCTGCCGCCGAAGCGGACAAGCTGGGCAAGAGCCTGACCCCGATGGGCGCCGAAATGGCCGGTAACGCCGATGGCTCGATCCCGGCCTGGAAACCGATGCCGAAAAATGCCGGCACCGCCGACAGCAAAGGCTTCCTGTCCGACCCGTACGCCAGTGAAAAACCGCTGTTCACCATCACCAAACAGAACGTCGATCAGTACAAAGCCAAGCTCGCGCCGGGTCAGTACGCGATGTTCCAGCGCTACCCTGACACCTTCAAGATGCCGGTCTATCCGTCCCATCGCGGTGCCACCGTGCCGGACTCGGTATTTGCCGCCATCAAGAAAAACGCCACCACCACGAATCTGGTGCAAGGCGGAAACGGCCTGGAAAACTTCGATACCGCCGTGCCGTTCCCGATTCCGAAAACCGGTGTGGAAGTGATCTGGAACCACATCACCCGCTATCGCGGCGGCAGCGTGACCCGTCTGGTAACCCAGGCCACGCCGCAACCGAACGGCTCGTTCAGCCTGGTGTACTTCCAGGATCAGTTCGTGTTCCGTGACCGGATGAAGGATTACGATCCGGCGAACCCGGGCAACATCCTGTTCTACTTCAAGCAGAAAGTGACCGCGCCGGCACGTCTGGCCGGTGGCGTGCTGCTGGTACACGAGACGCTCGATCAGGTGAAAGAGCCGCGTTCGGCATGGGTCTACAACGCCGGTCAGCGTCGTGTACGTCGCGCACCGCAAGTGTCCTATGACGGCCCGGGTACCGCGGCGGATGGTCTGCGTACTTCCGACAACCTGGACATGTTCAACGGTGCACCGGATCGCTATGACTGGAAACTGGTTGGCAAGCAAGAGATGTACATCGCCTCCGACAGCTACAAGCTCGACGATCCGAAGCTCAAGTACGCTGACATCATCAAGGCAGGTCACATCAATCAGGATCTGGCGCGTTATGAACTGCGTCGCGTCTGGCACGTGACTGCGACCCTGAAGGAAGGCCAGCGTCACATCTACGCCAAGCGTGACTTCTTCATCGACGAAGACACCTGGCAAGCGGCCGTGATCGATCACTACGACGGTCGCAACCAACTGTGGCGCGTGGCGGAAGCTCACGCCCAGGACTACTACAACGTGCAGGTGCCTTGGTACACCCTGGAAACGCTCTACGATCTGCAGTCCGGTCGTTATCTGGCACTGGGCATGAAGAACGAAGAAAGCCGGGCTTATGACTTTGGCTTCACCGCCACCATCAGCGACTTCTCGCCGGCCGCCCTGCGCCAGGACGGTATTCGCTAAGCTCCTGTAAACCGAGGCCGCATCCTCGTGAAAACGCCCCGAGAGGTTCGGGGCGTTTTTTTGCCTGTCGCTTTTTCCGTAGCCTTTTTGTAGCCATTTGTAGCAACGACCTTCATAACCGCTCCGTTTAAGGCTAGTCTGCGGGCATCTGCTACGCCGCCAACAGCCCTACAAACAAGAGCCGGCCATGACTGATCTGTCCCCACTTCCGGGCCCTGCAAGCGTTGCCGTCGCGGCACTGGACGGACGTTTTTTCCGTCCGCCGCTACCCGACGGCTACGTGCTGCGACCCCGTTTGTGCGAGCGCCTGAGCGCCGGGCTCGGAGGGCGCCTGTTGCTGGTCAGCGCCCCGGCCGGGTTCGGCAAGAGTTCGCTGGCGGTGGAGTTCTGCCAGAGTCTGCCGGCACACTGGCAAAGTCTGTGGCTGGGGCTGAGCCCGCGGGACAACGATCCGGGGCGGTTTCTCGAACGTCTTCTCGAAGGTTTGCAGGATTACTTTCCGCAATTGGGCAGCCGGGCATTGGGGCTGCTGAAAATGCGTCAGCGTCACCAGCCGTTTGCCTTCGAAGAATGGCTCGATGGCCTGCTGGATGAGTTGGCGCTGCATCTGCAACCGACGGCCCCGCTGCTGTTGGTACTGGATGATTACCACCTCGCTCAAGGGCCGGTGCTCGACCGTTGCCTGCAATTTTTCCTCAATCACTTACCGGATGGCCTGGTGGTCATGGTCACCAGTCGGCAGCGCCCGGACTGGCACCTGGCGCGTCTGCGCCTTTCGCGCCAGTTGCTGGAACTGCACGAACAGGATCTGCGTCTGACCCATGACGAAGCCCTGGCACTGCTTGATCGTCACAGCAGTTCCCTGCGCGGTGAAGCGCTGGAAAACCTGATCCAGCGCAGCGAAGGCTGGGTGGCCGGGCTGCGTTTCTGGCTGCTGGCGATTGCCGAAGCCGGCACCGAATCGGCCCTGCCGCAAGCGTTGAACGGCGGGGAAGGGCTGATCCGCGAATATCTGCTGGAAGAAGTCATCGATTGTCTGCCCGCCGAGGTTCAGGCGTTTCTTTATGACACCGCACCGCAGGAGCGCTTTTGCAGCGAACTGTGCGACGCGGTGCGCGAAGCCCATGACAGCGCGGAAATCCTGCGTTTCCTGCTGGCGCATCAGGTGTTCCTGGTGCCGCTGGACGAGCACGGGCACTGGTATCGTTATCACCACCTGTTTTCCGACCTGTTGCGCAGCCGGCCTATCACCCGGGCACTGGTGCCGGCCGCGACGCTGCATCTGCGCGCCTGTCGCTGGTTCAATGCCCAGGGTCTTCTGGATGAAGCTGTCGAGCAGGCACTGCGCGCAGGGCATCTGGACGTCGCGGCCAATCTGGTACAGAACCTGTCCGAGGAACAACTGCTGGCCGAGCAGAACGTCGGCATGCTGCTGCGCTGGAAGATGGACTTGCCCGACAGCCTGCTGATCAGCACTCCGCGCCTGATCGTGTTGTACAGCTGGGCGCTGGGCCTGGCCTGTCAGCTCGATGCGGCAGAGGAACTCGCCAGTCATCTGAGTCGGTTTCTGCCGGCACCATCGGCCACCGCACAGAAATCGATGTTGGCCCAATGGCTGGCGCTCAAGGGCATCATCGCCCGCGGGAGGGGCCATCGCGAGCAGACCATCGAGTATTGCAGCGAGGCACTGGAAAGCCTGCCGGCCAAGCGCTACGGCCAGCGCCTGATGTGCCTGTCGACCTTGTCCAACCTGGCGATCGCCGACGGCGATCTGTGGCGCGCACGGGGCTTGAACCGCGAGTCGCTTGAACTGGCGCAGCGGGTCGGCAATCCCTTGTTCGAGGCGCTGGCGCATTACGATCGTGCCCGCGTCCTGCAGGCGCGCGGCGAAATCCTGCGTGCGCTCGATGAGGTGCGCCAAGGGCTGGAGCGCTTGCGCGGATTGTCCGCACAGCGTTTGTACGCCGTGCGTGCGCGCCTGACGCTGTATGAGGGTTTTCTGCTGGCCATGCGATTGCAGCCGCAGGCGGCAAGGGTGCGATTGCAGGCAGGCTTGACGGAAGCGCGGGCCTGTCGTGACATCAGTGTGTTGATCGGCCACTGTGTGATTGCACGACTCGACGGCAGCAGCGGCGATTTCGCCAAGGCCTTCGCCGAGCTGGCCGAAGCCGAACGCCTGATGCATATCTGGGACGTTCCGCCGATCTACTATCTGGCGATGATTACTCTGGTCAAATGTGAGCTGTGGCTGGCTCAGGGGCGTATCGATCTGGCCGAAGCCTGGCTGGCTCGACTGGGCCAGACCTACACCGGTGAACGCGCGGCGGCACCGCCGGAGTTTCATCCGCAACTGCCGTTGCACGTCGAACTGCAACAGGCGTTGCTGGACGTCATTCAGGGGCAGCCGATGCTCGCCGAAGGGCGGCTGAACGTGTTGCTGGAGAACGGCCAGCAAACCGGGCGGCAACTGCTCAGCGTGATGGCACTGACGCAAAAAGTGGCGCTGCTGTTGGCGGGTGGGCGCGAGCCTGAAGCCCGCAAGGCGTTGAATCAGGCGCTGGAAGCGGCGGCCGGCGGCGTCCTGCAACCTTTCGATGTGCTGGTCAAGGAACATGCGGACTGGTTGCGCGGGCAACTGTCACTGACCGCACCGACAGCCGTCGGTCAGCAATTGCTCGAGCAATTCCCTCAGGCCCAGGCTCGCCCCACTGCGGAATCCGCCGCTACCGAACAGCTCAGCAGCCGCGAACTGGCGGTGCTGCGTCTGATCGCTCAGGGTTGCTCGAATCAGGAAATCAGCGATCAACTGTTCATCTCGCTGCACACCGTGAAAACCCATGCCAGTCATATCAACAGCAAACTGGGGGTGGAGCGGCGCACCCAGGCCGTGGCGCGGGCCAAGGAACTGGGGTTGTTGGTGTAGTCGGGTTGTGCGCGACCCGTGAATGCAAAACGCCCCGAACCAGTCGGGGCGTTTTACATTGGCCGTTGCGTCCGGGCGCAACAGCCAGGGTGCGGCACGCTGAACTCAGGCCACGAGATCCTGGGCACTGAATGCGTTCACGCCCACCAGATGGATCTCGAAGTCCGCGCCCGCGTTACCGCTGACGTTGCCGGACAACACCTGATCGGCAAACCGCAGTTGGCCGGCGCCCGTGAAGTCGCCGGAACCAATGAAGGTGAAGGCGTCGAGGCCGGCCACACCCAGATTGGCATCGAACGCGGACAGGTCGATCTTGTCGCCCTGCAGGCTGCTGAAGTCATAAATGACATCACGCTGCGAGCCCGTGCCCACTTCGTTCAGGTTGTTGAACACGAAGGTGTCGGCACCGGTGCCGCCGGTCAGCATGTCCACGCCGAGTCCGCCGATCAGCGTGTCGTTGCCGGCGCCGCCGTTGAGCACGTTGTTGCCGTCGTTGCCGGTCAGCACGTTGTTCAGGGCGTTGCCGTAGCCCATCAAATTGGCGCTGCCGGTCAGTTGCAGGTTCTCTACGTTGGCACCCAGGGTGTAGTTGATCGACGAGCGCACGGTGTCGATCTCGTTGGCCAGGGTGCTGGTCTCGGTGACGATGTCGCCAGCGTTGTCGACCACGTAAGTGTCGTTGCCCAGACCACCGATCATGGTGTCGGCACCTGCACCGCCGTCGAGGACGTTGTTGCCGGCGTTGCCGGTGATGACGTTGCTCAGCGCGTTGCCGGTGCCGTTGATGTTGTCGGCGAAGCGCAGGGTCAGGTTTTCCAGGTTGGCACCCAGGGTGTAGTTGGCCAGGGAGGACAGCACGGTATCGATCTCGGTCAACGAGGTGCCGTTTTCGATAATCACATCGCCAATGTTGTCGACGAAGTAGGTGTCGTTGCCGGCACCGCCGTCCATGGTGTCGGCACCTTCCTGGCCATTGATGATGTTGTTGCCGCCGTTGCCGGTGAGCACGTTGTCCAGGCCGTTGCCGACCAGATACAGGTCGCTGTTGCCGAGCAATTGCGCATCTTCGAGGTTGGCGGCGAGGGTGTAGCTGATGCTGGTGATGACGCGGTCGTGGCCTTCGCCAACATTTTCCACTATCAGGTCGCCCGCGTTGTCGATGACGTAGGTGTCATCGCCGGTACCACCGGCCAGGGTGTCGGCGCCGGCCGCACCGTCGAGGCGGTCATTGCCGGCACCGCCCTGCAAGGTATCGGCCGAAGCGCTGCCGAGCAGGTAGTTATCCAGGCTGTTGCCTTGCACGGTATAGCCACCGGTACCCATCAGCCAGACGTTTTCGACGTTGGCCAGATTGCTCAGGTTCAGGTTGACGACTTTGGTGGTGGCAGTGGCGTTGTAGTAAATACGCAGCGTGTCGGTGCCTTCGCTGGCGCTCTCCTGGATCAGTGCCAGTTCACCGCTCTGGTCGAGGTAGTACGTGTCGTCACCGTCGCCGCCGATCATGGTGTCGAGGCCGGCACCGCCGTTGAGCACGTTGTTGCCGCTGTTGCCGGTCATGACGTTGTTCAGGGTGTTGCCATTGGCGTTCAGGTTGGCAGAGCCGGTGAGCACGATGTTTTCGACGTTTGCGCCAAGGCTGTAGTTGATCGACGAGCGTACCGTGTCGATTTCGTTGGTCAGGGTGCTGGTCTCGCTGACGATGTCGCCGACGTTGTCCACTACATAAGTATCGTTGCCCAGGCCGCCGATCATGGTGTCGGCACCGGCACCGCCGTCGAGGATGTTGTTGCCGGCATTGCCGGTGATGACGTTGTTGAGCGCGTTACCGGTACCGTTGATGTTGGTGGCAAAGCGCAGGGTCAGGTTTTCCAGGTTGGCGCCCAGGGTGTAGTCGGCCAACGAGGACAGCACGGTGTCGATCTCGCTCAGCGAAGTGCCGTTTTCGATGATCACGTCGCCGACGTTGTCGACGAAGTAGGTGTCGTTGCCTGCGCCGCCGTCCATGGTGTCGGCGCCTTCCTGACCATTGATGATGTTGTTGCCGCTGTTGCCGGTAAGCACGTTGTCGAGGCCGTTGCCGACCAGGTACAGATCGGCGTTGCCGAGCAGTTGGCCGTCCTCGACGTTGGCGGTCAGGGTGTAGCCGATGTTGGACAGCACCCGGTCGCGGCCTTCGCCGCCCAGTTCGATCACCACGTCGCCGGCATTGTCGATGACGTAAGTGTCGTCACCGCTGCCACCGATCAGGGTGTCCGCACCGGCCGCGCCGTCGAGGCGATCATTGCCGGCACCGCCCTGCAAGGTATCCGCCGAGGCGCTACCGAGCAGATAATTGTCCAGGTTGTTGCCCTGTACCATGTAGCCGCCGGTGCCCATCAGCCAGACGTTTTCGACGTTGGCCAGGTTGCTCAGGTTCATATTGATGACATTGGTCATCGGGGTGGCGTTGTAGTAAGCCCTCAGCGTGTCGGTGCCTTCGCTGGCGTTCTCCTGGATCAGCGACAATTCGCCGGCCTGATCAAGGTAGTAAGTGTCGTCACCGTCGCCACCGATCATGGTGTCCAGACCGCCGCCGCCGTTGAGCACGTTGTTGCCGCTGTTGCCGGTCATGACGTTGTTCAGGGCGTTGCCATTGGCGTTCAGGTTGGCAGAGCCGGTGAGCACGATGTTTTCGACGTTTGCGCCAAGGCTGTAGTTGATCGAGGAACGGACGGTGTCGATCTCGGTCATCAGGGTACTGGTTTCGCGAATCACGTCACCGACGTTGTCGACCACATAGGTGTCGTTGCCCAGACCACCGATCATGGTGTCGGCACCCGCACCGCCGTCGAGGATGTTGTCGCCGCTGTTGCCAGTCAGAACGTTGTTCAGCGCGTTGCCAGTGCCGTTGATGTTGTCGGAGAAACGCAGGGTCAGGTTTTCCAGGTTGGCACCCAGGGTGTAGTCGGCCAACGAGGACAGCACGGTGTCGATCTCGGTCAGCGAGGTGCCGTTTTCGATGATCACATCGCCGACGTTGTCGACGAAGTAGGTGTCGTTGCCGGCACCGCCGTCCATGGTGTCGGCGCCTTCCTGGCCGTTGAGGATGTTGTTGCCGCTGTTGCCGGTGAGCACGTTGTTCTCACCGTTGCCGACGAGATACAGGTCGGCGCTGCCGAGCAACTGGCCGTCCTCGACGTTGGCGCTCAGGGTGTAGCCGATGTTGGACAGCACCCGATCACGACCTTCACCGAGTGCTTCGATGATGACGTCGCCGGCATTGTCGATGACGTAGGTGTCGTCACCGTTGCCGCCGACCAGCGTGTCGGCACCCGCTGCGCCATCCAGACGGTCATTGCCTTCACCGCCACGCAGGGTATCGGCCGATGCGCTGCCGAGCAGGTAGTTGTCCAGGCTGTTGCCTTGAACGGTGTAGCCACCGGTGCCCATCAGCCAGACATTTTCGACGTTGGTGAGATTGCCTTGGTTCAGATCGATGGTGTTGGTCAGTGCGCCAGCATTGTAGTAAACGCGCAGGGTGTCATTGCCTTCGCTGGCGTTTTCCTGGATCAGCGCCAGTTCACCGGCCTGGTCGAGATAATAAGTATCGTCACCGTCGCCACCGATCATGGTATCCAGGCCGGCACCGCCGTTGAGCACGTTGTTGCCGCTGTTGCCGGTCATCACGTTGTTCAGGGCGTTGCCGTTGGCGTTCAGATTGCCCGAACCGGTGAGTTCGATGTTTTCGACATTCGCGACCAGGCTGTAGCTGATGGATGTCTTGACGGTATCTGTCCCGCCGCCGACTTCGCTGTTTTCGATGACGATGTCACCGGCATTGTCGACCACATAGATGTCGTTGCCGCCACCGCCAATCAAGGTGTCGGCACCGGCGCCGCCGTCGAGCGTGTTCTGCCCCCAGTTGCCCGTGATGACGTTGTTCAGTGCGTTACCGGTGCCGCTCAGGTTGGCGGTGCCCAGCAAGGTGAGGTTTTCGACATTCGCGCCGAGGGTGTAATTGATGTAGCTCAGCACGGTGTCGATTTCACTCGGCAGGGTGCTGGTCTCGATCACCGTATCGCCGACGTTGTCGACGAAGTAGGTGTCGTTCCCGGTGCCACCATTCATGGTGTCGGCGCCGGCCTGGCCATTGAGGATGTTGTCCAGGGCGTTACCGATCAGGCTGTCGTCATTGACCGTGCCCACGGCGTTTTCGATTTTTGCGCCGTAAGCAATCGCCAGACCTTCATTGAAGGCGGTCAGGGTCTTGAGATCGAGGAACGCCTTGCCGATCTGGCTGAAGGCCCCTTCATTCAAGTCGATACGCACTGCATTCAACTGATTGCTGGCATCGATCGTGTCGATGCCGCCGCCATCCCAGATGGTTTCGAAAATCGACTGATTGTTGGCCCAGGTGTAAGTCGTGTTACCGGCCTGCCAGGCAGTATTGGCGCCATACAGACTCTGGATTGCAAGGATATCCAGGAGCATCGGCGTGGTGGGCTGGTACGAGTAATTGTCGTTGTAGCTCATTACAGTGAAGCGCACATCGTCCAGTGATGCGTCCAGCACGGTGCTGTTGGTCTGGCTGGTGGCGAACGGGTGCTTGAGGCCGATGGCGTGGCCGATTTCGTGAACGAATGTCAGGTAATCGTAGGAGCCTTTGCTCGGGTCCGCTTGATTGGTCTCCGGGCCGATCCAGACGTCGCCGGACTTGGGCGTGCTACCTGGCAAATAGGCCCAGGCCACGGTTCCGCTTTCCATCAGG
Organism: Pseudomonas sp. GM25; assembly: GCF_000282255.1. NCBI lineage: Bacteria > Pseudomonadati > Pseudomonadota > Gammaproteobacteria > Pseudomonadales > Pseudomonadaceae > Pseudomonas > Pseudomonas sp. GM25. The sequence continues at coordinate 147,175 of NZ_AKJQ01000047.1, read as the reverse complement.
GAATAGCCGCCAAAGCGCAGATCGCCGACATTCGCGAGGGTGTCGGTGGTCTGGCTGAACTTGATGTTGGCAACCGAGCTCCAGGCACTCAGGGCACTGGCGACCGCGACCTGTTGATTGGCGGTCAGGGCAAACACCGCCTTGTATTCGTTGTCTGCACTGTAATTGGTGGCGAAGTACGAGGAGACCGGATTGATGAAGCTGTAAGTCAGCTCCGTCGGTGCACTTTTGTCATACCACTTGGTGCTTTCCCATTGGGTACCGGAAATCAGGCTGTTAACGAGACTGTTAGCGGTCAATGAAGAGGAAGTACTGTCGGTCGATTCATTCGGGCGTGGCATGCGGATATTCCTGGATGGGCCGCGGCCTATCCTGAATGTGGCCGCTACAAAGGGCGATTTTGCATCAAAACTGATACGCGTGACATCATATTGACACTATTTTTTTGACTGGCCGACGCGTGGCGTCCAGGCACCATGTGTCGGCTGAAGACGTAGAATCCTGAGGTCGGCAGTCGTATGCTGCGCGACATTCATTGCTCTGCAGGAACTCCCATGCACGCCGCCACGCCAGCGCTGATCCGCGAAACCTTCCCCGTCGGCCCTTTGCAGTGCAATTGCACGATTATCGGCGATCCGATCACGAAAAAGGCTATCGTCGTCGACCCGGGCGGCAATCCGGATCTGATCATGGCCCGCGTGGATGCACTGGGCCTGAAAGTGGTCAGCATCATTCATACCCACGCACACCTTGACCACTTTCTGGCCTCGGGGCAGATGAAGGAAAAAACCGGCGCGACCTTGCATTTGCACAAAGAGGATCAATTCCTGTGGGACAACCTCGAAATGCAATGCCAGATGTTCGGCGTGCCGTACACCCCGGTGCCGTCTCCCGATCGCTGGTTGAGCGACGATGAAGAACTGGCCTGCGGCTGCGGCGTGGCCTTGCACACACCGGGGCATACGCCAGGTTCCATGAGTTTCTGGTTTTCCGAGGCTAAGCTGTTGATTGCCGGCGACACGCTGTTTCGTCGCGGAGTAGGGCGCACGGATTTGTGGGGCGGCGATCAGGCGACCATCGTGCGATCGATCAAGCAGCGGCTGTACACCCTGGATGAAGACGCGACCGTTGTGGCCGGGCATGGTCCGGATACGCGTCTGGGGGATGAAATGCGCGAGAACCCGTTTGTGCGTGCCTAAACATTTTGTCACGGGTGCCCAGCGGAATTTTTGTGCATTGTCATGATCCAACGCCCGCACGGGCCAGTTGCCAATGGCCGCTGCACCACAGAATGCAAAATGTAGGAGCACTCCATGTTCACCACGCGTCGTTTGATTATTGTCGCTACTGCCGTGGCCGTCTTGTCCGGCTGCGCCTCGCCTAACCCGTATGACAATCAGGGTCAGGCCGACGGTGGCTCCCAGGGCATGAGCAAAACCGCCAAGTACGGTGGCCTCGGTGCTTTGGCCGGCGCGCTGGCCGGTGCCGCGATCGACCACAACAACCGCGGCAAGGGTGCGCTGATCGGCGCCGCCGTCGTCGGTGCCTCGGCCGCCGGTTACGGCTACTACGCCGACCAGCAGGAGAAAAAACTGCGCGCCAGCATGGCGAACACCGGGGTTGAAGTGCAGCGTCAGGGCGACCAGATCAAGCTGATCATGCCGGGCAACATCACTTTCGCCACCGATTCGGCGAACATCGCTTCCAGCTTCTATCAGCCGCTGAACAACCTGGCCAACTCGCTCAAAGAGTTCAACCAGAACCAGATCGAAATCGTCGGCTACACCGACAGCACCGGCAGCCGTCAGCACAACATGGACCTGTCCCAGCGTCGTGCGCAGAGTGTGGCGACCTACCTGACTTCGCAAGGCGTCAGCGGTGCCAACCTGAGTGCTCGCGGTGCCGGTCCGGATAATCCGATTGCCAGCAATGGCGACGTCAATGGCCGCGCGCAGAACCGCCGTGTCGAGGTTAACCTCAAGGCCATCCCTGGCCAGCAATACGGTGGCCAGCAACAGCCGGGCACGGTTCAGCAGTACCCGTAACCGTCAGCTACAAAAAAGCCCCCGGACAAGTGATTGTCCGGGGGCTTTTTGTTGGCGCGAAGGCTGATTACTTCTTCAGGCCGTAATGCTCGTCGAGCATGCCCGGCGAGTTCGGGGTCTTCGGCGCGTAGTCACGCGGCGGTTCCTGATCCCGTGGTGGCGTCAGGCGCTCCCGTGGGGCCTGTGCCGCGTCGGCGTGCAGCGAGGCGAGCAAGCGTTGACGGGTCTGCTCGTCCAGGGCCAGGCGGTTGGCGCCCTCGGCGAGGTGATCCTGCACTTCCTGATAGCTCTGGGTCAGTTTCTTGACCAGATTGGCGGTGCTGTTGAAGTGGGTCACCACTTCGTTCTGATAACTGTCGAAACGTTCCTGAATATCATCCAGTTGACGCTGCGTGCGGCTGGGCGCGGCGTTCGGCGCAACGCGAGCGATCAGGAAACCAATGGCGACACCCACAACCAGGGCAAGAGTCGGTAACAACCAAACTAAGAGCGAGTGTTCCACGAGTCCTTCCTCTATAAACGGCTTTGCTTTACGTTAACGGCTCGAACCTGCGCTGTATACCGCGATTCACTCGCAATAGACTGGCACAGACAATTTGCTAGACGAGTCGACCCGATTCGAGGTCACGGAGTTCCTTCCTTGCTGATGCGTGAAACCCCTGTAGTGATTGATGGCCCGGTGGGGCAACTTGAGTCTTTGTATCTGGACAATGAGCAGCCACGCGGCATCGCGCTGATCTGCCATCCCAACCCGGTGCAGGGCGGCACCATGCTCAACAAGGTCGTCTCGACCCTGCAGCGCACCGCGCGCGACGCGGGCCTGATCACCTTGCGCTTCAACTATCGCGGCGTCGGTGCCAGCGAAGGCTCCCATGACATGGGCACCGGTGAAGTCGACGACGCCCAGGCCGCTGCCGCATGGCTGCTGGAAAAACACCCGGATCTGCCGCTGACCCTGTTCGGTTTCTCCTTCGGTGGATTTGTTGCCGCAAGTCTCGGCGGGCGTCTCGAAGCCCAAGGCGTGCAGCTCAAGCACCTGTTCATGGTCGCGCCGGCGGTGATGCGTCTGGGCGATCAGGATCAGTTGCCGCAACAGGGCGAGTTGACGGTGATCCAGCCGGAAACCGACGAAGTGATCGATCCGCAGCTGGTCTACGACTGGTCTGACAAACTCCAGCGCCCCCATGAGCTGCTGAAAGTGGCAGAATGCGGACACTTTTTTCATGGCAAGCTGACCGATCTCAAGGATCTGATCCTGCCGCGTCTCTCGAATTGATTGCAGTCTGACAAGCGATTACCCATGACGAACCGTACCCGCATCCTCACCGGCATCACCACCACCGGCACCCCGCACCTGGGCAACTACGCCGGCGCCATCCGCCCGGCGATTCTCGCCAGCCGCGACAGCAATGCCGATTCGTTCTACTTCCTGGCCGACTATCACGCCCTGATCAAGTGCGATGACCCGCTGCGCATCCAGCGCTCGCGTCTGGAAATCGCCGCGACCTGGCTGGCCGGTGGCCTGGATGTGGATCGCGTGACCTTTTATCGTCAGTCCGACATCCCGGAAATCCCCGAGCTGACCTGGTTGCTGACTTGCGTCGCCGCCAAGGGCCTGCTCAACCGCGCCCACGCCTACAAGGCTTCGGTGGACAAGAACGTCGAGACCGGCGAAGACCCGGATGCCGGCATCACCATGGGCTTGTACAGCTATCCGGTGCTGATGGCGGCGGACATTCTGATGTTCAACGCGCACAAGGTGCCGGTCGGTCGCGACCAGATCCAGCACGTGGAAATGGCCCGTGACATCGGCCAGCGTTTCAACCACCTGTTCGGCCAGGGCAAGGAGTTCTTCACCATGCCCGAAGCGCTGATCGAGGAAAGCGTGGCCACGTTGCCGGGCCTGGACGGTCGCAAGATGTCCAAGAGCTACGACAACACCATTCCGCTGTTCTCCAGCGCCAAGGAAATGAAGGACGCGATTTCGCGCATCGTTACCGACTCCCGCGCGCCGGGCGAAGCGAAAGATCCGGACAACTCGCACCTGTTCACCCTGTTCCAGGCTTTCTCCACGCCGGCGCAGGCCGACGAGTTCCGCAGCGAACTGCTGGGCGGTCTGGGTTGGGGCGAGGCGAAGAACCGTCTGTTCCAGTTGCTCGACAACGAGCTGGGCGAGTCCCGCGAGCGTTATCACCAGTTGATCGAACGCCCGGCAGATCTGGAAGACATCCTGCAACACGGCGCCAAAAAGGCCCGTGCGGTGGCGACGCCGTTCCTCAACGAGTTGCGCGAAGCGGTTGGCCTGCGTTCGTTCGTCAATCAGGTTCAGGTGGCCGCGACCACCAAGAAGAAAGCCGCGAAAGCCGCGCGCTTCGTCAGTTTCCGTGAAGACGACGGCAGCTTCCGTTTCCGTCTGCTGGCGGCCGACGGCGAGCAATTGCTGCTGTCGCGCAACTTCGCCGACGGTAAAACCGCCGGTCAGGTGACCAAGCAACTGCAATCGGGTCAGGCGCTGGATGTACGCAGCGAAGACCTGAGCTTCAGCGTCTGGCTGGAAGGCGAGTGTGTCGGCGACAGCCCGGCGTTCGCCGACGTGGCTGCGCGGGATGCGGCTGTCGAGGCCTTGCGGATCGCTCTGACACCGGTTCAGGAATAATCAACGGGCCGGCCCGACCAAGGGCCGATTGCCATTCCCACGGGCCATCGCTACAGTGACGGCCCGTTTTTGTTGCCTTGCTAACGAATTATGACGCCCCTAGAACGATATCAAGCTGATCTGAAACGCCCGGACTTCTTCCATGATGCGGCGCAGGAAACTGCCGTGCGTCATCTGCAACGCCTGTACGACGATCTGATCGCGGCCGAGCAGAACAAGCCGGGTTTGCTGGGCAAGCTGTTTGGCAAAAAGGATCAGACGCCGGTCAAGGGCCTGTATTTCTGGGGCGGCGTGGGTCGCGGCAAGACTTACCTGGTGGACACCTTCTTCGAAGCGCTGCCATTCAAGGAAAAGACCCGCACCCACTTCCACCGCTTCATGAAGCGCGTGCACGAAGAGATGAAAACCCTCGGCGGCGAGAAAAACCCGCTGACCATCATCGCCAAGCGCTTCGCGACGGAATCGCGGGTCATCTGCTTCGATGAATTCTTCGTTTCCGACATCACCGACGCCATGATCCTCGGCACGCTGATGGAAGAGTTGTTCAAGAATGGTGTGACCCTGGTCGCCACGTCGAACATCGTGCCGGACGGCTTGTACAAGGATGGCCTGCAACGCGCGCGCTTCCTGCCGGCCATCGCACTGATCAAGCAGAACACCGAGATCGTCAACGTCGACAGCGGCGTCGACTACCGTCTGCGCCACCTCGAACAAGCGGAGCTGTTTCACTTTCCGCTCGACGAAGCCGCTCACGAAAGCCTGCGCAAGAGCTTCCGCGCACTGACGCCTGAGTGCACGGCGGCGGTGGAAAACGATGTGCTGATCATCGAAAACCGCGAAATCCGTGCCCTGCGCACTTGCGACGACGTGGCCTGGTTCGACTTCCGCGAACTTTGCGACGGCCCGCGCAGCCAGAACGACTACATCGAACTGGGCAAGATTTTCCACGCCGTGTTGCTCAGTGGTGTGGAGCAGATGAGCGTTGCTACCGACGACATCGCCCGACGCTTCATCAACATGGTCGACGAGTTCTACGACCGTAACGTCAAACTGATCATTTCTGCCGAAGTCGAGTTGAAAGACCTGTACACCGGCGGACGTCTGACGTTCGAGTTCCAGCGTACCCTCAGCCGTCTGCTGGAGATGCAATCCCACGAATTCCTGTCCCGGGCACACAAGCCTTAAGCGGATTCGGCAAACAAAAAGGGCCTGCAGATGCAGGCCCTTTTTTGTGTCTGGTCGAATCTTCAGGCAGCTTGCTGGAACTGCTGCCGGTACTGGTTCGGCGACAGTTCGGTGTGCTGGCGGAACAGCCGTGCGAAGAAGCTCGCATCGTCGTAGCCGACTTCGTAGCTGATGGTCTTGATGCTCTTGCGACTGCCGGAGAGCAAGCCCTTGGCGGTCTCGATGCGCAGCCGTTGCAGGTAGTGCAGCGGCTTGTCACCGGTGGCGGTCTGGAAGCGGCGCATGAAGTTGCGGATGCTCATGCCGTGTTCGCGGGCCACGTCCTCAAAGCGGAACTTGTCGGCGAAATGCTCTTCGAGCCAGTGCTGGATCTGCAGAATGATCACGTCCTGGTGCAGCTTCTGGCCGCCGAAACCGATGCGTCCCGGTGCGTAGCTGCGCTGCACTTCGTAGAGAATGTCGCGGGCCACTGCCTGGGCCACATTGGCGCCGCAGAAGCGCTCGATCAGATAAATGTAGAGATCGCAGGCTGAGGTGGTGCCGCCGGCGCAATACAGGTTGTCGGCGTCGGTCAGGTGTTTGTCCTGATTGAGATAGACCTGCGGAAAGCGCTCGGCGAAGGCATTGAAGAAGCGCCAGTAGGTGGTCGCTTCCTTGCCGTTGAGCAAACCGGCCTCGGCCAGCCAGAACACCCCGGTAGCCTCGCCGCAGAGCACGGCACCCCGGGCATGCTGTTCGCGCAGCCACGGCAGGATCTGTGGATAACGTTGGCACAGCGTATCGAAATCGTCCCAGAACGCCGGGAGGATGATGACGTCGGCGTTTTCCAGGCCGCCGTCCACCGGCATGACCACGTCACTGAAGCTGTTCACCGGTTTGCCGTCGGGGCTGACCAGGCGGGTTTCGAACGCCGGAGTCAGGCCGTGGCCCAGTTGTTTGCCGTAACGCAGGCTGGCCAGATGGAAGAAATCCTTGGCTTGCATGAGGGTGGAAGCGAAAACCCGGTCGATCGCCAGGATGCTGACGCGCCGCAAGGGCGTGGAGACTTGCTTGGACATAATTCAACTTTTGTTTTTATAAGGGAAAGTGGTCACCAGACGGCTGGATCGTCTTATTTTTTGTCGGATGTGTCCAGTGTCCTGTATCGGAAGCGCGGCTTAGTCTCTGAAGGTCTGATCCCTCCAACAATAAAGAAAAGGTGCCGCATGATTCCCAGAACCTTGTTCAGCTCCGAGCACGAATTGTTCCGCGACAGCGTACGAACATTCCTCGAAAAAGAGGCCGTGCCGTTCCATGGGCAATGGGAAAAACAAGGCTACATCGACCGCAAACTGTGGAACAAGGCGGGGGAGGCGGGGATGCTCTGCTCGCACCTGCCGGAGGAATACGGCGGGCTGGGGGCGGACTTTCTTTACAGCGCGGTCGTGATCGAAGAAGTAGGGCGGCTGGGTCTGACCGGTATCGGTTTTTCACTGCATTCGGACATCGTCGCGCCGTACATCCTGCATTACGGCAGCGAGGCGCTGAAGCAGAAATACCTGCCGAAGCTGGTCTCCGGCGAGATGGTCACCGCGATCGCCATGACCGAGCCGGGCGCCGGTTCCGACCTGCAAGGGGTCAAGACCACGGCGGTGCTGGATGGCGACGAATATGTGATCAACGGTTCGAAAACCTTTATCACCAATGGCTTTCTGGCGGATCTGGTGATCGTCGTCGCCAAGACCGATCCCAAGGCTGGCGCCAAGGGCACCAGCCTGTTTCTGGTGGAGGCGAACACGCCGGGCTTCGACAAGGGCAAGCGCCTGGAGAAGGTCGGAATGAAGGCTCAGGACACGTCGGAATTGTTCTTCCAGGACGTGCGAGTGCCGAAAGAAAACCTGCTGGGTCAGGCCGGGGCGGGGTTTGCCTATCTGATGCAGGAGCTGCCGCAGGAACGTCTGACCGTGGCGATTGGCGGTCTGGCTTCAGCCGAGGCGGCGCTTCAGTGGACGCTGGATTACACCCGTGAGCGCAAGGCGTTCGGCAAGTCGATTGCCGACTTCCAGAATACCCGCTTCAAACTGGCGGAAATGGCCACCGAGATTCAGATCGGCCGGGTGTTCGTCGACCGCTGCCTGGAGCTGCATCTGCAAGGCAAACTCGATGTGCCGACGGCAGCGATGGCCAAGTATTGGGGCACCGACCTGCAATGCAAGGTACTCGACGAGTGCGTGCAACTGCATGGCGGCTACGGTTTCATGTGGGAATACCCGGTGGCCCGGGCCTGGGCGGATGCGCGGGTGCAGCGGATCTATGCCGGCACCAATGAAATCATGAAGGAGATCATTGCGCGGTCGCTTTGAGTTTTGCAGTGAGTTGACCGGCCCCTTCGCGAGCAGGCTCGCTCCCACAAGGATCACGCTGTACCTGTGGGAGCGAGCCTGCTCGCGACGCTTTTAGCGGCTGATCACGGCGCCGGGTTCGGATGATCCTTGTGAATCGCTTCGATCCCTTCCAGCACTTCCCTCGACAGTTTCAGCTCGTAGCTGGCGATGTTGCTGTCCAGTTGCTCCAGCGTCGTCGCCCCGATGATGTTGCTGGTGACGAACGGTTGCTGGTTCACAAAGGCCAGGGCCATTTGTGCCGGATCCAGGCCGTGTTCACGGGCCAGTGCCACATAACGGCTGCATGCCGCTTCCGATTGCGGGTTGAAATAGCGGCTGAAGCGGCTGTAGAGGCTCAGGCGGCCTTTTGGCGGGCGCGCCCCACACTCGTACTTGCCCGACAGGAAACCGAACGCGAGCGGCGAATAGGCGAGCAGACCGCATTGTTCACGGATGGCGATTTCCGCCAGGCCGATCTCGAAGCTGCGGTTGAGCAGGTTGTACGGGTTCTGGATCGAGACGGCGCGCGGCCAGCCACGGGCTTCGGCCAGGGCTAGAAAACGCATGGTGCCCCACGGGGTCTCGTTGGACAGGCCGATGTGACGGATCTTGCCGGCCTTCACTTGCTCATCGAGCGCTTCAAGGGTGTCTTCGAGCGGCGTCAGGTTGGCTTCGGTCTGATGCTTGTAGCCCAGCTGTCCGAAAAAGTTGGTGCTGCGCTCCGGCCAGTGCAATTGATACAGATCGATGTAGTCGGTCTGCAGGCGCTTGAGGCTGGCGTCCACGGCTTCGGTGATGTGGTGGCGGTTGTGGCGCAGGTTTTTGTCGCGGATGTAGTCGATGGTGTTGCCGGGGCCGGCGATCTTGCTGGCGAGGATCCAGTCGGCGCGGTCGCCACGGCTCTTGAAGTAATTGCCGATGTAGCGCTCGGTGGTGGCGTAGGTTTCGGCTTTCGGCGGCACCGGGTACATCTCGGCGGTGTCGAGGAAATTGATCCCGGCCTCTTTTGCCCGCTCGATCTGGGCGAAGGCTTCAGCTTCAGTGTTTTGCTCGCCCCAGGTCATGGTGCCGAGGCAGATTGCACTCACGTTCAGGTCGGTACGGCCTAGCTGGCGATAGTCCATCGGGTGCTCCTTGGGCAAAACAAGCATAAAAGCAGGTTGAAATTTTTTTCGCAATCTGCATAATTGCCGACCTCTTTCTGCAGTGGAAGTGATGCGCCGCCGCCGAAGAATCTTGCCGTTGAACGGACGCGCCGACCCGAGCCCCCGAAAGCGTCTGTATCCGGCTGCCTTTGACTTGTCAAAGTACGCACTATTCAGTAAGATCCGCCGTCTTATTTACAGGCGGCCCCTGAGGCTATAAAGAATGAAAACTTTTACTGCTAAACCGGAAACAGTAAAGCGCGACTGGTTTGTCGTCGACGCTGCTGGTCAGACCCTGGGTCGTCTGGCCACCGAAATCGCGAGCCGTCTGCGTGGCAAGCACAAGCCTGAGTACACTCCTCACGTTGACACCGGCGACTACATCGTCGTAATCAACGCTGAGCAGATCCGTGTTACCGGTGCTAAAACCACTGACAAAATGTACTACTCCCACTCCGGTTTCCCGGGCGGCATCAAGTCGATCAACTTTGAAAAGCTGATCGCCAAGGCCCCTGAGCGCGTGATCGAGACCGCGGTTAAAGGCATGCTGCCTAAAAACCCACTGGGTCGCGACATGTACCGTAAGCTGAAAGTCTATGCGGGCGCTGCACACCCTCATACTGCTCAGCAGCCCCAAGAACTGAAGATTTAACGGAATAGTTCATTATGTCGGCGACTCAAAATTACGGCACTGGCCGTCGCAAGACCGCAACCGCACGCGTTTTCCTGCGTCCGGGTACTGGTAACATCTCCATCAACAACCGCTCCCTGGACACGTTCTTCGGTCGCGAAACTGCCCGCATGGTAGTTCGTCAGCCGCTGGAACTGACTGAGACTGTCGAGAAGTTCGACATCTACGTCACCGTCATCGGTGGTGGTGTAAGTGGTCAGGCTGGCGCAATCCGCCACGGCATCACTCGCGCTCTGATGGACTACGACGAAACCCTGCGTAGCGCTCTGCGCAAAGCTGGCTTCGTTACTCGCGACGCCCGTGAAGTTGAACGTAAGAAAGTTGGTCTGCGTAAAGCGCGTAAGCGTCCGCAGTACTCGAAGCGTTAATTTCGCTTCCACGTTCAAAAAGAACGCCCGATTCCTCACGGAACCGGGCGTTTTTTTATGCGTGCGATTTCTTGAATAATTGCGCTGTGACAACTTGCCACATTCGTAGACCCCCTATACTACAAGGCTTGAGGGCCAGCCCTCCGGGTAATTACCTTGTCAGAATTGGGGGTTTTCATTACCATTCGGCAAAATTTTTATAAGTACATAGTTTCAATTTAGTAGACGCCTGATTTAACAGGCCACAAAGCTGATGGGAGAGGACTGAATGAGCAATGACGGCGTGAATGCAGGCCGGCGTCGCTTCTTGGTAGCAGCCACATCCGTGGTGGGTGCTGCAGGAGCGGTGGGGGCTGCGGTCCCGTTCGTGGGGTCATGGTTTCCCAGTGCCAAGGCGAAGGCTGCCGGAGCACCGGTGAAAGTGAATGTCAGCAAAATCGAGCCAGGGCAGCAGATGATTGCTGAATGGCGCGGCCAGCCGGTGTTCATTGTCCGCCGTACCGAGGAAATCCTGGGGAATCTCAAGAAGATCGAGGGCCAGCTCTCCGATCCGACCTCCAAAAACTCCACGCAACCCACTTATGTCGACCCTGAAGTGCGTTCGATCAAGCCGGAAATCCTCCTGTTGATCGGGATCTGCACTCACCTGGGTTGCTCACCGACCTTCCGTCCCGAAGTGGCACCCGCGGATCTGGGCAAAGACTGGGTAGGCGGCTATTTCTGCCCTTGCCACGGTTCCCACTACGATCTGGCTGGCCGCGTCTACAAGTCGCAACCTGCGCCTTTGAACCTGCCAGTACCCCCGCATTCCTATGAGACCGATGACCTGATTGTCATTGGCGTCGATACGGAGAAAGCGTGATGAGCAAGTTCATGGATTGGGTTGATGCACGCTTCCCCGCCACCAAGATGTGGGAAGACCATCTCAGCAAGTATTACGCTCCAAAAAACTTCAACTTCTTCTACTTCTTCGGCTCGCTGGCGCTGCTCGTTCTGGTCAACCAGATCGTCACCGGTGTCTGGCTGACCATGAGCTACACCCCGTCGGCGGAAGAAGCGTTCGCTTCCGTCGAATACATCATGCGCGACGTCGAGTACGGTTCGATCCTGCGCCTGCTGCACTCCACCGGCGCTTCGGCGTTCTTCATCGTGGTCTATCTGCACATGTTCCGTGGCCTGCTCTACGGTTCGTACCAGAAACCGCGGGAGCTGGTGTGGGTCTTCGGCATGCTGATCTACCTGGCGCTGATGGCCGAAGCCTTCATGGGTTACCTGCTGCCGTGGGGCCAGATGTCCTACTGGGGTGCCCAGGTGATCATCTCGCTGTTCGGTGCGATCCCGGTCATCGGCAACGACCTGACCCAGTGGATCCGTGGTGACTACCTGATTTCCGGGATCACCCTGAACCGCTTCTTCGCCCTGCACGTGGTTGCGTTGCCGATCGTGATTCTGGGTCTGGTGGTGCTGCACATCCTGGCGTTGCACGAAGTCGGTTCGAACAACCCGGACGGCGTGGACATCAAGAAGCACAAAGATGAAAACGGTATCCCGCTGGACGGCATTGCCTTCCACCCGTACTACACCGTGAAAGATATCGTCGGCGTCGTGGTGTTCCTGTTCATCTTCTGCTTCATTGTGTTCTTCTTCCCGGAAATGGGCGGTTACTTCCTCGAAAAGCCTAACTTCGAGCAAGCCAACCCTTTCAAGACCCCTGAGCACATTGCACCGGTCTGGTACTTCACACCGTTCTACGCAATCTTGCGTGCGGTCCCTGACAAGCTCATGGGCGTTATCGCCATGGGTGCAGCGATTGCGGTGCTGTTCGTCCTGCCGTGGCTCGACCGCAGCCCGGTCAAGTCGATGCGCTACAAAGGCTGGATGAGCAAGATCTGGCTGGTGGTGTTCTGCATTTCGTTCGTGATCCTCGGCATTCTGGGCGTTCTGGCCCCGACGCCAGGCCGTACGCTGCTGTCGCAGGTCTGCACCTTCCTGTACTTCGCCTACTTCATTCTGATGCCGTTCTACACCAGGCTCGAGAAGACCAAACCGGTTCCGGAAAGGGTGACTGGCTGATGAAAAAGTTATTTTTTGCTCTGATTTTTGCTGCTCTGCCAGTGCTGTCTTTCGCGGCCGAACACGGTGGTCCGGAACTGGAAAAGGTCGACATCGACGTTTCCGACAAGGCTGCCTTGCAGGATGGTGCGCGTACTTTCGCCAACTATTGCATGGGTTGCCACAGTGCCAAGTTTCAGCGTTACGAGCGTGTGGCCGATGACCTCGGCGTTCCGCACGAACTGATGCTGGAAAAACTGGTGTTCACCGGCGCCAAGATCGGCGATCACATGAACATCGGCATGCAGCCGGCCGACGCCAAGACCTGGTTTGGCGCAGCGCCGCCGGACCTGACGCTGGTGGCTCGTGTTCGCGGCACCGACTGGCTTTACGGTTACCTCAAGTCGTTCTACGAAGATCCTGCACGTCCATGGGGCGTGAACAACAAGGTTTTCCCGAACGTCGGCATGCCTAACGTGCTGGTCGGCCTGCAAGGTCGTCAGGTCGTGGGTTGCAAACAGGTACAGATCGTCGAAGACGGCAAGAAGCAATATGACCCGCTGACCGGTACGCCGCTGACTCATGAAGCGTGCGATCAGCTGACCATCGTGCCGAAAACCGGAACCCTCAACGAAGAGCAGTTCGATGAGAAGGTCAAGAATCTGGTAACCTTCCTGGCTTACTCGGCTAACCCGGTTAAGCTGCAACATCAGCGCATCGGTACTTACGTCTTGCTGTACCTGGCGTTCTTCTTTGTGTTCGCCTACCTGCTCAAGCGTGAATACTGGAAAGACGTGCACTGATAACGCTTCAAGCAATTGCTGTTAATCGCGCGCGCCCAAGGGCGCCTCTGAAAACGCAACGCCTGGTTCGCCAGCCGTTGCGGGAGGCGCCCTCTGGGCGCGCGCGTTTTTCCGGCTCCGACTATTTCAACAAGCGAGGAGGATCGCCATGGGCGTGACCAATCGGTTGGCCTGTTACTCCGACCCCGCCGACCACTATTCCCACCGAGTGCGCATCGTGCTTGCAGAGAAGGGTGTCAGCGCCGAAATCATTTTTGTGGAGGCTGGTCGTCAGCCGCCTAAACTGATTGAAGTGAACCCTTACGGCAGTCTGCCCACGCTGGTCGATCGTGACCTGGCGTTGTGGGAGTCGACCGTGGTGATGGAATACCTGGATGAGCGTTACCCGCATCCGCCATTGATGCCTGTGTACCCGGTGGCGCGTGCCAACAGCCGTCTGCTGATTCACCGCATTCAGCGCGACTGGTGTGGTCTGGTGGATCTGATTCTGGATTCGCGTACCAAGGAAGCGGCCCGGGTCGTGGCGCGCAAGGAATTGCGCGAAAGCCTGACGGGCGTGTCGCCGCTGTTTGCCGACAAGCCGTTTTTCCTCAGTGAGGAACAAAGTCTGGTGGATTGCTGCCTATTGCCAATACTCTGGCGTTTGCCGATTCTGGGTATAGAACTGCCGCGGCCGGCCAAGCCGCTGCTTGATTATATGGAGCGTCAGTTTGCGCGTGAGGCTTTCCAGGCGAGTCTGTCTGGTGTCGAACGCGACATGCGCTAAGGCTTAAGGAGCCGCTATGAACTCCAGTCGACCTTATCTGGTCCGCGCGCTCTACGAGTGGATTGTGGATAACGATTGCACCCCGCACATGCTGGTCAATTCCGAGTACCCGGCGGTGCAGGTGCCACAGGGATTTGCCAGTGACGGGCAGATTGTCCTGAACATTTCGCCAAGTGCCGTGCGGCACTTGCACATGGACAACGACGTTGTGACCTTCGAAGGTCGCTTCGGTGGCGTCCCGCACAGTCTGTACGTGCCGATTGCTGCAATTCTGGGGATCTATGCCCGGGAGAACGGTCAAGGCATGGTGTTCGATCTGGAGTCGCCGATGGATGACGAAGACGAGATCGAGCAGGATGACGATGTTCCGCCACCGGACAGCGAGCCGCCGCGCCCAAGCGGCCGGCCAAGCCTGAAAGTGGTGAAGTAATAAAAAAGGCGATCCGGTTGGATCGCCTTTTTTGTGCCTGCGTTTTGCGGGTCAGTCGATGTATTCGAACAGCTTCACAATCTTCTGCACGCCGGAGACGCCCTGAACCAGGTTGGTCGCCTGGGCGGCTTCCTGTTTGGTCAGCAGGCCCAGCAGGTAAACGATGCCGTTCTCGGTCACGACCTTGATGCGCGAGCCGGGAATGCTGGCATCGGCGAGCATCTGGGTCTTGATCTTGGTGGTCAGCCAGGAGTCGTTCTGACGGGCGACGAAGCCTGAAGGTGCGATCACTTGCAGTTCGTTGTGAACCTTTTTCACGCGCTGAACGTTGGCGGCGGCCTGTTCGGCCTTCTCCTTGAGGTCTGCGCGCGGGGTCTGGCCGGCCAGCAGTACGACGCCGTTGAAGCTGGTGACGACAATGTGCGAATCGTTGTCCAGGGCCGGATCGGCCTTGGCCACGTTAACGCCGACTTTGGTTTCGATCAGCGAGTCATCGATCTTGCTGCCGAAAGTGCGGGTACCGCGGTCGTCTTCGATCGGCGCTTCACGGCTGGCATTCACCACCGAGGTGCAGCCGCTGATGCCGAGGCACAGGGTCAAGGCCAGAAGGCCAAGGCGATTAGGGGTCATTCTTCACTCCCGAACAGTTGGCTGTCGATCAGATCGCAAAGGCAATGGATCGCCAGCAAGTGGACTTCCTGAATACGTGCGGTGACGTTGGCCGGTACGCGAATCTCGACGTCTTCGGGCAGCAGCAGCGAAGCCATGCCGCCGCCATCGCGTCCGGTCAATGCTACGACAATCATTTCGCGATCATGTGCGGCCTGGATCGCCTGAATAATGTTCGCCGAGTTGCCGCTGGTCGAAATCGCCAGCAATACGTCACCCGGCTGGCCGAGTGCGCGGATCTGCTTGGAGAACACTTCGTTGTAGCTGTAGTCGTTGGCGATCGAGGTGATGGTCGAGCTGTCGGTGGTCAGCGCGATCGCCGGCAGGCTAGGGCGCTCACGCTCGAAACGGTTGAGCAGTTCCGAGGAGAAGTGCTGGGCATCGCCGGCCGAGCCGCCGTTACCGCACGAGAGCATTTTGCCCTCGTTGAGCAGGGCGTTGACCATCACCTGGCTGGCTTGCTCGATGTGCGGTGCAAGTACGTCCATCGCCTGTTGCTTGGTGTCGATGCTGGCCTGGAAAAGCTGGCGAATTCGGGATTGCATGTCCATCTGTGTGACCTTAATTAGCGCGGCTGTCCGGCACGTGAATGTGCAGCCCGCAAAGCAAAGAGCAAAAGTGTTGAGTGAAAGTGTCCGGGTCGGAGCAGGCGGTCAACTGTCGAACGCATTCTGCAACCAGTTCAGCTGACCCTGGTGGCTGTCGATGGCCACCACGTCGAAGCGGCAGGGGGAATTGGCCCAACGCGACTCGCGCTGAAGAAAATACTGTGCGGCGAAAATCAGTTTCTGCCGTTTGCGCCCATCGATGCTGTCGAGTGCGCCACCCCATTGAGTGTTCTTTCGGTAACGGACTTCGACGAATACTACTGTATCGCCATCAAGCATGACCAGATCAAGCTCACCGCGTTTGCATAACCAGTTCTGCGCCAGCAGGCGCAGACCCTGGTGTTGCAGATGCTCGAGCGCCTGGCGCTCGGCATCCTTGCCGCTTTGCAGGTGTGACCTGTCGGGCATCAGCGTGGAGTGTCCGGCAGGCGCTGGATCTGACCGCTGACGAACTGCGCCCATGGCAACTGACGGACGACACGTTGGGACTGGGTCATGCCCAGGCTGCCCGACTGACCTTCGATGCGGCTGTCCGGCAGTGCCTTGAGCTGATCCAGGCGTGGCGCCAGGCGGTAGGCATCGACGCCCATCGCGTACAGGCGGCCGAGGCTGCCGGCGGCTTGTGGCCATTGCGCGGTGACCTGCTGACGCAGCGGATCGCTGGTTTCCAGCAGCCATGGGGTTTCGCAGAAGCGCACGCCGTTCATATCGTTGTACTGGTTCACGTCGCCGCTGGCGCTGAACACGTGGGAGGTCGCATAGACCGGCACGTCACCAGCGTACTGGAAGTTCAGGGTCGGCTTGATCTGCTGCGCCTGCTGCGGGGTGGCGGCGAGGAAGATGAACTCGATGTCCTGGCGACGCGACGGCTGGGCGGCAACGTTGGTGCCGGCAGCATTCTGCAGGCTCTTGGCGCGAGCTTCGCTCTGACGCAGTTGGAACATGTCGGCGATCTGCTGGGCCAGTTGCACCGGCTGGTCGACGCGCTCGGTGGCGACAATGCTGCCGCCGTTGGCTTGCCAGTCCTGGCTGAAGGCGCGCAGGACGCGGTCGCCCCATTCGCCTTTCGGCACCATGATGGCGGCGCGATGCAGGCCGTCGGCACGGGCGCGGCGGGAGACTTCGCGGGCTTCGTCTTCAGCGGCCAGACCGAACTGGAACAGCTGCGCCGGGCCTTGATCGCCTTCGCTGTAGTTCAGGGCGAGGGTGGTGATCGGCAATTGCGGGCGAGTGCTCAGCTGTTTGACCAGTGGCTTCTCCAGCGGGCCGACGACCAGTTGCACGCCATCGGCCTGGGCCTTGCGGTAGAACTCGTCGAGGTTGGTCAGTTTCGAGCTGTCGTAGAACTCGATGGCCGGTGGTTTCTGACCGGCTTGCTGAGCCTGATAGTGCGCGGCCATGAAGCCGTCACGCAGGGCCTTGCCGACCGAGGCCAGTTGGCCTTCCTGTGGCAACAGCAGGGCGATCTTGCTCAGGGGCTGGCTGGCCAGCTCCTTGAGTTTGGTCAGGGGCAGCGGCAGATTGATCGCAGCTGGGTGTTTCGGATGCTGATTGCGCCAGTTGTCGATGGCGGCTTGCTGTTGCTCCAGAGTGCCGGCGGTTTTCACTGCCAGGGCCAGGCTCATCCAGCCGCCGAGGTCATCGGTGGTGTTTGCTTGCAGTTGGTCGGCCGGCAGCGATGCAATCAGGGTCCAGATCGCTTCATGGTTCTTGCTGGCGGCTTCGCCTTCCAGCATCGGCGCGATGAAGATGCGCTCGCGGGCGGCGGCCAGGGTCTGGCCGTCGGCTTCAAGGGCACGGGCGTGAACGGTGCCGGCGCGAACTTGCAGCGGTACCGACATTTCGCTCAGGCGTTGCAGGCTTGGATGGCTCAAGGCGGTAAGCGCGGCTTTCGGCTGATTGCGGGTCATGGCCAGTTCAGCAGACAGGGTGCTGGCAAATGCCTGCTGGCCCGGCTGGAGTTGTTCCATCGGCACTTGCTGCAGGATTTGCGCGGACTGTCCGGCATTGCCCTGGCGGTACGCCATGTCTGCCGCACTCAGGCGCAGCAGCGCAGCCTTGTCCGGCGATTTGGCCTGGGCAGCCTGTTCGAGCAGTTGCTCGATGGTGGCATCCGGGGTCCGTGGAAGTTCGCCAAGGCTGGAGGAAGGGGAGCTGGCGCAAGCCGCCAGCAAGGCAGCGAGGCAGAGGGCAGTGAACAGCCGCAGGCAAGCGATCATGTAAGTGTTCCTGATACTCGATCAAATTAGCGTCGAATTGTACCCAAGCACTGGCCGGGGCGCGATGTTACTGGCGTGAAACCGTCAATTTAGCTGATACAAAGAGTGCGCAGCCTCACAATGGTGCGACAAACCGTGTCCGACCCGGTCGCATCGACCGGCGCGCGACGCGCTACAATGGCGGTTTTTACCGATCATGAGGTGTGCGCTTTGACTGCTCCAGGTCCTTTGAATTCCGCTGCGGGCTCGCTTTATGTGGTGGCGACGCCCATCGGCAACCTGGATGACATCAGCGCCCGAGCGTTGAAGATCCTGCGCGAGGTGGCGCTGATCGCCGCCGAAGATACGCGCCACTCCCAGCGCCTGATGCAGCACTTCGGCATCTCCACGCCGCTGGCCGCCTGTCACGAACACAACGAGCGGGATGAAGGCAGTCGCTTCATTACCCGTCTGTTGGCGGGCGACAACGTCGCACTGATTTCCGATGCCGGTACGCCGCTGATTTCAGACCCGGGTTATCACCTCGTGCGTCAGGCTCGTGCCGCCGGGGTCAATGTGGTGCCGGTGCCGGGTGCGTGCGCGTTGATCGCGGCGCTGTCGGCTGCCGGTCTGCCGTCCGACCGTTTTATCTTCGAAGGCTTTCTGCCGGCCAAGGCCGTGGGGCGCAAGGCACGCCTGGAAGCCATTAAGGAAGAACCGCGCACGCTGATCTTCTACGAGGCACCGCACCGCATTCTGGAATGCCTGCAGGATATGGAGGCGGTGTTCGGTGCTGATCGTCCTGCATTGCTCGCTCGTGAAATCACCAAGACCTTCGAAACGCTCAAGGGATTGCCGTTGAGCGAGTTGCGAGCATTCGTCGAGGCCGACAGCAATCAGCAGCGCGGCGAATGCGTCGTGGTGGTGGCAGGTTGGACCGCGCCGGAATCCGAAGACGCCGTCAGCAGCGAGGCGATGCGCATCCTCAATCTGTTGCTCGAAGAGATGCCGCTCAAGCGCGCGGCGGCTCTGGCAGCGCAAATCACCGGTGAGCGCAAAAACGTGCTGTATCAGGTGGCGCTGGATCAGCAAAAAGACGCGTAACCCGTCGCGCAGACCGGTTTGCGGGCTATTAGCGCTTGTTCTTCGGCCGCTCTGCCGTTAACCTGCGCGGCGGAGAGTCGATCGGACAGTCGCTGCCCTCTATGAAAATTAGGGGGGGGAGGAAAGTCCGGGCTCCATAGGGCGAAGTGCCAGGTAATGCCTGGGAGGCGTGAGCCTACGGAAAGTGCCACAGAAAATAACCGCCTAAGCGCTTCGGCGCCGGTAAGGGTGAAAAGGTGCGGTAAGAGCGCACCGCACGTCTGGCAACAGTTCGTGGCTAGGTAAACCCCACTTGGAGCAAGACCAAATAGGGTCCCAAGGCGTGGCCCGCGCTGGGACCGGGTAGGTTGCTAAAGATGTCCAGTGATGGCCATCGTAGACGAATGACTGTTCAAGACAGAACCCGGCTTACAGATCGACTCTCCACCTTTTTCTTTTCCCTGCTTGAATTAAAGGCGACAGGGCTGTTTATTATCAGCAGGCCTGCGCTGGAAATCCGGTAGCGGCAGACGCAGTAATAGCCATTTCCCACCTTGCTTCAATCAACAGCAGAAGCGCTTTTGTAATACCGAAAAAATCTTACTCTTAACAAATTACTTTAACTTTCGAGCGCAGCTTTCAGTGCTGCTTCAAGTTATTGGATAAAAGCATCCGCCAGATTCTCGTTGCTCCTCCTTTTATGCTCCTAAATCTCCGTTCTGTAAGGGTTTTCCTTTAATCCGCGCCTTGACGGTGTGGTGGGCGCATTCCTATAGTGTGCGCAAGTGGCGGAAAGTGGCATGAAGTGGGTTTTTTGAGCTCAAAACGATAAAAATTGGAGAAACGCAGACGTGTTTCGCGGAGCTAACGCTATCAGTCTCGACGCAAAGGGCCGTCTCGCCATGCCGAGCCGGTACCGTGACGAGCTCGATTCGCGCAGTTCCGGCCAGTTGATCGTGACCATTGATGCCGTTGATCCATGTTTGTGTGTCTACCCGCTCGATGAGTGGGAAATTATTGAAACCAAGTTGCGCGCGCTTCCTTCGCTTCGCGAAGAGAACCGTCGTCTGCAACGTTTATTGATTGGTAATGCCGTTGACCTCGAGCTCGACGGCAGTGGTCGTTTCCTGGTGCCGCCGCGCCTGCGCGAATACGCGAAGCTCGACAAGCGCGCGATGCTGGTAGGCCAACTGAACAAGTTCCAACTGTGGGACGAAGATGCCTGGAACGCGGTTTCTGCCGCTGACCTGGCTGCCATACAACAACCGGGCGCCATGCCTGACGAACTGCGTGATCTGATCCTGTGACTATTGATAGCGGCTTTAACCACATCACCGTACTGCTTGACGAAGCCGTCGAGGCTCTCGCCGTACGTCCTGATGGCTGCTATCTGGACGGCACGTTCGGGCGCGGCGGGCACAGCCGGTTGATCCTGAGCAAGCTCGGGCCGGATGGTCGGCTCATCGGATTCGACAAGGATCCTCAAGCGATTGCCACCGGGCAAACGCTAGCGGCCGAAGACGGCCGCTTTGTCGTTGTGCAGCGCAGCTTTGCCGAGCTCGGTTCGGTGGTTGCCGAACAGGGTCTGGCCGGCAAGGTCAGCGGCATTCTGCTGGATCTGGGCGTGTCTTCGCCGCAGCTCGATGATGCCGAGCGTGGCTTCAGTTTTCTCAACGACGGCCCGCTGGACATGCGCATGGATCCGTCTCGTGGCATCAGCGCAGCCGAGTTCGTCAATACCGCGCCGGTGGAAGAAATCGCCCGTGTTTTCAAGGAATACGGCGAAGAGCGATTCTCCGGTCGCATGGCCCGTGCCGTGACCGAGCGTCGTGACATCACGCCGTTCGAGCGCACCGCCGATCTGGCCGAAGTCCTGAAAGTCGCCAACCCGGCGTGGGAAAAGGGCAAGAACCCTGCAACCCGCGCTTTCCAGGGCCTGCGGATTCACGTCAACAACGAACTGGGCGATCTGGAAGCGGGTCTTGAAGCCGCGCTCGAATGCCTGGAAGTGGGCGGCCGTCTGGTCGTGATCAGCTTCCACTCGCTGGAAGACCGTATCGTCAAACTGTTCATGCGCAAGCTGGTGAAAGGCGAAGCCGACAACCTGCCGCGCAACCTGCCGGTTCGCCACGTTGCGTTCGAACCGAAAATCAAAGTCCATGGCAAAGCGCAGACGGCCTCCGACGCCGAACTCAAAGCCAACCCACGTTCCCGTAGCGCCGTCATGCGCGTCGCGGAGAAGCTGCGGTGAGCAAGCTTTTCGCCAAGCCACTCCCCGGCGGCAGCTTTTTCATGCTGCTGCTGTTCATCGGCGTGCTCGTGTCGGCCATCGGCGTGTCTTACAGCGCCCACTGGAACCGGCAGTTGCTCAACACCCTGTACAACGAATTGAGCGTGCGCGACAAGGCGCAGGCCGAGTGGGGGCGCCTGATTCTGGAGCAAAGCACCTGGACCGCCCACAGCCGGATCGAAGTGCTGGCCACCGAACAACTGAAGATGCACATCCCTGGCGCGGCTGACGTGAAGATGGTGGCGCCATGATGAAACTCGAGGGGGCTCTCTTCCCGTGGCGTTTCCGTCTGATGGTGGCACTGCTCGGCGTGATGGTCGCGGCGATCTGCTGGCGCATCATTGACTTGCAAGTGGTTGACCGTGACTTCCTCAAAGGTCAGGGCGACGCGCGCAGCCTTCGGCATATTCCGATTCCGGCTCACCGGGGTCTGATCACCGACCGTAACGGCGAGCCGCTGGCCGTGAGTACCCCGGTGACCACGCTCTGGGCGAACGCCAAGGAAATGCAGACCGCCAAAGAGAAGTGGCCGGCACTGGCTGCCGCGCTGGGGCAGGATCCGAAAGCCCTGGCCGAACGTCTCGAAGCCCAGGCCAACAAAGAATTCATTTATCTGGTGCGCGGGTTGACCCCCGAGCAGGGCCAGGCCGTGCTCGACCTGAAAGTGCCGGGCGTCTACGGCATCGAAGAATTCCGCCGGTTCTACCCGGCCGGTGAAGTCACCGCACACATGGTCGGGTTCACCGACATCGATGACCACGGTCGTGAAGGCGTCGAACTGGCCTACGATGAATGGCTGGCCGGCGTGCCCGGCAAGCGGCAAGTCATCAAGGATCGGCGCGGACGGCTGATCAAGGATGTCCAGGTCACCAAAAACGCCAAGGCCGGCAAGCCCTTGGCGTTGTCGATTGACCTGCGCCTGCAATATCTGGCCAACCGTGAACTGCGCAACGCGATCATCGAGAACGGCGCCAAGGCCGGCAGTCTGGTGATCATGGACGTGAAGACCGGCGAGATTCTCGCGATGGTCAACCAGCCGACCTACAACCCGAACAACCGTCGCAACCTGCAGCCGGCGATGATGCGTAACCGCGCGATGATCGACGTGTTCGAACCCGGTTCGACCATGAAGGCGATCTCGATGAGCGCCGCGATCGAAACCGGCCGCTGGAAACCGAGCGACACCGTCGAGGTGTATCCGGGCTCCCTGCAGATCGGCAAATACACGATCAAGGACGTATCGAAGACCGAAGGTCCGGTACTCGACCTGACCGGTATTCTGATCAATTCCAGTAACGTCGGCATGAGTAAGGTCGCGTTCGACATTGGCGGCGAAACCATTTTCCGCCTCGCACAGAAAGTCGGCCTCGGCCAGGATACCGGCCTCGGCTTCCCGGGCGAACGTGTCGGCAACCTGCCGAACTACCGCGAATGGCGCAAGGCAGAGACCGCGACGCTGTCGTACGGCTACGGTATTTCGGTGACTGCGATCCAGCTGGTGCACGCGTTCTCGGCGCTGGCCAACAACGGGCGCCTCGCACCGCTGACTCTGATCAAAACCGACAAGGCGCCGCAGACCACCCAGGTGCTGCCGGAAGCTGTCGCCAAAACCATGCAAGGCATGCTGCAACAAGTGATCGAAGCCCCGCGCGGCGTGTTCCGTGCGCAGGTGCCGGCGTATCACGTGGGCGGCAAGTCCGGTACCGCGCGTAAAACGTCGGTCGGCACCAAGGGCTACGCCGAAAACTCTTACCGCTCGCTGTTCGCCGGCTTCGGCCCGATGAGCGATCCACGTTATGCAATCGTCGTGGTGATCGATGAACCGACCAAGGCCGGTTACTTCGGTGGTCTGGTCTCGGCGCCGGTGTTCAGCCGCGTGATGTCGGGCACCCTGCGCCTGATGAACGTCACCCCGGACAACCTGCCGACCACACAACAGGCCAACGCCACCCCGGCCGTTCCGCTGAAAGCCAATGGAGGGCGCGGCTGATGTCTCTGAGTCTGAACAAGATTTTCCCCCACGCCGGCCACGATCTGTTGATCCGTGAACTGGCGCTCGATAGTCGCAATGTACGCGCGGGTGACCTGTTCCTCGCGGTGCCGGGCGGCAAGTTCGACGGGCGTGCGCACATCGCCGACGCCTTGCAGCGCGGTGCTGCTGCCGTGGCTTATGAAGTGGAAGGCGCCACCGTGCTGCCGATCACCGAAGTACCGCTGATTCCGGTCAAGGGCCTGGCGGCGCAGCTGTCGGACATCGCCGGGCGTTTTTACGGTGAGCCGAGTCATCACCTGAATCTGGTCGGCGTGACCGGCACCAACGGCAAGACCAGCGTGACCCAACTGGTAGCGCAGGCGCTGGACCTGCTCGGTCAGCATTGCGGCATCGTCGGCACCCTCGGCTCCGGTTTCCACGGCTCGCTGCAAAGCGGCTTGCACACCACACCGAATCCGATCGCCATGCAAGCGACCCTGGGCGACCTGAAAAAGGCCGGCGCCAAAGCCGTGGCCATGGAAGTCTCGTCCCACGGTCTGGATCAGGGCCGGGTTACCGCGCTGGCGTTCGACGTCGCTGTGATGACCAACCTGTCCCGCGATCACCTGGATTACCACGGCACCATGGAAGCGTACGCCGAGGCCAAGGCCCGGCTGTTCGCCTGGAATGACCTGAAGTGCCGCGTGGTCAACCTCGACGACGATTTCGGCCGGCAACTGGCCGCTGAAAAACGCGAGTCGCGGCTGATTACTTACAGCCTGCTCGACAGCAGCGCCTATCTCTATGTGCGTGAGGCGCAGTTCGACGACCATGGCGTGCGCGCCACACTGGTCACGCCACAGGGCGAGCACCATCTGCGCAGCACATTGCTGGGCCGTTTCAACCTGAGCAACGTACTCGCCGCCGTCGGCGCCTTGCTCGGTCTCGACTACGCGCTCGACGAAATTCTCAAGGTGCTGCCGAAACTCGAAGGCCCGGCCGGACGCATGCAGCGTCTCGGCGGTGGCACCCAGCCGCTGGTGGTGGTCGATTACGCCCACACCCCGGACGCGCTGGAAAAAGTCCTGACCGCGTTGCGTCCGCACGTCAAAGGTCAACTGCTGTGCCTGTTCGGCTGCGGCGGTGATCGCGATCGCGGCAAGCGTCCGCTGATGGCCGAAGTGGTTGAGCGTCTGGCCGACCGCGTGCTGGTCACCGATGACAATCCGCGCACCGAAGACCCGGCGGTGATTTTCGATGACATCCGCGCCGGCTTCACGGCTGTGGACAAGGTGACGTTCGTGGCCGGCCGTGGCCAGGCTATCGCGCAACTGATTGCCGGCGCTTCGGCCGACGACGTGATTGTCCTGGCCGGCAAAGGTCATGAGGACTATCAGGAAATCAACGGCGAGCGCCATGCGTTTTCCGATCTGGTCGAGGCGGATCACGCCCTGACCGCGTGGGAGGTGGCCCATGCTTAAGGCCCTGAAACTCAGCGAACTGACCAACGCGCTCGACGCCCGTCTGATCAGCGCCGACGCCAGTTTTGACGGCGTGAGCATCGACAGCCGCGCGATCAAGGCTGGCCAACTGTTTATCGCCCTGACCGGCCCGCGTTTCGACGGTCATGACTATCTGAATGAAGTCGCCGCCAAAGGCGCCGTTGCGGCATTGGTCGAGCGCGAAGTCGCCGACAGTACGCTGCCGCAATTGCTGGTCAAGGACACCCGCCAGGCCCTGGGCCAGCTGGGTGCGTTGAACCGGGCCGCGTTCACCAAACCGGTCGCGGCCGTTACCGGTTCCAGCGGCAAGACCACGGTCAAGGAAATGCTCGCGAGCATCCTGCGCACGCGCGGTTCGGTGCACGCGACCCGTGGCAACCTGAACAACGACCTCGGCGTACCGCTGACTCTGCTCGAACTCGCCCCGGAACACAGCGCGGCAGTGATCGAACTGGGTGCCTCGCGCCTGGGTGAAATCGCTTACACCGTAGGGCTGACCAAGCCGCACGTAGCGATCCTCAACAACGCCGGGACCGCCCACGTCGGTGAGTTCGGCGGGCCGGAGAAAATCGTCGAAGCCAAAGGCGAAATCATCGAGGGGCTGGCGGCCGACGGCGTCGCCGTGCTGAACCTCGATGACAAGGCGTTTGGCATCTGGAAAACCCGCGCCGGCGCGCGCAAGGTGCTGACGTTTGCCCTGAGCAACACTCAGGCGGATTTTTACGCCAGCGACCTGGCCACCGATGCCCGTGGCTGCCCGGCGTTCAACCTGCACAGTCCTGAAGGTGTGGAACGGGTTCAACTGAACCTGCTCGGCACCCACAACGTCGCCAACGCCATGGCCGCCGCCGCTGCCGCTCACGCCTTGGGCGTGTCGCTGTTCGGCATTGCCACCGGGCTTGGCGCGGTACAACCGGTCAAGGGTCGCACCGTCGCGCAACTGGCGAAAAACGGCATGCGCGTGATCGATGACACTTACAACGCGAACCCCACCTCGATGTGCGCGGCCGTTGATATACTCGCCGGCTTTTCCGGCCGCACCGTCCTGGTGCTCGGGGATATCGGCGAGTTGGGCGACTGGGCGGAGCAGGGGCACCGCGACGTGGGCGAATACGCCCGGGGCAAGGTTTCGGCGCTTTACGCCGTCGGGCCGAACATGGTCCACGCCGTGAACGCATTCGGTAACGAGGCGCATCACTTCGGCACACAGGCCGAACTGATCCAGGCCCTCGGCGCCGAGCAGGACACAAACACCACCATTTTGATCAAGGGTTCGCGCAGCGCAGCGATGGAAAACATCGTTGCGGCCCTGTGCGGGTCCAGTCTGGAGAAACATTAATGCTGCTGCTGCTAGCGGAGTATCTGCAACAGTTCTACAAAGGCTTCGCGGTCTTCCAGTACCTGACCCTGCGCGGGATCCTCGGTGTGCTGACCGCGCTGGTCTTGTCGCTGTGCTACGGCCCGTGGATGATCCGCACCCTGCAGAACCGTCAGATCGGCCAGTCCGTTCGCAATGACGGTCCGCAATCGCACCTGTCCAAATCCGGTACGCCGACCATGGGTGGCGCGCTGATTCTGTCTTCGATCGGTGTCAGCACTTTGCTGTGGGCTGACCTGAGCAATCGCTACGTGTGGGTCGTGTTGCTGGTGACCCTGCTGTTCGGCGCCATCGGCTGGGTCGACGACTACCGCAAGGTGATCGAGAAGAACTCCCGTGGTCTGCCGAGTCGCTGGAAATATTTCTGGCAATCGGTGTTCGGCCTCGGTGCGGCGATCTTCCTTTATATGACTGCCAGCACTCCGGTGGAAACCACCCTGATCCTGCCGATGCTCAAGGACTACAGCATTCCGTTGGGCGCAGGCTTCATCGTGCTGACTTACTTTGTGATCGTCGGTTCGAGCAACGCGGTCAACCTCACCGACGGCCTCGACGGTCTGGCGATCATGCCGACAGTGATGGTCGGCGGTGGCCTGGGCATTTTCTGCTACCTGTCGGGTAACGTGAAATTCGCTGAGTATCTGCTGATCCCTTACGTACCGGGCGCAGGCGAGCTGATTGTGTTCTGCGGCGCGCTGATCGGTGCCGGCCTGGGCTTCCTGTGGTTCAACACCTACCCTGCGCAAGTCTTCATGGGCGACGTCGGCGCACTGGCGCTGGGCGCGGCCCTGGGCACCATCGCGGTGATCGTCCGTCAGGAAATCGTCCTGTTCATCATGGGCGGCGTGTTCGTGATGGAAACCCTGTCAGTCGTCATTCAGGTTGCGTCCTTTAAGCTGACCGGTCGCCGTGTGTTCCGCATGGCACCGATTCACCACCACTTTGAACTCAAGGGCTGGCCCGAGCCGCGCGTGATCGTCCGTTTCTGGATCATCACCGTGATTCTCGTGCTGATCGGCCTTGCCACCCTGAAGCTGAGGTAGAACGAGTGTCTCTGATCGCTTCTGACCACTTCCGCATCGTTGTCGGCCTCGGCAAGAGCGGCATGTCCCTGGTTCGCTTCCTGGCGAACCGGGGCGTGGCGTTTGCCGTGGCCGACACGCGGGAGAATCCACCGGAACTGGCCACGCTCCAGCGTGACTATCCGCACGTGGAAGTGCGTTGTGGCGAGCTGGACGTCGAATTCCTGTGCCGTGCCGACGAGCTCTACGTGAGCCCCGGCCTGGCGCTGGCGACCCCGGCCCTGCAAGCCGCCGCGGCCCGTGGCGTGAAGCTGTCCGGCGACATCGAGCTGTTCGCGCGTAACGCGAAGGCGCCGATCGTGGCCATCAGCGGTTCCAACGCGAAAAGCACCGTCACCACCCTGGTCGGCGAGATGGCGGCTGCGGCCGGCAAACGCGTGGCCGTGGGCGGCAACCTCGGTACGCCGGCGCTGGATCTGCTCAGCGATGACGTCGAGCTGTACGTGATGGAGCTGTCGAGCTTCCAGCTGGAAACCACCGACCAGCTCAACGCCGAAGTGGCGACCGTGCTCAACATCAGCGAAGACCACATGGACCGTTACAGCGGTCTGCCGGCCTATCACCTGGCCAAGCACCGGATCTTCCGTGGTGCGAAGCAGTTCGTGGTCAACCGTCAGGATGCCCTGACCCGTCCGCTGATGGGCGAGGGCCAGCCGTGCTGGACCTTCGGCTTGACCAAACCCGATTTCAAGGCATTTGGCCTGCGCGAAGAGAATGGCGAGAAATACCTGGCCTTTGAATTCCAGAACCTGATGCCGGTGCGCGAATTGAAGATTCGCGGCGCCCACAACCAGTCCAACGCCCTAGCGGCGCTGGCGCTCGGCCACGCGGTCGGGCTGCCGTTCGACGCCATGCTGGCAGCGCTGCGCACCTTCGCCGGTCTCGAACACCGTTGCCAGTGGGTGCGTGATCTGGACGGCGTCGGTTACTACAACGATTCCAAGGCCACCAACGTCGGCGCTGCGCTAGCCGCCATCGAAGGCCTGGGCGCGGACATCGACGGCAAGGTCGTGCTGATCGCCGGTGGCGACGGCAAGGGTGCCGAATTCAAGGACCTGCGCGATCCGGTGGCGGCCCATTGCCGCGCCGTGATCCTGATGGGCCGCGACTCCGACAAGATCGGCGAAGCGATCGGCGATGCCGTGCCGCTGATTCGCGCGACCACGCTGGTCGATGCGGTCGTCCAGTGCCGTGCCGCCGCCCAACCGGGTGACGTGGTGCTGCTGTCGCCGGCCTGCGCCAGTTTCGATATGTTCAAGAACTACGAAGACCGTGGTCACCAGTTCGTCCGCGCCGTGGAGGATCTGGCATGAGCTTGAGAAACATCATCAAGCCATACCCGTCGCCGCTGATCACCGGACGCGGGATCGACCTCGACTTCCCGATGCTCGCCGGTTGCCTGGCGTTGCTCGGTCTGGGCCTGATCATGATCGCTTCTGCATCGACGGAAGTCGGCGCGGCGCAGTCGGGCAGTGCTCTGTATTACATGACCCGTCACCTGATCTACGTGGTGCTGGGCCTGGGCGCGTGCGTCGTCACCATGATGATTCCGATCGCCACCTGGCAGCGGCTGGGCTGGCTGATGCTGATCGGCGCGTTCGGCTTGCTGGTGATGGTGATCATCCCGGGGATCGGCCGTGAGGTGAACGGTTCGATGCGCTGGATCGGTTTCAGCTTCTTCAACGTTCAGCCGTCCGAGATCGCCAAGGTGTTCGTGGTGATCTACCTCGCCGGTTATCTGGTGCGTCGCCAGAAAGAAGTGCGCGAGAGCTGGATGGGCTTCTTCAAGCCGTTCATCGTGCTGCTGCCGATGGCGGGCCTGCTGCTGATGGAGCCGGACTTCGGTGCCACCGTCGTGATGATGGGCGCTGCGGCGGCGATGCTGTTCCTCGGCGGGGTCGGGCTGTTCCGGTTCTCGCTGATGGTGGTGCTGGCCGTCGGTGCGGTGGTGTTGCTGATTCAAATGCAGCCGTACCGGATGGCGCGTCTGACCAACTTCGCCGACCCGTGGGCCGACCAGTTCGGCGCCGGTTATCAATTGTCGCAAGCCTTGATCGCGTTCGGTCGCGGTGAATGGCTGGGCGTTGGCCTGGGCAACAGCGTGCAGAAGCAGTTCTACCTGCCGGAAGCGCACACCGACTTCGTGTTCTCGGTCCTGGCCGAAGAGCTCGGCGCGGTGGGCTCGCTGTGCACCGTGGCGCTGTTCGTGTTCGTGTGTATTCGCGGGATGTACATCGGTCTGTGGGCCGAGAAAGCCAAACAGTTTTTTGCCGCTTATGTTGCCTACGGTCTGTCGTTCCTGTGGATCGGCCAGTTCCTGATCAACATCGGCGTGAACGTCGGCCTGCTGCCGACCAAGGGCCTGACCTTGCCGTTCCTCAGTTATGGCGGCAGTTCCCTGGTGATCTGCTGCGCCTGCCTTGGCCTGTTGCTGAGGATCGAGTGGGAGAGCCGGACCCACCTGGGCAGTGAAGAGATGGAATTCCATGAGAGCGACTTCGCCGAGGAGCCGAACCATGGGCGCTAACGTATTGATCATGGCCGGCGGCACCGGTGGCCACGTGTTCCCGGCGCTGGCCTGTGCCCGCGAATTCCAGGCGCGCGGCTACACCGTGCACTGGCTCGGCACGCCGCGCGGGATCGAGAACGATCTGGTGCCGGCGGCGGGTCTTGAATTGCACCGCATCAACGCCACTGGCCTGCGCGGCAAGGGCAAGCTGTCGCTGCTCAAGGCGCCGTTCATGCTGCTGAAATCGGTGTGGCAGGCGCGGGCGATCATTCGCCGCTTGCGTCCGGTGTGCGTGGTCGGATTCGGCGGCTATGTGACCGGCCCCGGTGGTCTTGCCGCCAAACTGGCCGGCGTGCCGGTGATCGTTCATGAGCAGAACGCCGTGGCCGGCACCGCCAATCGGTTGCTGGTGCCGTTCGCCGCCCGGGTGTGTGAAGCCTTCCCCGACACCTTTACCCTGTCGGACAGCCGCCGTACCACCGGTAACCCGGTGCGCAGCGAGCTGTTCCTCGAAACACCGCGCCCGGCCCTGGCCGGACGCAAGGCGCGTTTGCTGATCCTGGGCGGAAGCCTGGGCGCAGAGCCGTTGAACAAGTTGCTGCCTGAAGCCCTGGCACAAGTCGCTGCCGACTTGCGTCCGGAAGTGTTCCATCAGGCTGGCAGAAACCACGATGAAGTGACTGCAGAGCGCTACCGCGCCGCCGGCGTGGATGCGCAGGTGCAGCCGTTCATCAAAGACATGGCCCAGGCCTATGGCTGGGCTGACCTGGTGGTGTGCCGCGCCGGCGCATTGACCATCAGCGAACTGGCCGCCGCCGGTCTGCCCTCGATGCTGGTGCCCTTGCCCCACGCGATCGACGATCACCAGACCCGCAACGCCGATTATTTGGCCCGCGAAGGCGCTGCCTTCCTGATGCCGCAAAGAACGACTGGCGCCGCGGACCTTGCCGCGCGCCTGACAGAGGTCTTGATGCAACCGCAACGACTCGAAGAAATGGCCCAAGCGGCCCGCCGTCTGGCGAAACCCGAAGCCACCCGTAGCGTGGTCGATACCTGTCTGGAGGTGGCCCATGGTTGAGAATCAGAAAGCCATGCCGCAACCGGAAATGCGCCGCATCCGTCGCATCCACTTCGTCGGGATCGGCGGCGTGGGCATGTGCGGTATTGCCGAAGTGCTGCTGAACCTGGGCTATGAAGTGTCCGGTTCCGACCTGAAAGCTTCGCCGGTGACCGAGCGCCTGGAATCCTTCGGTGCGCAGATCTTCATCGGCCACCGTGCCGAGAACGCCGCTGCCGCCGATGTGCTGGTGGTGTCGAGCGCCGTCAACACCTCCAACCCGGAAGTGGCGACTGCCCTTGAACGCCGCATCCCGGTGGTGCCGCGTGCCGAGATGCTCGCCGAACTGATGCGCTACCGTCACGGCATCGCCGTCGCCGGTACTCACGGCAAGACCACCACTACCAGCCTGATCGCTTCGGTGTTCGCGGCCGGTGGCCTGGATCCGACCTTCGTCATCGGTGGCCGTCTGAACGCCGCGGGTACCAATGCCCAGCTCGGCACCAGCCGTTATCTGATTGCCGAAGCCGATGAAAGCGACGCCAGCTTCCTGCACCTGCAACCGCTGGTGGCCGTGGTCACCAACATCGACGCCGACCACATGGCGACCTACGACGGTGACTTCAACAAACTGAAGAAAACCTTCGTCGAGTTCCTGCACAACCTGCCGTTCTACGGTCTGGCAGTGGTGTGCCTGGACGACCCGGTAGTGCGTGAAATCCTGCCGCAAGTCAAACGTCCGGTCGTCACCTACGGCTTCAGCGAAGAAGCCGACGTGCGTGCGATCAATGTTCGCCAGCAAGGCATGCAGACCTTCTTCACCGTGCTGCGCCCTGATCGCGAGCCGCTGGATGTGTCCGTGAACATGCCGGGCAACCACAACGTGCTCAACGCGCTGGCCACCATCTGCATCGCCACCGACGAAGGGGTCAGCGATGAAGCCATCGTCCAGGGCCTGTCCGGGTTCCAGGGTGTCGGCCGGCGCTTCCAGGTCTACGGCGAACTGCCGGTGGACGGCGGCAGCGTGATGCTGGTCGACGACTACGGTCACCACCCGACCGAAGTCGCAGCCGTGATCAAAGCCGTGCGCGGTGGCTGGCCTGAGCGCCGTCTGGTGATGGTCTACCAGCCGCACCGCTACAGCCGCACCCGCGACCTGTACGACGATTTCGTCAATGTACTGGCCGACGCCAACGTGCTGTTACTGATGGAAGTCTATCCGGCCGGCGAAGAGCCGATCCCGGGTGCCGACAGCCGCAAGCTGTGCAACAGCATTCGCCAGCGCGGTCAGCTCGACCCGATCTACATCGAGCGCGGCGTCGACCTGGCGCCGGTGGTCAAGCCGCTGCTGCGTGCCGGCGACATTCTGCTGTGCCAGGGCGCCGGTGATATCGGCGGTCTCGCACCGAAACTGTTGAAAAGCGAGTTGTTCGCCGGTGCCGTGGCGGCATCGGTCGAGGGGAAGTTGAAATGACTGCTGCCTACGCCAATCTGTTCTCCACCATCGCCCCGAAAGACTTCGGCCGTGTGGCCGTGCTGTTCGGTGGCCTGAGTGCCGAGCGTGAAGTCTCGCTGAAGTCCGGCAACGCCGTGCTCACTGCGCTGCAAAGCGCGGGTGTGGACGCGTTCGGCATCGACGTCGGCGCCGACATTCTGCAGCGCCTGCTGAGCGAGAAGATCGACCGCGCGTTCATCATCCTCCACGGTCGCGGCGGTGAAGACGGCAGCATGCAGGGCCTGCTCGAAGTGGCCGGCATTCCGTACACCGGCAGCGGCATCCTGGCTTCGGCACTGGCGATGGACAAACTGCGCACCAAACAGGTCTGGCATACGCTCGGGATTCCGACGCCGCGTCACGCCGTGCTGCGCAGCGAGGCCGATTGTATTTCGGCAGCGACGGAACTGGGCTTCCCTTTGATCGTCAAACCGGCGCATGAAGGTTCAAGTATCGGGATGGCCAAAGTGAGTTCTGCGTCCGAGTTGATCGACGCATGGAAAGCGGCCAGTACCTACGATTCGCAAGTGTTGGTCGAGCAATGGATCCACGGTCCGGAGTTCACCATCGCCACCCTGCGTGACCAGGTGTTGCCTCCTATCGCCCTGGGCACGCCACACACGTTCTACGACTACGACGCCAAGTACATCGCCAACGATACCCAGTATCGGATTCCGTGCGGGCTCGATGCCGCCAAGGAAAAAGAACTCATGGACCTCACGGCGCAAGCCTGCGAGGCGCTGGGTATTGCCGGTTGGGGCAGGGCGGACGTGATGCAGGACGCCGATGGCAAGTTCTGGTTCCTGGAAGTCAACACCGCTCCCGGCATGACCGATCACAGCCTGGTACCGATGGCGGCGAAAGCGGCCGGTCTGGATTTCCAGCAACTGGTCCTGGCCATTCTGGCCGCCAGTGTCGATGCCGACGGCAAGAAAGAGGCGCGAGGTTAAGACCATGCAAG
Organism: Pseudomonas sp. GM25; assembly: GCF_000282255.1. Lineage (NCBI taxonomy): Bacteria > Pseudomonadati > Pseudomonadota > Gammaproteobacteria > Pseudomonadales > Pseudomonadaceae > Pseudomonas > Pseudomonas sp. GM25. Next base: position 113,867 of record NZ_AKJQ01000047.1, on the reverse strand, counting down.
GCGCACAGCTCAGACATCAGCCACCCGCACCCGGCCGCAAGCCGGTGCCGCGGGGTGCCAGCCGAATGGTGGCCAAAGAGCCGATGTCCGCGCGCCTGCCAAAAGCCAACTTCGGCTTTTTGAAAGGTCTGTTCTGGCCGGTGCTGTTGGTGGCCCTGGGGTTCGGCACTTACGAAGGCGCACAGCGTTTGCTGCCGTACGCCGACCGGCCGATCACCAAGATCGCGGTGCAGGGCGACCTGAGTTACATCAGCCAGCAAGCGGTGCAGCAGCGGATCGCCCCGTACGTGGCGTCGAGCTTCTTCACCATCGACCTGGCGAGCATGCGCACCGAGCTTGAGCAGATGCCATGGATCGCCCACGCCGAAGTACGTCGGGTGTGGCCGGACCAGGTGGTGATCCGCCTCGAAGAGCAACTGCCGGTGGCCCGCTGGGGCGACGAGTCGTTGCTCAACAACCAGGGCCAGGCGTTCACGCCCAAGGAACTGGCGAACTACGAACACCTGCCGCAGCTGTTCGGTCCTCAGCGGGCCCAGCAGCAAGTGATGCAGCAATACCAGGTGCTGAGCCAGATGCTCCGGCCATTGGGCTTCTCGATTGCGCGGCTTGAGCTGCGTGAACGTGGCAGCTGGTTCCTGACCACCGGTGCCGGCAGTTCCGGCCCCGGGATCGAGCTGCTGCTGGGACGCGGCAACCTGGTGGAAAAGATGCGCCGCTTCATTGCCATCTATGACAAGACGCTCAAAGAACAGATTACGAACATTGCGCGCATCGATCTGCGCTACGCCAACGGCCTCGCTGTTGGCTGGCGGGAACCAGTAGCGCCGACGACAGCCCAACCCGCTGTCGCAAAGAATTAAGAAGAGGCAGGACCCATGGCAAACGTGCAAAGCGGCAAAATGATCGTCGGTCTCGATATCGGCACCTCCAAAGTGGTGGCGCTGGTCGGCGAGGTTGCGGACGACGGCTCGCTGGAAATCGTCGGGATCGGCACTCATCCGTCCCGCGGCCTGAAGAAAGGCGTGGTGGTCAACATCGAGTCCACCGTGCAATCGATCCAGCGTGCGATCGAAGAAGCCCAACTGATGGCGGGCTGCCGCATTCACTCGGCATTCGTCGGCGTGGCGGGCAATCACATTCGCAGCCTGAACTCCCACGGCATCGTCGCGATCCGTGATCGCGAAGTCAGCTCGGCGGACCTGGAGCGCGTACTCGACGCCGCCCAGGCCGTGGCGATCCCGGCCGACCAGCGTGTGCTGCACACTCTGCCGCAGGATTACGTGATCGATAACCAGGAAGGCGTGCGCGAGCCGCTGGGCATGTCCGGCGTACGTCTGGAAGCCAAGGTTCACGTGGTCACCTGCGCCGTCAACGCCGCACAGAACATTGAAAAATGCGTGCGCCGCTGCGGTCTGGAAATCGACGACATCATTCTCGAGCAACTGGCCTCGGCCTACTCGGTACTGACCGACGACGAAAAAGAGCTGGGCGTGTGCCTGGTCGACATCGGCGGCGGCACCACCGACATCGCGATCTTCACCGAAGGCGCGATCCGCCACACGGCCGTGATCCCGATTGCCGGTGACCAGGTGACCAACGACATCGCCATGGCGTTGCGCACCCCGACCCAGTACGCCGAAGAGATCAAGATCCGCTACGCCTGCGCCCTGGCCAAACTGGCCGGTGCCGGCGAGACCATCAAGGTGCCGAGCGTCGGCGACCGTCCGCCGCGCGAACTGTCCCGTCAGGCCCTGGCCGAAGTGGTCGAGCCGCGTTACGACGAACTGTTCACCCTGATCCAGGCCGAGCTGCGTCGCAGCGGCTACGAAGACCTGATCCCGGCCGGCATCGTGCTGACCGGTGGTACTTCGAAGATGGAAGGCGCCACCGAGCTGGCCGAAGAAATCTTCCACATGCCGGTCCGCCTGGGCGTGCCGCATGGCGTGAAGGGGCTGGATGACGTGGTACGCAACCCGATTTATTCCACTGGCGTTGGCTTGTTGATGTACGGCCTGCAGAAGCAGTCCGACGGGATCTCGTTCTCGGGCATCGGCAGCCGCGACAGCTACAGCAACGATGAGCCGCAGGCGCCGTTGCTGGACCGTTTGAAGAAGTGGGTTCAAGGCAACTTCTAACGCTTTACCGCAGCACCGCAACAAACAGCAGTAGGCGAAAAAACTAGAGAATGTAAGGAGAGGGAAAATGTTCGAACTCGTAGACAACATCCCCGCAAGCCCGGTAATCAAAGTTATCGGTGTTGGCGGTGGCGGCGGCAACGCTGTCAACCACATGGTCAAGAGCAACATCGAAGGCGTGGAATTCATCTGCGCCAACACCGATGCTCAAGCGCTGAAAAACATCGGCGCGCGCACCATTCTGCAACTGGGCACCGGCGTGACCAAAGGCCTGGGCGCCGGCGCCAACCCGGAAGTCGGCCGTCAGGCTGCGCTGGAAGATCGCGAGCGCATCGCTGAAGTGCTGGCCGGCACCAACATGGTGTTCATCACCACCGGCATGGGCGGCGGTACCGGTACCGGTGCTGCGCCGATCATCGCCGAAGTGGCCAAGGAAATGGGCATCCTGACCGTTGCGGTCGTGACCCGTCCGTTCCCGTTCGAAGGCCGCAAGCGTATGCAGATCGCCGACGAAGGCATCCGCATGCTCTCGGAAAGCGTCGACTCGCTGATCACCATTCCGAACGAAAAACTGCTGACCATCCTCGGCAAGGACGCAAGCCTGCTGTCGGCTTTCGCCAAGGCTGACGACGTACTGGCCGGTGCCGTTCGCGGTATCTCCGACATCATCAAGCGTCCGGGCATGATCAACGTCGACTTCGCCGACGTACGCACCGTGATGAGCGAAATGGGCATGGCGATGATGGGCACTGGCTGCGCCAGCGGTCCGAACCGTGCACGTGAAGCGACCGAAGCGGCCATCCGCAACCCGCTGCTGGAAGACGTGAACCTGCAAGGCGCACGCGGCATCCTGGTGAACATCACTGCCGGTCCTGACCTGTCCCTGGGTGAGTACTCCGACGTGGGTTCGATCATCGAAGCCTTCGCTTCCGAGCACGCGATGGTCAAGGTCGGTACCGTTATCGATCCGGACATGCGCGACGAACTGCACGTGACCGTGGTTGCCACGGGGCTGGGCGCGAAAATCGAGAAGCCTGTGAAGGTCATCGACAACACCGTTCACACTTCGATGGCGGCTGCTCAAGTGCAGCAACCGGCACCCGCTCGTCAGGAACAGCCAGCGGTGAACTACCGTGACCTGGACCGTCCGACCGTCATGCGCAATCAGGCTCAGGCCGGTGCTGCGACTGCCGCGAAGATGAATCCGCAAGATGACCTGGACTACCTGGACATCCCGGCTTTCCTGCGTCGTCAGGCCGATTGATGAAATGTATCAGGGGTATTCAGGTGATTGGTGTTCAGCAAAGGCTCGGTCTGCTATCATCGCCAGCCTTTGTTGATACCAGTTCGCAATTTGCGCTGAAGCGGCCCATGCCATGATTAAACAACGCACACTGAAAAATATTATCCGTGCCACCGGTGTAGGTCTGCACTCCGGGGAGAAGGTTTACCTGACCCTCAAGCCTGCACCTGTCGACACCGGGATCGTCTTTCGTCGTGCCGATCTCGATCCGGTTGTCGAGATACCGGCTCGTGCGGCCAACGTCGGCGAGACAACCATGTCGACGACGCTGGTCAACGGTGACGTGAAGGTAGACACGGTGGAGCACCTGCTCTCGGCCATGGCTGGCCTGGGCATCGATAACGCCTACGTCGAGCTCTCCGCGTCTGAAGTCCCGATCATGGATGGCAGCGCAGGACCTTTCGTATTCCTGATTCAATCGGCTGGCCTGGAAGAACAGGACGCCGCCAAGAAATTCATCCGCATCCTGCGTGAAGTGACAGTGGAAGACGGCGACAAGCGCGCCACTTTCGTCCCTTTCGAAGGGTTCAAGGTGAGCTTCGAGATCGATTTCGATCACCCGGTTTTCCGGGACCGCACCCAAAGTGCAAGCGTGGATTTTTCCAGCACTTCGTTCGTAAAAGAAGTCAGCCGCGCCCGTACTTTCGGTTTCATGAGTGACATCGAGTACCTGCGCAAGCACAACCTCGCACTCGGCGGCAGCGTGGAAAACGCGATCGTGGTCGATGCCGATGGCGTACTGAACGAAGACGGCCTCCGCTATGAAGACGAATTCGTGAAGCACAAGATCCTCGATGCAATTGGCGACCTGTACCTGCTGGGCAACAGCCTGATTGGTGAGTTCAAGGGCTTCAAGTCCGGCCACGCACTGAACAACCAGCTGCTGCGCAAGTTGATTGAGCAGAAAGATGCCTGGGAAGTCGTGACGTTCGAAGACGCCAGCACTGCACCAATCTCTTACATGCGCCCGGTTGCGGCGGTGTAAGTAAAAAACCTCTCTAGTTTTTTGAAGGCCACCTTTGGGTGGCCTTTTTTTATGCCTGTTTTCAGGCCACCACGACCCGGTTTCGCCCACCTTCCTTGGCCTGATACAACGCCTTGTCCGCCGCGAACAACAGCTGCTCCAGGCTGATCTCGCTCGTTGCCGCCCAGGTGCTGATGCCGATGCTCACGGTCATCGGTGACTGGTCTTCATTGACGCTCGGCAGTTGTTCCACCGCTGCGCGAATGTGCTCGGCGATCTGCTGCGCCCCGACGCTGTCGGTTTCCGCGAGGATCACCGAAAACTCCTCACCGCCATACCGTGCCACCAGATCCGCCGGACGCCGCACGTTGGCGGTAATCACCCTCGCCAGCTCACGCAACGCCTGATCTCCGCCCTGATGGCCGTGGCGATCGTTGAAGGCCTTGAAGTGGTCGGCATCGATCATCAGCAGTGACAGCGGCTTGCCCGAACGCTGGGCGCGGAACCACTCGTGGCGCAGCGACTGATCGAGCATCCGCCGGTTGGCGACCCCGGTCAGGGCATCGGTCGCCGCGAGCTGCGCCAGTTCGCGTTCGGCCCGCTGGCGCAGGCGCAGCTCCCGGGCCAACAACCAGGTCAGCCACAGTAGCCCGGCACACAGCACGCCGGTGGCGCCGCTGATCAGGATCGCGGTGCGTCGCCATGCACCAAACACCTCCTCGCTGGACAGGGCAACGATCACCGTCAGTGGGAGATTGCCGACCCGCGAATAGGTGTACAGACGTTGCTGATAATCCATGCTCGAAGTGCTGTTGAAACTGCCATTGCCGTTGCTGTCGCGCAGGATTCGCACCACATTGGGCCGGGCGGCAAAGCTTTTGCCAATCGAATCGCTTTGCAGATAAGGCTTTTGTGCCAGCAGGATGCCGTCGTTGTTGATGATGTTGAGGGTGCTGTCGATGCCGATGTCGAGGCTGTTGAACAGCTGATCGAAGTAATCCAGTTTCATCGACGCCACGGCCACGCCCAGAAACTCGCCGGTGTCCGAAGAGATGCGCCGACTGAAACTGATTCGCCACTGGTTCGCGTCATCGCAATCGCAACGGGGTTTGAACGGACGGCTGATGAACATGCCGGTGTCGCGCTTGAAGGCGTGGGCGAGGAAGTAGTCGCGGTCGGCGAAATTGCCCGGCAGCGGATCGACCCGCGAGGAGTCGGCAATCACGTCGCCATACTTGTCGAGCAACAGGATGTCGCCCTTGAAGCGCGCCGTGGTGGAGCGGTCGAACAGCGCCAGATGACGGATCTGCGGCGACACGTCTTTCAGGTCGTCACGCTGGGCGGCGGCGATCAGCCCTTGCAGCGTCAGGTCATACAGCTCGACGGTGCGCAGCACGTCGGCGTCGATCAACTGGGCGATGGTGGTGGCACCACGGGTGGCCGATTCCTGAGCGTTGGCGTGTTCTCGGATCAGCAGGAACGTCACGATGCACACAATCGCGATCACGCTCAGCAGGCTGCCGAGGATCAGCAGCAGCTCGGAGCGTCCGGTCGTGCCGGGAACGGTAGGGGTGCGGCTCGCGATCATGGTTCGGTTTCGGTAAGGAATTCTTGTAAGCGTAGTTGTACCCGCTTCGCTGCCACAGGCAAGAAAAAGGCCAGCACATCAGGCTGGCCTTTTACTGTAGCGCCGATCTTAGAAGACGTTGATCGGGTAGTCGATGATCACACGGTATTCATCTGTGTCCGTATCTAGCGCGCCGTAACCGTTGCCGCCACGGTTGGTTGCCCATTGCAGGCGCACCGCGAGGTCTTTGGCCTGGCCGCTCTGCACCACGTACTTGAGGTCGATGTCGCGTTCCCAGTGCTTGGCGTTGCGGCCTTCGGCGCTGTACCACGAGGCGTAACCCTTGCTGTCCGGATCGGCCTTGGTCAGGTCCAGCGTGCCGCGCGAGTAGGACAGCGACGAGGTCAGGCCCGGCAGGCCGACGCCGGCGAAGTCGTAGGCGTACTTGAGTTTCCACGAGCGCTCGTTCGGGCCGTTGAAATCCGAGTATTGCTGCGAGTTGTCGAGGTAAACGCTGTCACCCTGGCTGATGTAATCGAACGGCGTGTTGCCGTTGACCCGCTGATACGCGGCGGTGACGCTGTGGCTGCCGATGCCGACGGTGAAATGCAGGCTGTAGGTGTTGTTGTCGATGTTGCCCAGCAGCGCGTCGCCGGTGTCCTGCGTGTGATAGAAGTGCAAACCCGGGTTGAGGGTTACCAGATCGTTCAGCGCCCAGGTGTAGTCGAGGTCGTAGTAGTACTGGTTCCAGATGTCCTTCAGTTCGGAGGCATACAGGCTGCTGGTCAGGCCTTCGACACCGCTCCAGGCCACGCCGGCCCAGTTCAGGTGCTGGCGCTTGTCGCCGTCGGCGAGGGTGCCGTAAGAGGTGCCGATGCGTTTGTGGCCGCTCTGGTTGTAGGGCTTGGTGAAACTGGCCTGGCCGCCTTCGATCATCCAGCCGTCGAAGCTGTGATTGGTCAGGCTGAGGCCGCGAAAGGTCTGCGGCAGCATGCGCGTCTCGCCACCGGCGATCACCGGGTTGGCGAGGAACAGGTCACCGGCCTTCAGCTCGGTATCGAACGCTCGCATCTTCAAGGTGCCGCCCGCCGTGGAGAACGAGCCCGGCGCTTTGCCGCTGCCGTCACTGACCGGCAGGATGCTGGAGTTGTCGGTACCGCCACCGCCGTCGAGTTTCAGACCGAGCATGGCGTGGGCATCGATGCCGAAGCCGAGGGTGCCTTCGGTGTAACCCGACTCGAATTTGCCGAGGAAACCCTGGCCCCACTCGATGTTGTCATCCGTCTGCTGCAGACGGTTACGGTTCATGTAGTAGTTGCGGGCGTTGAGGTTGAGGCTCGAGCCTTCGACGAAATCTTGTTGCTCGGCTTCGGCAGCGTGGGCGGCGGGGGCAATCGTTGCGGCAATTGCAATGAACAGCGGGGTGAAGCGAACTGGGTAACGCACGTGCGGTAAAGCTCCTTGGGGTCAACTGACACTTCAATGTCTTGAGGTGCGGGATGTTTCTAATTGTTAAAGACGAACCGGGCAGCTTACAGACCACAACGAAAAAAGGCCGCTGAAAATCAGCGGCCTGCAAGGACGACGGTTGAACGGGAAGAGCCAAACAACCGCGTCGAGGGAAACGTTGCGCGGTGCGCGACTCAGCTGTCTTTCTCTGCAGCCTGAGTCTGGGAAGTTGCGGCCTGAGGGGCTTGCGTGGCGTCTTGGGCCTTGGTCATCACTTCTGCCTGATGCTGTTCGAATGCGTGAGCGCGAGCGGCGTTTTGCGCTACGAACGACTGCGATTCTTCAGCCATCGCCATCGGCGACAGGATCAATGAGGACAAAACGAAAGCGCTGGCAATACCCATACTGTTGGACATCTTGAAAACCTTCTTGCTTGGCAAGTGCTGTTTGGTGCGGGCAAAGATAAGGTTGCCGGGCGTTGGGAAACAGCGTGATTTTCATAAATGACTGTTGCGGGAATGGCAATGATCTCGGCCCTCAGACCGGCAAATGAATCCCGAAAGTGTTCATCCCGCGATCACTGCGCACAAACACATCCCCCCCATGCATCAGCGCAATCGCCTTGACGATCGCCAGCCCCAGGCCGTGGTTGTTGCCGCTGTTGCTACGCGAAGCATCCACCCGGTAGAAGCGCTCGAACAAGCGCGGCAAATGCTCACTGGCAATCGGTGAACCGGGGTTGGCCACGCCGATGCTGACCTGATGGTCCTCGACCGCGATCTGCACTTCGATCACCTGTCCCGGCGCCGTGTGCTGCACCGCGTTGCTCAGCAGATTGATCAGTGCCCGGCGCAGATGAGCGATCTCGATCTGCACCTGCGCGTCGCCGCTTACCCGAACCTGGACTTGCGCATCTTCGAGGATGAAATCGAGGTATTCGAGGGTGGTTGCCACTTCATCGGCCAGCGAGGTCGAGGTCAGTTTGGTGGCCTTGCTGCCCTGATCGGCGCTGGCCAGGAACAGCATGTCGTTGATGATCGAACGCAGGCGTTCCAGTTCTTCGAGGTTGGATTGCAGCACTTCGAAATAATGCTCGGCAGAGCGTCCGCGAGTGAGGGCGACCTGGGTCTGGCCGATCAGGTTGGTCAGCGGCGAGCGCAGCTCATGGGCGACGTCGGCGTTGAAGGATTCCAGCCGTGAATAGGCTTGTTCAACCCGCTCCAGCGTCGAGTTGAACGAATCGACGAACTGCTCCAGTTCCGGCGGCAACGGCGACAGACGCAGGCGTCCGGCCCGCAACGGCGGCGCCAGACGCTGGGCTTCGTGGGACAGTTTGATCAGCGGCTTCAGGCCGATCCGCGCCACCCAATAACCCAAAGCCGAGGCCAGCAGCACGCCGATCACCGCCAGACTGACCAGCGCGATCAGCAACTGATGCTGGGTCTGGTGAAAGGTCTCGGTGTCGATGCCAATCATGAAGCGCAGCGGCGGGCGCTGATCCTTGGCCGGCAGTTCGGTGAGCAGCACTTTCAGCGGATAAGGATGGTCGGGCAGTTGCAGATCGCGCATGCCCAGCGGACCTTGGGCAAACGCGCGGATCAAGGCATCCGGCTCGCCGAACTCGTAGCCCGGATTGCCGCTGACCACCCAGAAACGGATGCGCTTGTCCTCTTCGCCGAGCAGCTTGAGCTTGGCGTTGATCTTCACCCAATGCTCGGGGGTGCCATAGCGGTTGAGCGCCGATTCCAGCACACTGTAACGCGCATCGAGTTCCGCTTCCGGCAGCAGACCCAGGCCTTTGTCCACTTGTTGATACAGCGCGCCGCCGATCAACAGGAACACCAGCAGCGCCACCAGCGTGAACATTCCGCTCAGGCGCAGGGCGATGGAATTACTGGACACCACGGCTCTCCAGCACATAACCCATGCCACGGATGGTGTGCAGCAGTTTTTCGTCGAACGGCCCGTCGAGCTTGGCTCGCAGGCGCTTGATCGCGACTTCGACCACGTTGGCGTCGCTGTCGAAATTGATGTCCCAGACCATTTCGGCAATCGCGGTTTTCGAGAGAATTTCGCCCTGACGCCGAGCCAGCACGCTGAGCAACGAAAACTCTTTCGCCGTCAGATCCAGCCGGGTGCCGGCGCGGGTGGCCTTGCGGCTGATCAGGTCGATCCACAGGTCGGCGATGCTCACTTGCACCGGTTCATGGCCGCCACTACGCCGGGTCAGCGCTTGCAGTCGCGCCACCAGTTCGAGAAAGGAAAACGGTTTGCCGAGGTAATCGTCGGCGCCATCGCGCAGGCCTCGGATCCGGTCTTCGACCCGCTCGCGGGCGGTGAGCATGATCACCGGCGTCTGCTTGCGCGCACGCAGCGCGCGCAATACGCCGAAGCCGTCGAGGCCCGGCAGCATCACGTCGAGGACGATCACCGCGTAGTCGCTTTCCAGCGCCAGGTGCAGGCCCTCGACGCCGTCGCGGGCCAGATCCACGGTGTAACCCTGTTCCGTCAGGCCGCGGTGCAGGTAGTCCGCGGTTTTCTCTTCGTCTTCGATAATCAGAACGCGCATGACCCGCCTCAGTCTGTCGTTGCCAGCGCCGCGATGGGCGCAGGTTTGGGCTTGTGGAACAGCCGCTCAAGCCACAAGTATATGACCGGCGTGGTGAACAGCGTCAGCATCTGGCTGACCAGCAGGCCGCCCACGACTGCGATCCCCAATGGTTGGCGCAGTTCGGCGCCGGTGCCGTAACCGAGCATCAGCGGAAGGGCGCCGAGCAGCGCGGCGAGGGTGGTCATGATGATCGGCCGGAACCGCGTGATACACGCTTCGAAAATCGCATCCTGCGGCGATAGCCCGCGATGGCGCTGTGCTTCCAGGGCGAAGTCGATCATCAGGATGCCGTTTTTCTTGACGATACCGATCAGCAGCACCAGCCCGATCAGCGCCATGATCGAAAAGTCCTGGCCGCAGATCCACAGCATGATCACTGCGCCGAGGCCTGCTGCCGGCAAGGTCGAGATGATCGTCAGCGGATGGACGAAGCTCTCGTAGAGCACGCCAAGAATGATGTACACCGCCACCAGCGCCGCGAGAATCAGCCACGGCTGACTTTTCAGCGAGCTCTGGAACGCTTGGGCCGCGCCCTGGAAGTTGCCGCTGATGGCGGTCGGCATGCCGATTTCGGCCTTGGCCTGATTGAGCAGAATCACCGCGTCGCCCAGCGCCACGCCGGGCGCAAGGTTGAACGACAGGTTGGCGGCCGGGAACATGCCGTCGTGGGCAATCGACAATGGGCCGATGGTCGGCGCATCGAATCGGGCCAGCGCCGACAGCGGCACCATTTCCCCACTGAGCGGTGAGCGCAGGTAGAAGTAGTTGAGGCTTTCGGCCTTGCCGCGCTGTTTGGTATCCAGTTCCAGAATCACGTTGTACTGGTTGACCTGGGTCTGGAACTCGTTGATCTGCCGCTGGCCGAAGGCGTCGTACAGCGCCTCGTCGACATCACTCGCCGTCAGGCCGAAACGCGCAGCAGCGCTGCGGTCGATGCTGATGTGGGTGATGCTGCCGCCCAGTTGCAGGTCGTTGGAAATGTCACGGAACGCCGGAATGCTGCGCAGTTTCTCGGTGAGTTTCTGGGTCCAGGTGGCGAGGGTCGGCCCGTCGTTGCTCTTGAGCACATATTGATACTGCGCACGGCTCGGGCCGGAACTGAGGTTGATGTCCTGGCCGGCGCGCAGGTAAAGCACGATGCCGGGGACTTTCATCAGTTGCGGACGAATGCGGTCGATGAACTGACTGGCCGAGACATCGCGGTCACCGCGCTTTTTCAGGGCGATCCAGAAGCGGCCGTTGGCGATGGTCTGGTTGCTGCCGGACACGCCGACCGAGTGGGAAAACGCCTGGACGGCCGGGTCGGCGGCGACGATTTCGGCCATTGCCAGGTGTTTTTTCACCATGTCGTTGTAGGAGATATCGGCGGCGGCTTCGGTAGTGCCGAGGACGAAACCGGTGTCCTGCACCGGGAAGAAACCCTTGGGGATAAACACGTAGCCGCCAATCGCCAGCGCGACGGAAATGCCGAACACGCCGATCATCAGTTTCTGGTGGGCGAGAGCGCGGCGCAGGCCTTTTTCGTACCAGCCGAGCAGGCGTTCGCTGAAGCCCGGTTTGTCATGGGCGTGATGCACCGGTTTGCGCATGAACAGCGCCGCCAGTGTCGGCGCCAACGTCAGCGACACCACCACGGAAATCATGATGGTCGAGGTGGCCGTCAGGGCGAATTCCTTGAACAAACGCCCGACCACGCCGCCCATGAACAGCAGCGGAATGAACGCCGCCACCAGCGAGAAACTGATCGAGACCACGGTGAAGCCGATCTCGCCGGCGCCCTTGATCGCAGCGTCGCGCATGCTGTCGCCGGCCTCGAGATGTCGGTGAATGTTTTCCACCACCACGATCGCATCGTCGACCACGAATCCCACCGCCACCACGATGGCCACCAGCGTCAGGTTGTTCAGACTGAAGCCGAGTAAATACATCAACGCGAAACTGGCGGTCAGCGATACGCCGAGCACCGCCGAGACAATCATCGTTGCCGACAGCTGGCGCAGGAACAGCGCCATCACCGCCACCACCAGCAGGATCGCGATCAGCAAAGTGATTTCCACTTCATGCAGCGAGGCGCGAATGGTCTGGGTGCGATCGATCAGGGTTTTGACTTGCACCGAGGCCGGCAGCATGGCTTCGAGGCCGGGCAGGGCGGCTTGAATCCGGTCAACGGTTTCGACGATGTTGGCGCCGGGCTGGCGGGAGATCACCAGGTTCACGCCCGGCCGATCGCCGGCCCAGGCCTGCACGTAGGCATCTTCCGAGCCGTTGACGACTTTCGCGACATCCTTGAGGTGAACCGGGGCGCCATTCTTGTAGGAAACGATGAGCTGGCTGTATTCCTCGGGGTGGAACAACTGGTCGTTGGTCGACAGCGTGGAAATGCTCGACTCGCCATACAGCGCGCCTTTGGCGAGGTTGAGGCTGGTCTGCTGGATCGCCACACGAATGTCGGCGAGGGTCAGGCCGATGGCCGCCAGTTTGTCCGCCGAAGCTTGAACACGAATCGCCGGACGTTGCTGACCGGTGATGTTGATCTGGCCTACGCCGTCGATCTGACTGATCTGACGCGCGAGCAGGGTTTCCACAAGGTCGCTGAGTTCGGTGCCGGGCATTTGCGTGGAGCTGACGCTGAGGATCAGAACCGGGCTGTCGGCCGGGTTGACCTTCTTCCAGGTCGGCAGGGTCGGCATGTCTTTCGGCAATTTGCCGGCGGCGGTGTTGATCGCGGCCTGCACTTCCTGGGCGGCGGTGTCGATGCTCTTGTCGAGGGTGAATTGCAGGGTCAGCAGGCTGGAGCCAAGCGCACTGCTGGAGGTCATCTGGGTCATGCCGGGGATGGCGCTGAATTGCACCTCCAGCGGCGTGGCCACGGACGAAGCCATGGTGTCCGGGCTGGCGCCTGGCAATTGTGCGGAGACTTGAATCGTCGGAAATTCCGCTTCCGGCAACGGGGCAATCGGCAGGCGCGGGAAGGCAATCACCCCGACCAGTACCAGCGCGATGGTCAGCAGAATCGTCGCCACCGGGTGATCGATGCACCAGGTCGAAACGCCTTTGTGCTGCTTCATGGCTTGGGCTCCGCTTGCACCACCTGCGGCGGCTCGCTCATGACCTGCACGGTCGAACCGGGCTTGAGCCGTGACTGGCCGTCACTGACCAATACGTCGCCGGGCTTCACGCCCTTGATGATGTCCTGGCCGCTGCCCTGGTAAACCATCTGCACCTGCACGGCTTCAACCTTGTCGCCGTTGACCCGGTACACGAAGTGTTGATCGAGGCCGCGTTGTACGACGGTGGGCGGAACCACCAGCGCATCTTTATCCAGCGCTGTCTGAATCTTTACCGTCACCAGCAGGCCGGGCCAGAGTTTCTGGTTGGGGTTGTCGAATTCGGCCTTGGCGCGGATGGTGCCGGTGTTGGCGTTGATCTGGTTATCGATCAGGGTCAGGTGACCTTCGCCCAGCAGATTGCCGGTTTCGCCGTCGGTATCGGCGCCGATGTAAGCCTTGACCTGCGCGCGCTGCGGGTCGCTGATCAGGCCTTGCAGGGTCGGCAGCATTTGCTGGGGCAGGGAGAATTCGACGGCGATCGGGTCGATCTGGGTTACGGTGAACAGACCCTGGGTGTCGGTCATGCGCAGGAAGTTGCCTTCGTCGACCGTGCGAATCCCGACGCGGCCTGTGACCGGGGAGCGAATCTGGGTGTAGGAAAGTTGTACCTGTGCTGCGTCAATCGAAGCCTGGTTGCCTTGGGCGGTGGCCTTGAGCTGGTTGACCAGTGCCTGTTGCTGGTCGTAGGTCTGCTTGGAGACGCCGTCGTCGACGCTGAGCAGTTTGTAGCGCTTGAGGTTGACCAGGGCGACTTGCAGTTGCGCCTGGCTTTCGCCCAGTTGTGCTCGGGCCTGGTCGAGGCTGGCGCGGATCGAGCGGTCGTCGATGGTGGCGAGCAGGTCGCCCTGTTTCACCAGTTGGCCCTCCTTGACCAGGAGCTTGGTGAGGATGCCGTCGATTTGTGGGCGCACCACGACGCTGTGCAGCGAGAGGACCGAGCCGATGCCGCTGGTGTAGCGGGGGACGTCTTTTTCGCTGACGGCGACGACCCGCACCGGGATGGCGGTGGGGGCTGCGAGTTTGGCCGGTGCGGGTTTTATCGCATACCACAGGCCGGTGGCTGCGAGGGCGATCAGCAGGGTGGCGAGCAGGGCCTTTTTCTTCTGGGTTTGCATGCTTGTGGGGCGCCAGGGGGACGGGGTTTGGGCAGGTTGGTTCTTTATAAACTTGTTTGGGGGTCAGGAGGGTGACGGCTAACTGACGGCGCTGTCAGTTTCGGCTTTTGACTTGGCGGCCTTTGGGCCGACCATGCTGGTTTTGGGTTGTGTGTATATCCGTTTTTTCGGGTGTTGCGGCTGGCGGTTCCGCTCTTACAGCGGCTCACTTTTCCAAACGCCGAAAAGTAAGCAAAAGGCTTGGCCCCTGCGTTCGGCGCCTCGCTGTGGCTCGGCGTTCCTTCGTTCCGGGATTCATCCGGGGGCATCGCCTACGGTTTGCTTCGCTGCACCTCCTCTCGATGCATGCGGCTTCGCCGCACGGTCGCTGCGCTCCCACCCCCGGATAAATCCCTCCACTCAGCCTTCCGATGGGGCCGGCACGTCAAGAGCGGTACTCGAGCTAACGCTCATTGTGTTGAGTGGTGAAGAGCGGAGAGCGGAAAGCTGAAGACAGAAGCAGAAAACGGACTGCTTTTGCTTTGATCGTTCCCACGCTCCGCGTGGGAATGCAGCCCGGGACGCTCCGCGTTCCATTTTCGGATGTTTGGAAATGTGTTGGGTGTACCGTTTGTTGCTGTAGTGCTTTTGGGTTGTGGGAGACGTGATCCGTTAGTCGACCTGTCCCAAAAAGGCACTGGTCGTATCCTTTTTGGGACTCTTTAAACTCCGCACACGCAGGTATACTGCGCGCTTTCGCGGCTCGTCCACCGGGCCGGACTTTTTGCTTTGCGGAGCTTTCATGACTTCCCCAATCGACAACGCTGTGAGCGATGTCCCGGCAGAGCTGGCCGAGGCCGGTGAATCCAAGCCGGCCATTCCTGCGTTCAAGTTTCCGTTCAAGCCAGGTGAGCTGGCGGCTGCCAAAGCGGCCAAGCAGCCGCAGTTCAAGGGCAAGGACGGTGATCGTCATGCCAAGATTCCGGGTGTAGCGCCTTCGGGCACTCGCCGTTCGATGGGCAAGCGCTGATTCATTCCCGCCTCGGCCGTCGCTGTGATTTTCGGTCACAGTGATGGCTAATTGCTCAGTTCCTGAGCCAGATCAACGTTTAACCAGTTAGTGCGCTTAGAGTCAGCAGCCCTGCCGACTCTTTCCAATAAAACGAGCGCGCTTTCCATGAAGATCAATCTCCCGGTGACCGGGCGCAATGTCGATGTTGCGCCGGATGCGAACATTCTCTCGACCACCGATCTGACCAGCGCGATCACCTACGCCAACGACGATTTCATCAAGATCAGCGGTTACAGCCGCGACGAGCTGCTGGGTGCGCCGCACAATTTGCTGCGTCATCCGGACATGCCCGCGCAGGCGTTTGCCCATATGTGGCAGACGCTCAAGCGCGGGCGGTCGTGGATGGGGCTGGTGAAGAATCGCTGCAAGAACGGTGATCACTACTGGGTCAGTGCCTATGTCACGCCGGTCACGCAGAACGGTGCGGCGGTGGAGTATCAGTCGGTGCGCACGCGGCCGGATGCGCGGCAGATTGCGGCGGCGGAGCGGGCGTATGCGCAGTTGCGCGAGGGGCGGGTGGCGCGTTGGCAGCGGCTGCCGAGCCTGAGTTTGCGGGCGAAGATCATGGCGTTGACCAGTTCGGTGTTGGCGGTGGTGCTGGGGATTGAAGCCTGGCTGCGGCCGGAGTCTCTGGGCATCGAAGCCGCAGCGCTGGTGGCCGGCAGTGGCGCATGTGCGCTGGGCGTGGGTTGGTTATTGCGTCCGCTGGAACGTCTGACCGAGCGTGCGCGGGTGATTGCCGACAACCCGTTGAGTCAGGGCATTTATACCGGGCGGCGGGATCAGTTCGGGCAGATCGAGTTTGCGTTGCAGATGCTGGAAGCGCAGGTCGGCGCGGTGGTCGGGCGGATCGGTGATGCGTCGCAGCGGCTGGCCGGGCATGCGGCGCAGTTGGTGGATCATCTGCACAGCAGTCACACCAGCACGCTAGCGCAGCAGGCGGAAACCGATCAGGTGGCGGCGGCGATTCATCAGATGGCGGCCAGTGTGGCCGAGGTCGCCAGCCATGCGCAGCAGGCGTCGGTGGCGGCGGATATGGCTGGGACGGAAACCCGTGAAGGGCATCTGCTGGTCGGCGAGAGCCGCAGTGCGGTGTTGCGGCTGGCCGAGGAGTTGGGGCGGGCGACCGAGGTGATTCATCAGCTCGAAGGCCACAGCAGCGAGATTTCCGGGGTGCTGGAGGTGATTCGCAGCATCGCCGAACAGACCAATCTGCTGGCGCTCAACGCAGCAATTGAAGCGGCGCGGGCCGGGGATGCCGGGCGCGGGTTTGCGGTGGTGGCCGATGAGGTGCGGGGGCTGGCTCAGCGCACTCAGCAATCGACCAACGAAATTCAACGGATGATCAGCACCCTGCAAAACGGCGCGCGGGATGCGGTGCTGGTCATGCAGCAGAGCAGCGAGCATGTGGATAACAGTGTCGAGCAGGCGCAGCGTGCGGCACAGGCCTTGGACGGGATCAGCGGGCGGGTCGAGCAGATTACCGAGATGAGTCTGCAGATTGCGGCGGCGGTTGAAGAGCAGAGCGCGGTGAGTGAGGACATCAACCGTAACATCGTCAGTATTCGCACGGCCTGTGAATTGACGGTGGATGAGGGGCGCCAGAGCCAGCTCAACTCACAGGATGTGGCGGGGCTGGCGGGGGATTTGCGTTCGCTCGCGCGGGAATTCTGGGGGCGGCGGCAGGGCGCTTAGGCTGCTCGCAGTGAAATGAACGCGTAGGTCTGCGGCGGTTCGGACACCACGTGTGCGCCGGCCGCCCGTACTTGCCCGGCGATGTCGTCGCCGGAAACATGGAACAGCCATTCGCTGTGACCAGCATTCAACGGTTGTGCCGTGACCTGATCGATCACCGAGGCAAACGCGCCCATGTCCGGCAGGTAAGCGGTAAAGCCGTCGCCCTTGAGCGCGGTGGTGCGAATGCCGAGCAAGCCGCAGATCGCATCCTTGATCCGGATGTCATCGCGATCCGCTTGACGCGAGCGCTGGATCAGCGTCACCAGTTCCTGATCCACCAGTTCACCGCCGACGATCAGGTCCGGCCCTTGCTCCCACGACTCCGGCGGGCAGTCCTTGGCGGCAGGGTTGAGCGGGATGTGCGGATTGATTTCGGCGGGATAGATGCGGCACACCAGCGGCCGGCGCTCGTAGATGCGGCACAGCTTGTCTTCGTCAAGATTCCGGCAGGGCCCGACGTTGTAGGCGGCGAAAGTGATTGCCACATGGGCGTCGGACATTCCGCTGCGCACCACCGCCGAACGCCGTTGCGCATGCTCGCGCTGCTGTTCCGGCAGGCCCAGGCCGTTGGCGAGAAACGCCTCCACCAGCACGATCACCTGACCGCCGTCGGCCGCCCACATGCGGGCTTCGGCCAGGGTCAGGGGCACATGGTGATCGGTGCAGCATTTGCCGCAACCTACGCAGGAAAAGGTCGTATTCATTGAGCGGGCATTCTTCAATCAGGGTGTGAATCGGCGACATAAAGCCGCCGTACAGGCCCGGAGTGAAGCAAGTTGTGCGCCATTCGCTCAGGGTTTGGCGGTCGGGCGGATCGAGTCCCATTCGGTGACGAACGCGGTTTTCGACTTTTTGTTGTACAGGCACAGCTCGGTGCCTTGCTGGCCCTTCATGTGTTTTTGCGGGTACTGGCCTTGCAGCAACAGGGCGGTGTAGCCGACGCGGTCATCGAATTGCGCGGCGTTGCCGACCGGTTTGGCGTTTTTCAGGCCGCTGGCCTTGGTGCAGCTGGCGAGCACGGTTTTGTCGTAGGCCGCCCAGGCATCGGGGCTGGAGGCGTGGGCCAACGGGGCGATGAGGCAAAGCACGGAGAGGGCGAGGCGTTTCATGGTTCGGGCATCCTTGGAAGTTGATCGCCAAGGTTGGAGTATGCCGCAGGATTTTAGTTTGTCAGTCCGGCACCAATTCCCGGCGAACCACATACATTCCAGACATTTCGTACAAGCGCTGCGCTCGCCGGTTGTCTTCCAGCACCTTCAGGTCGACATATCCTTCGCGTCGATCCTGAAACGCTTTGAACGCATGAAGCAACAACGCCCGACCCAGTCCACGGCCCTGGGCGCGAGGATGCACCACCAGATTCTTGATGTAGGAACTGGTCCAGCATTGCGCCACGCCGATGACGCCGTCGGCATCGCTGGCGATGAAACACAGTGCCGGATCGTATTCCGGATCGCTCTCGAACTGCTGTTGCCAGACGTCCAGCGCCGGCACTCGACCACCGCCTTCGCGGTAGCCGATTTGCATCAGTTCATGCACGGCGGATGCGCGTTCGGCGCTGTAGGTTGTGAGTTCGATACCGTTCGGCCATTCGATGGCTGGCACGTCCTGGCTCAGGTCGCGCCGCATCAGGAAGCAGAACGTCTCGCTCAAGACTCAGTGGCCCTGAGCCGCGACGAATTTGGCCGCTTCGATCAGGCAGTGGGTCAGCTCGGGTGAGGAGAACTTGGTCAGCACACCGTTGGCGCCGGCAAGGCGGGCTTTTTCGCTGTTCATCGCGCTGTCCAGCGAGGTGTGCAGCAGCACGTAGAGGTGGGCGAAGTCCGGCGTCTCGCGCAGGGTGCGGGTGAAGGCGTAGCCGTCCATCTCGGACATTTCGATGTCGGAGACGATCAGGTTGATTTGCTGCGCCGTGCCTTGCAGATCCAGCAGGCAGTCGATGGCTTCCTTGGCGCTGCGCGCGGTGTGGCATTGCAGGCCGAGGTTGCGCAGGGTGTGCACCGATTGCTGCAGCGCCACCTGGCTGTCGTCGACCACCAGAATCCGCGCGTTGCCCAAGACTTCGGCGTCTTCCATGCTCAGCTCGGTCGGGGCCATTTCGATCTGCGCCGGGGCGATGCCGTGGATGACTTTTTCGATGTCCAGCACCTGCACCAGCGTGCCGTCCACCGAGGTCACGCCAGTGATGTAGGCGCGCGAACCGCCGGAACCGAACGGCGGCGGTTTGATGTCGGTGGTCAGGCAATGCACGATCTTGCTCACCGCCTGCACGTGCAGGCCCTGTTTCGAACGGCTGACGTCGGTGACGATCAGGCAGCCGCCGTTCGGGTCTTCCAGCGGCCGCTCGCCGATGGCGCGGCTCAGGTCGATCACCGACAGCGAAGCACCGCGCAGGGTGGCGATGCCTTTGACGTGCGGGTGCGACTCCGGCAGCTTGGTCAGCGGCGGGCAGGGGATGATTTCACTGACCTTCAGCAGGTTGATCGCCATCAGCTTGCCGCTGCGCAAGGTAAACAGCAGAAGCGAAAGTGAATCTGCGCGGGCTTTGTTGGAAGACATAAAAACCTTCTGTGGAAAAAGGTGAGCGGCGATCGCACGGATCGCCAGCAGGTATCGATGCCGGGTTATCGACTTGTAACCCGCAGGCTTTAGGGATTCTGGCGCCAATCCGACGGCGGGACTTCTATTTCATCCCCAACCGCTTCGCCATCCGCCCCAGGTTCGCCCGGTCCAGCCCCAGTTCACGCGCGGCACTGGCCCAGTTGTCCTGATTGCGCTCAAGCGCTGCACTGATCAACTGCCGCTGATACTGCTCGGTGGCTGCACGCAGGTCACCGCTGATCAATGGCGGGGCGGCAGTCACTTCGGACGGCATCGGCGAGTTATCCACAACCTCGCGGGGCAGATCGAGGTCTATCGCGCTCAGGCTGAGAATCTTCGGCCGCACCTTGCAGTTGCCCAGCGCCTTGAGCGCGCTGCGTCCGATCAAGTGTTCCAGCTCCCGCACGTTGCCCGGCCAGGTGTAGGCCAGCAACGCCTCCTGGGCGTCGCTGTTCAGGCGCAGGCTGTTGAGGCCCATGCGCGAGCGGTTCTGTTCCAAGAAATAACCGCTGAGCAACAACACATCGCGCCCCCGGTCACGCAGCGCCGGCACCCGCAACGGGTACACGCTTAGGCGATGGTAAAAGTCGGCGCGGTAGCAGCCGCTGCGCACTTCTTCGGCCAGGTCGCGGTTGGTCGCGGCGATCAGGCGCACGTCGACCTGATGCTCCTTGTCCGAACCCAGACGCTGCAACTGGCCGCTCTGCAAAACCCGCAACAGCTTGGCCTGGACGGTCAGCGACAACTCGCCGACTTCATCGAGAAACAGCGTGCCGCCGTTGGCCAGTTCGAACTTGCCGCGTCGGTCGCTGGTGGCGCCGGTGAAGGCGCCGCGCACGTGGCCGAACAGTTCGCTTTCCACCAGCGTGTCCGGCAGGGCCGCGCAGTTGAGGCTGATGATCGGCTTGTCGGCGCGCTTGGAGGCAGCGTGAATGGCCTGGGCCACCAGTTCCTTGCCGACCCCGGTTTCCCCGGTGATCAGCACGGTCAGGTCGCTGCCGCCCACCAGATTGATTTCTTCCACCAGCCGTTTGTGGGCCTTGCTCTGGCCGATCATTTCGCGGTTCTGCTGACCGCTGGCCTGGCGATAGACCTCGGCGCGCTGGTGTTCGTCCTCGGCACGGGTCGCCAGACGCTCGATGCGTTCGGCGGCGTTGACCGTCGCCGAGGCGAGGCTGGCAAAGGCTTGCAGGGCATCGAGTTCGATCGGTTCGAAACGCTCCGGATCGAGCGCGTCGAGGGTAATCAGGCCCCAAAGCTTTTCATCGACGAACAACGGACACCCGAGGCAGTCGTGAACTTCGAGGTGATCGTCGAGGCCGTCGACCAGTCCGTCATACGGATCGGGCAAGTCGCTGTCGGCGGCGAAACGGGTCGGCCCTTCGCCGGCCAGCAGCACTTCAAAGCGCGGGTGTTCGCTGACCTTGAAGCGGCGGCCGAGGGTGTCGGTACTCAAGCCGTCGACAGCGAGCGGCACCAGCCATTCACCGTCGAGGCGCAGCAGTGCGGCGGCATCGCAGGGCAGCAGGGCGCGCATGGCTTCGAGCAGCCGTCGGTAGCGCTCGCCTTCGGGCAGTTCGCGGGACAGGTCGGAGACCAGTGGGAGCAGGGCGGTGAGCAATGATTTGGCGGACATAGGCTTGTAGTCAAAGAGACATGTTGTAGTCGAAGCGACTATAGAGGTGCTTGTGTCGATCTGACTACATAATTTTCAAGCTATTGATTTGTATAGAAAAAATAGTTGGCACGAATACTGGAATGGATAAGGCACTTTTAGAGAAAGCTCAGGAGTCACCCTTATGCTTAGCGTCCAGGATCGTGCCATCGTCAAATCCACTGTGCCTCTGCTGGAAAGCGGCGGTGAAGCGCTGATCACCCATTTCTACCGCATGATGCTTTCCGAGTACCCGGAAGTCCGCCCGCTGTTCAACCAGGCCCACCAGGCCAGCGGTGATCAGCCCCGCGCCCTGGCAAACGGCGTGTTGATGTACGCCCGTCACATCGATCAACTCGACCAGTTGGGCGATCTGGTGGCGAAGATCATCAACAAGCACGTGGCATTGCAGATCCTGCCGGAACATTACCCGATCGTTGGCACCTGCCTGCTGCGCGCGATCTCCGAAGTGCTCGGCGAAGAAATCGCCACGCCAGAAGTGATGAGCGCATGGGGCGCTGCCTACGGTCAACTGGCCGAGATCCTGATCGGCGCCGAAACCGCCATTTATGACCAGAAAGAGCAAGCCGTCGGCGGCTGGCGCGGGGCGCGGGAGTTCATCGTCGCGGCCAAGGTCGAGGAGAGCGCGGAAATCATTTCGTTCTACTTCGAGCCGGCGGACAAGGGCCCGATCCTCGCAGCCGAACCAGGCCAATACATCGGCATGAAGTTGATCCTCGACGGCGAAGAAATTCGCCGCAACTACTCGCTGTCGGCCCTGGCCAACAAAGGCCAGTACCGCATCAGCGTCAAACGCGAACCGGGCGGCCGTGCCTCCAATTACCTGCACGATCAACTGCATGTCGGCGCCAGCATTCAGCTGTTCCCGCCATCGGGCGAGTTCACCCTGACTGCCAGCGACAAACCGCTGGTGCTGATCAGCGGCGGCGTCGGCATCACTCCGACGCTGGCGATGCTGGAAGCGGCGCTGGAAACCGAGCGTCCGGTGTACTTCATCCACAGTGCGCGCAACGGCAGCGTGCATGCGTTCCGTGACTGGATCGATGGTCTGGCCGCGCGTCATCCGCAACTCAAACGCTTCTATTGCTACGCCGAAGATGACGGCGTGAGCCCGGCGGCGGACAAGGTCGGGTTGTTGAGCGAGGAGCAACTGGGCGAGTGGCTGCCGGCGGAGCGTGATGTGGACGCTTACTTCCTTGGGCCGAAAGGTTTCATGGGGGCGATCAAGCGTCACCTGAAGGCACTGGGTGTGCCGGAGAAGCAGAGCCGTTACGAGTTCTTCGGGCCGGCTGCTGCTCTGGAATAATCCGGAACCGAGTCGCCTTCAATCGCGAGCAAGCTCGCTCCCACAGGTCCGGCGTCGTTCACAGAATGTGTATACGACGTCGATTCTTGTGGGAGCGAGCTTGCTCGCGAAGGCCATTACTCGGCCCTGATTCTTAAATTCTGTTTAAAGGTTAATCGTTTCTTAACCGGTTTATCGTTTATTCCTCGATGCTGATGATAGGCGCTCGTTCGTTTACATGATCAGGATCGCCCCCATGTCGCACTTTGCCTCTTCCCGTCGTTTCAGCCTGGCCACGTTGGGCCTGTCGGTTGCCTTGCTGTCCAGTCCGTTCGCGTTCGCCGAATCCACCTTGATCGAACCCCAGACCCTGATCGTCGATCAGAGCCTGCCCAAGGCCCAGCGAGATGCGATGGAACTGGCGGCGCGGCGTTACGGCAGTTTCTGGAACTCGGGCGAAGAGGCGTTGGCCACCGCCGCCCTGTCGCCGCAGTTCGTCGACAAGACCCCACCGGAAGGCCGGGTGCAAGGGCCGACCGGGCCGCTGCTGGCGTCGAAGTTCTTTCGCACGGCGGTGCCGGACTTGAGTTGCGAGATCGAGCAAATGATCGTCGCCGGGGATCGCGTGGTGGTGCATCTGCGCTTTCGCGGGCATTTCACCGGCACGTTCAAGGCTCTCAAAGGGCAGGGCCAGCGTGTAGACTTCCGGGCAACCGATATCTATCAGATCGACAACGGTCGCATCGCGGCCAATTGGCATATCGAAGACAACATCAGCCTGATGGCGCAACTGCAAGCGCAGCCGCCGGCCAGCTGAACCATGGACATGAAAGGGAAACGCGATGAGCGAGGAAACGATTCGATTGGGACGTGAGCGGCGCTATCTGGTGTTGCTGGGCATCATCTGCCTGGCGCTGATCGGCGGCGCGCTGTACATGCAGATCGTGCTGGGCGAGGCGCCATGCCCGCTGTGCATCCTGCAGCGTTATGCGTTGCTGTTGATCGCGCTGTTCGCGTTCATCGGCGCGGCCATGCGCACCCGGCGCAGCATCACGGTGTTCGAGGTGCTGGTGGTGATTTGTGCCATCGCCGGGGCCGGTGTCGCCGGGCATCACGTGTACACCCAGTTCTATCCGGCGGTGAGCTGCGGCATCGATGTGTTGCAGCCGATCGTCGATGACCTGCCGCTGGCGAAGATCTTCCCGCTGGGCTTCCAGGTCGACGGTTTCTGCTCGACGCCGTACCCGCCGATCCTCGGCCTGTCGCTGGCGCAATGGGCACTCGTGGCCTTCGTGCTGGTGGTGATCCTGGTGCCGCTGCTGACCTCGCGTAACCGAAAAGCGTTGCGCTGAATCAACTTTTCGGCGCGTGCGCCGATAAAACAAACGCCTCGATTTGTGGTGACGCAAATCGAGGCGTTTTGCATTTCAGGGTCTGTGTGAAAACACCGTGACGAACGGCAAGGAAGGGTGCGACAGGTGTGCGACATGTTGTCACACACGCCCTGTCGCAGCGCGTTTCACAGGTCCGGATTGGAGTGCTGTTACAAAAAAGGATTGGTCTGTTTCAGCGTTTTTCGGTTTTTGCACGCGTGTACCGGATCAGGCAGTTTTAACAGACTCTGGCAGATGGCCAAAAGCCTTGGCATATCGGGCTTTGCGCGGATCGCGCCGTGGGAAAAAGCCCTCGGAGCTGTCTGAACTGAGGCCGATAGACCTACATTTTTTGGTGTTTTTGTTGAGAATCGATTTCGATAACATGCGGAACTTTTGCAAAAACGGTGATGGATTGTTGCTCAGAGCGATAAAAATTATTTCGGGATAAGACATGGTGTATAGGGCGCTACCTATCTACAATCGCCCGCACTGAATTCCCGGCACTGTTCAGCCTTTATTAAGGAGGCGAGCAGGAAGTCGGGTGTCGAGCAGCCGAGAGGCTTGCGAGACACCCAGGTGTCGGTGCCTTCCAACTTTCCGCACCAAATGGAATTGGTCTGTAACAAGGCCTTTGACCACGAATTCGAATAAGAACTGACCGCTGTCCCAGGTTTTGTCGAGCGTCTGACGCGCGACGGGCGGCCCTTATTCAATCCAAAGAAAATGCCAACCCTTGGCAGGGTGAAGTGTTGGCGATCAAAACCCAACTGCATTGCGCAAGCTGCTTTAGAGGTCGTGAGATGAGTAAAAACAGGTACCCCAGATTACTAGGCCTAGTGCCGCTGCTCGGCACGTTGTTGCTGGGAGGCTGCAACATGACCTTGCTCAATCCAACGGGCCAGGTCGGCCTGGAACAGCGCAACCTGATCATCACCGCCACGCTGCTGATGCTGTTGGTCGTTGTGCCGGTCATCGTCATGACCTTCCTGTTCGCCTGGAAGTACCGCGCCTCCAACAAGAACGCCGTCTACACCCCGAAATGGTCGCACTCGACCAAGATCGAAGTGGCAGTCTGGACCATTCCGGTCCTGATCATCATTGCCCTGGGTTACATCACCTACAAGTCGACCCACTCGCTGGATCCGTATCGTCCGATCGAATCCGACGTCAAGCCTGTGACCATCGAAGTGGTCGCGCTGGACTGGAAGTGGCTGTTCATCTACCCGGAACAAGGCATCGCCACGGTCAACAAGATCGTATTCCCGGCGCACACGCCAGTTAACTTCCGGATCACTTCGGACGCGGTGATGAACTCGTTCTTCATCCCGGGCCTGGGCGGCCAGATCTACGCGATGGCGGGCATGACCACCAAGCTGCACCTGATCGCTGACCGCAACGCTGAAATGGACGGTATCTCCGCCAACTACAGCGGCGCTGGTTTCACCGGTATGAAATTCAAAGCGATCGCAACTTCTCAGGAAGATTTCGACGCCTGGGTAAGTGAAGTCAAAAAGGCACCTAAACAGCTTGAACCAGCTGAATACGCAGCCCTTGCCAAGCCAAGCCAGAACAATCCAGTCGAGCTCTACTCCTCGGTCACGCCGAACCTGTTCCAGACCATCGTCGACAAGTACGAAGGCATGAAACCGGGCAAGCCGCTGAGGCACGAGAAGAAAGAGAAAGAAGTGGCGGCAACGGATATGGACTCGAATTCGCATTCAGCTGCCGGGGCAGAGGAGTAAACGATGTTTGGTAAATTAAGTTGGGAAGCGATCCCTTTCCACGAGCCGATCGTGATGGTCACCATCTCGATGATCGCGCTCGGTGGTCTGGCGTTGTTCGCTGCAATCACCTACTTCAAGAAGTGGACTTACCTGTGGACCGAGTGGCTGACGTCGGTCGACCACAAGAAAATCGGCGTGATGTACATCATCGTCGCCATGGTCATGCTGCTGCGCGGTTTTGCCGACGCCATCATGATGCGTACCCAGCTGGCCATGGCCACCGAGGGTTCGCCTGGCTACCTGCCACCTGAACACTATGACCAGATCTTCACCGCTCACGGTGTGATCATGATCATCTTCATGGCGATGCCATTCTTCACCGGCCTGATGAACCTTGCAGTGCCGCTGCAGATCGGCGCGCGTGACGTTGCGTTCCCGTTCCTGAACTCCCTGAGCTTCTGGCTGCTGGTGTCCGGCGTCGTGCTGATCAACCTGTCCCTGGGCGTCGGCGAATTCGCCAAGACCGGCTGGGTTGCCTATCCACCGCTGTCGGGTCTGCAATACAGCCCTGGCGTGGGGATGGACTACTACATCTGGGCGCTACAGCTATCGGGTCTGGGTACAACGTTAACCGGGGTTAACTTCCTCGCGACCGTGCTGAAAATGCGTACCCCTGGCATGAAACTGATGGACATGCCGATCTTCACCTGGACCTGCACCTGGGCAAACGTTCTGATCGTGGCTTCGTTCCCGATCCTGACCGCTACCCTGGCACTGCTGACCCTTGACCGTTACATGGATTTCCACATTTTCACCAATGAACTTGGTGGCAATCCAATGATGTACGTCAACCTGTTCTGGGCATGGGGCCACCCTGAGGTTTACATCCTGATCCTGCCGGCGTTCGGCATTTTCTCGGAAGTCATCTCGGCCTTCACCGGCAAGAAACTGTTCGGCCACCACTCGATGATCTACGCCTCCGGCGCGATCTCGGTACTGGGCTTCATGGTTTGGCTGCACCACTTCTTCACCATGGGTTCGGGTGCCAGCGTCAACGCCTTCTTCGGTCTGGCGACGATGCTGATTTCCATCCCGACGGGTGTGAAACTGTTCAACTGGCTGTTCACCATCTACCAGGGCCGTCTGCGCTTCACCAGCCAGGTTCTGTGGACCCTGGGCTTCATGGTGACCTTCGCCATCGGCGGCATGACCGGCGTACTGCTGGCCATCCCGGGTGCTGACTTCGTTCTGCACAACAGCCTGTTCGTGATCGCTCACTTCCACAACGTGATCATCGGCGGCGCGGTATTCGGCTACATCGCAGGCTTCGGCTTCTACTTCCCGAAAGCGTTCGGCTTCAAGCTGCACGAAGGCTGGGGTAAAGCAGCGTTCTGGTTCTGGATCTCGGGCTTCTTCGTCGCGTTCATGCCGCTCTACGCTCTGGGCTTCATGGGCATGACCCGTCGTCTGAACGCCACCACCAACCCTGAGTGGGTACCGTACCTGTACGTTGCCATGTTCGGTGCGGTGATGATCGCTGTGGGTATCGCCTGCCAGCTGATCCAGCTGTACGTGTCGGTGCGTGACCGCAACAAGCCGGAAAACATGTGCGAACACGGTGACCCGTGGAATGCCCATACCCTGGAATGGTCGACCTCGTCGCCACCTCCGTTCTACAACTTCGCTGTACTGCCAAAAGCAGACTGCATCGATCCGTTCACCGAGGCCAAGGAAAACGGTACCGCGTACAAGGCACCAGCCAAGTACGAACCGATCCACATGCCGAACAACACCGCCACTGGCGTGGTGATGGGCGCACTGCTGACCGTGTTCGGTTTCGCGATGATCTGGCACATCTGGTGGTTGGCGATCGCCAGCCTGGCCGGCACTGTCATCTACTTCGTGATCCACGCAGCACGTGACGATCAGGGCTACATGGTGCCGGTTGAAACAATCGAGCGCATCGAAGCCGAGCAGCACAAGCGTCTGGTAGCGGCCGGGAAGATCCCTGCTTCCGCAACCCGTGTTGAAACCAAGTTGGAACAGGCTTAAACAATGTCGAACTTAGTGACCAATGCTGGACACGCCCATGGTCATGACCATGGGCACGATGACCATCACCACGACTCGGGCGAGATGACCGTATACGGTTTCTGGCTCTACCTGATGACCGACTGCATTCTGTTTGCGTCGATCTTCGCGGTGTACGCGGTACTGGTAAACAACGTCGCCGGTGGCCCGTCGGGCCACGACATCTTCGAACTGCCATACGTGCTGGGCGAAACCGCTCTGCTGTTGTTCAGTTCGATCACCTACGGCTTCGCCATGCTGGCGTTGTACAAAGGTAAAAAGCAGCAGGTTCTGGGCTGGTTGTTCATGACCTTCCTGCTCGGCGCAGGCTTCATCGCCATGGAGATCAACGAGTTCCACCTGCTGATCTCCGAGGGCTTCGGTCCTAGCCGTTCGGGCTTCCTGTCGGCGTTCTTCACGCTGGTCGGTACCCACGGTCTGCACGTGTCCGCCGGTCTGATCTGGATGGGCATCATGATGTACCAGGTCAACAAGCACGGCCTGACGGCGACCAACAAGACCCGTCTGAGCTGCCTGAGCCTGTTCTGGCACTTCCTGGACGTGGTGTGGATCTGCGTATTCACCGTTGTTTACCTGATGGGGACCCTGTAATGGCTAATGCACACTCCCATGACAGCCATGATGCTGGCCACGGCAGCGTAAAGTCGTACGCCATTGGCTTCATCCTGTCGGTAATCCTGACCGTCATCCCGTTCGGCCTGGTGATGTTCCCGACCCTGCCGAAGTCGACGACGCTGGCAATCGTCCTGTTGTTCGCCGTGATCCAGGTGATCGTTCACCTGTATTACTTCCTGCACCTGGACCGTTCCATCGCTCAACGTAACAACGTGATTGCGTTCGTTTTTACGGCCATCGTGATCGTGCTGCTGGTCGGTCTGTCGCTGTGGATCATGTTCAGCATCCACACCTACATGATGGCGAAGTGAGGTAAACCCGATGTCGCTCAAGCACTTTATCCAAATCACCAAACCGGGGATCATTTTCGGTAACGTGCTTTCTGTGGCAGGCGGGTTCTTCCTGGCCTCGAAAGGGCATGTCGATCTGGCCGTGTTTCTGGCAGCCATGATCGGCACTTCCCTGGTTGTGGCCTCCGGTTGCGTGTTCAACAACTGCATCGACCGCGACATCGACCTGAAGATGGAACGCACCAAGAACCGGGTGCTGGTCCAGGGCTTGATCTCCCTGAAACTGGCCCTGGTCTATGCGACCGTCCTGGGTGTCGCCGGCGTTGCGTTGCTGTACAAGGTGGCCAACCCGTTGGCTGCCCTGTTCGCCGTGATCGGCTTCATCATCTACGTCGGCTTCTACAGCCTGTACCTCAAGCGCAAGTCGGTTCACGGCACGCTGGTGGGCAGTCTGTCGGGCGCCATGCCGCCGGTGATCGGTTACGTGGCCGTGACCAACAGCTTCGACATGGCCGCGCTGACCCTGCTGGTGATGTTCAGCCTGTGGCAGATGCCGCATTCCTACGCCATCGCGATCTTCCGCTTCAACGATTACCTGGCCGCATCGATTCCGGTGTTGCCAGTGAAGCGCGGAATCCAGGTGGCCAAGAAGCACATCCTGATCTACATCCTGGCCTTCCTCGTGGCGACCTTGATGCTGACCTTCAGCGGTTACGCCGGCATGAGCTACCTCGCCGTCGCCGCGGCCATGGGCATGTACTGGCTGTACATGGCCTGGACCGGCTACAAGGCGGTGGATGACACGGTCTGGGCACGCAAGCTGTTCGTGTTCTCGATCTTCACCATCACCGCGTTGAGCGTCATGATGTCCCTGGACTTCAAGGTGCCGACCGAGCTGCTGCTGACGTACGCGCCGTAAGGTTCGAACGTTGTACGAGAAACCCCGTTCATCGAGAGATGAGCGGGGTTTTTTGTTGCTCGCAACGAAAGGTGTTTATTGTTCTGCTATAGGCAATTTGCTTATAGTTTTTGAATGAGAACAAGAAAACACGAGGTACCCCATGAAAAAGCGCGACCTGTTTGCAGAATTGATGCAGGGCGTTGATGAGATGGCGGCTCAACGCGAAGGAAAAATCACGCTACGTAATACGACACTCGAGGACAAACCCGC
Source organism: Pseudomonas sp. GM25 (assembly GCF_000282255.1). Taxonomy (NCBI): domain Bacteria; kingdom Pseudomonadati; phylum Pseudomonadota; class Gammaproteobacteria; order Pseudomonadales; family Pseudomonadaceae; genus Pseudomonas; species Pseudomonas sp. GM25. Next base: position 83,997 of record NZ_AKJQ01000047.1, on the reverse strand, counting down.
CCCGGAAGTCGGTGCCCAGGAAATCGTAGCGCTACGGGAAAAACTGCACATGTCACAGGCGGTTTTTGCCAGGCGAATCAGGACAAGTCCGAGCACCCTGAGAAACTGGGAGCAGGAGAAATCAAAGCCCAACGCTCAGGCTGCCTTGCTGATCCGTTTGGTGGAAAAATTCCCTGACATGGTCGAGCGATTGAGCGCTGTTTAAAGTCATTTCCAAGTCTAAATAAAGCCCCGCACGGTTTATCTCGTGCGGGGCTTTTTCGTTGTAGCAGCCACGGGTTGCGGTGTACTGGCAAAAGACCTAGATTTGGATCCAACCCTGTCAGTTATGGCGCCATGCACTGTTTGGCGCTCGACTGTCGTAATCTGCGGTTTTCATGCATCGATCAAGAGGCTGGGCGAAATGACTGAGAGGATGACCTGCGACGAGCGCTTCATTGCCCTGGCAAAAGAGCTGAATTACGACATCAACGGTGAGAACACGGTGGGTGGCAATTACGCGCCGTTGATCCGTCATCACGATGAGATTTACATCAGCGGCATGGTGCCGCGCACCGAGGGCAAGATTCAGTATCCGGGGCGGGTGGGGCAGGAGCTGACGCTCAAGGATGCGCAGGCCGCGGCGAGTATCAGCGCGATGCGTTGTCTGGCCTTTATCGTCGATGCAGTCGGTTCGCTGGACAAGGTCAGGTCGTTGTTGCGGGTCACGGTGTACGTGAAGTCCACGCCGGATTTCGTTGACCTCAGCGAAGTCGCCAACGGCGCGTCGGATGTATTCAGTTATGTGTTGGGCGATGTCGGGCGCCATACCCGCACCACCGTCGGCGTCTATCAGTTGCCGAAAAACGCAGCCATCGAAGTCGATATGATCGCCGCAGTGCATCCTTCGGCGTAATCGCTGAAAGCCGCACAACAAAAAGCCCCGCCTGAATGTCAGAGCGGGGCTTTTTCGTCGGCGCCGGTATTACTGGGCGGCGATGCTGTAGCCATCAAACGCGGTCTGCTGTTGCAGCGCGGTGATGATGTTCTTGCGGTTGATTGCGTGCTCGGTGCCGGCGTTGTCGACGAAGGTTTCGCCTTCGATTTCTGCTTCGTCGCCTTCACCGACGAAGGTGAAACCGAGGAACTCCAGCGCCTCGCGATCCACGCTCAGGCGCGAACGCGGTGTGCGCATTGGCAGGGTCACGCTGAGGCCGTCCTTGCTGATGCTGAACACTTCGACGTCTTTCTTGGCGCGTGCGGCCTTGCTCTTGCCGCCGCTCGGGCTGCTGATCGCTTGGTGAGTCTGGTTCAGAACCTTGAGGGCCAGACCGTAGACGATTTCCTGGAACGCCGGATCGTCCTTGAAGCTCGACAGGATGCGGCTGATCGGGAACTTGCTGCTGAGGTCTTCGAGGGCGGCGATGTCGGCGGCTTCGGCGTCCTTCAGGCGCTTGAGTTCGCCCATCAGCTCATAGGCCTGGTCGTCATCGAAGCGGTCGTGGGCCTGACGGATCGCGGCGCGCAGTTCGCGGATCTGATCGCTCTCGCGGCTCGACTGGAACGCGTCCAGCACCATCTCGCTGATGATCTTAGCCTGTGGGATGTGTTGTGAAAGATTGATGGAGTTTTCGTATTCCGCTTTGGACGACAGAGTGACTACGGATTCAGCGGTGTTGAAATCGGACATTGAAATTTCACTACTTTTTTAACTTGAGATGAGACGAGAAAGCGCTGGGGGCTTTTTCAGGCCGACTAATTTAGGGGAGCGCGGCGGCGTTGTCACGGAGCAAGGGGCCGGCGGTGCCGATTATTTATCCGGATGATTTGTGAGGGGCAACCAGACACCGCGCGTGCCTTGGCTCATTCATTGGCGACAGCGTTCTCCGGTAGCCGCCGGGACGTCAGGCCACGCAGCGTCCAGTAGAGCTTCAGCGAACGAGTGCTGATCAGGCCGCACATGAACCCCGAAATGCCGGCCTTGAGCAGCAGCATGTCCGGCGACGCGGAAAGCTCCGGATTCACATCATTCTGGTAACCGAAGTAGAAGTTCGCGGAAAAGAACATCAGGTACATGATCAGGATTTTTACCGTGCCCGGCATGATCAGCCCTTTCGCAGAGTCGTCGAGCACCACGCCCCGCCGAGAGAACACCAGCCAGGCCGAGAGACCGCCCAGCAACAGCGCGGCGAACCATGTGCTCAAAAACAGCGCCGGGTTGATCGTCAAATTCAGGGAATACAGCGACCACGCCAAAAACGCCGGGGGCGTTATCAGCATCGAGGCACGGCTTTCGCGGCGGGGAGAGAAAGCCTTGATGCCGAAATAAACCAGCAGCAGAAAAATCAGGTAAACCCGTATCGGAGTGTTTTGCAGAATCGTGAGCATTGCGCAGCATCCATGCTGGAAAAGGAGGAGGGTGGAGCATAGCCGGGGTCACAGTAACCGTCGGCTATTTCAGCCGTAAACGCTCCATCGCGATCACCGACGGTTCAAACCCCAGGCTGGCAAAAAACGCTTCCGCACCTTCGCGCCCGGCACGCAGAACCCAGGTAATGTCGCTGTTATCGCCCATCACATGTTCGACCAGCGCCCGCCCGATGCCCGCGCGCCGGTGTTGCCCGTCGACCACGACCATCGACAGGTAGCCGTTGGACAAGCCATCGGTGATGCCACGGGCGAAACCGATAATCTGCTGGCCGCTCAATGCAACGGCAGTGCGCTGAGAGTTCTGAACAAGCTGTGCGAAATGTTCGGCGGTGCCGGTGCGATGGCCCCAGCCGTGCCGTTCTAGAAACTGCCTTGCTGCCTCCACTTCCGTGAGCAGAAGGTCGCGTATTGAAATGCCTTTGTTCATTCGTTGATTCCGTCCCTGGTGTATTTCCAACAGTAGCCGCGTTGCTTACGGTCTGCCCCACATCTGCATGGCGAACTCGACGAAGCGACGCAGTTTCGGCAGCCGATAGCGATCCGGCGCGTAGAGCAGATGCATCGGGCGGTTCGGCGGCTGGTAGTCCGGCATCACCACCACCAGTCTGCCGTCGCGCAGATCCTGTTCCACCAGTGCGTCCGGCAGCATCACGATGCCCATGCCGGTGCGCGCGGCCTGATGCAGGCCGGCGGAGCTGTTGATCAGCATCGGGCCTTTGACGTCGACCATGATTTCTCCGTCCGGGCCGCTAAGGCGCCACTGTTTTTCCACCGATTGCCAGTCATCGCCGGCGGGGTAGGCGAAAGACAGACAGTCGTGCTGGCGCAGTTCCTCAGGCGTGAGCGGCATACCGCGTCGGGCCACATATTCCGGGGAGGCGCAGACGGTCAGGGTGTAGTCGATCAGCGGGCGGGCGATCAGGTTGGACTGGTCGAAGTGGCCCAGTCGGAAGGCCACGTCGAGACCGCTTTCCAGCAGATCCGGACGGCGGTTGGTCAGGATCACGTCGAGTTTGACCTGCGGACATTGCAGGGAAAACTCACTGAGCGCCGGGGCCAGACGTTCAACGCCAAAGGTCAGCGGCGCAGTAACCCGCAGAATGCCGCGCGGTTCATCCAGCGTCTGCTCGGCGAGGCGTTCGGAGTCGGCGACCAGGCCAAGCACTTCCAGGCAGCGCTGGTAATAAACGCTGCCGAACTCGGTCAGTCGCTGGCGGCGGGTGGTGCGTTGCAGCAATTGCACACCGAGCCGTTGCTCCAATGCCCGCAGGTGATTGCCCACCATGGTCGTGGACATTTCGCACTGCAGCGCGGCCGCCGTCATGCTGCCGGACTCCACAACCTTGACGTACACGCTCATCGACTGGAACAGATCCATTATCAAGCCCGGCTTTTAAATGATTGAAGTTTTGCCGAGTTTATCCAGTTCAGGTGGATAACCATACTGCCAGCACCTCACCTCGCTGGAGTTTGCCGACATGACCACCGCCCTGATGAACACCTATCAACCGCTGGACTTGAGCTTCATCAAAGGCCTGGGCACTCGACTCTGGGATCAGGCGGGGCGCGAATATCTGGACGCGGTGGCGGGTGTGGCGGTGACCAATGTCGGCCATTCGCACCCGCGCATCGTGTCGGCGATCAGTGAGCAGGCGGGATTGCTGCTGCACACCTCCAATCTCTACAGCATCGACTGGCAACAATCGCTGGCGCAGAAGCTGACACGGCTGGCGGGGATGGAGCGGGCGTTCTTCAACAATTCCGGTGCCGAGGCCAACGAAACCGCGCTGAAACTGGCGCGCCTGTACGGCTGGCGCAAAGGCATCGAACAGCCGCTGGTGGTGGTGATGGCCAACGCGTTTCATGGCCGTACTCTCGGCACCTTGTCCGCCAGCGATGGCCCGGCGGTGCGCCTGGGTTTCAATGACTTGCCCGGGGATTTCATCAAAGTGCCATTCGGCGATCTTCAGGCGCTGGAGCAAGTGCAGCGCAAACATGGTCAGCGGATCGTGGCGATTCTGGTCGAGCCGATTCAGGGTGAAAGCGGCGTGCAACTGGCACCGCCCGGCTACCTCAAGGCCCTGCGCGAGTTGTGCAATCGCCACGCCTGGCTGCTGATGCTCGACGAAATCCAGACGGGCATCGGCCGCACCGGCCGCTGGTTCGCGTTTCAGCACGAAGGCATCGTTCCCGACGTCATGACCCTCGCCAAAGGCCTGGGCAACGGAGTGCCAATCGGCGCCTGCCTGGCACGGGGCAGGGCGGCGGATCTGTTCACCCCCGGCAGCCACGGCAGCACCTTCGGCGGCAATCCACTGGCGTGCCGGGTGGGTTGCACCGTGCTCGAGATTATCGAGGAACAAGGTCTGCTGGAAAATGCCAGGGTTCAAGGCGAGCGCCTGCTGACTCGCTTGCGTGCAGAGCTGGCGGACAATCCGAATGTGCTGGCGATTCGCGGGCAAGGGCTGATGATCGGCATCGAACTGAAACAGCCGATCCGCGACCTGACACTGATTGCCGCGCGGGATCATGGACTGCTGATCAACGTCACTCGCGGCAAGACGATCCGGCTGCTGCCGCCGCTGACGATTGATGAGCGGGAGGTGGGGATGATTGTCAGAGGGGTTGGCCGTTCTCTGAGCCATGTCTCGTCCCTCGGTCAGTAGTGAAATCTGCAAGTTATGACGCAGATTTCGCCGTCTACGATTGCATAGACTAGGCGATGCTCGGCAGTTATCCGCCGTGACCAGAAGCCGCTCATGTTGTGCTTGAGCGGCTCCGGTTTACCCAAGCCTTCAAAGGGGTGGCGCTGGATCGCTTTGATCAAAAGATTGATTCGTTTGAGACCGGCCTTATCGTTTTGCTGAAACCATAAGTAGTCTTCCCAGCCCGTTGGCGTGAACTGGATTTTCATTCTTCAATCAGTTGCCTGACTTTGGCTTTTCCAGCGCGCATTTCGCCAATCGATTTGATCAAGCGCTCGGCATTTGCCGGAGAACGCAGCAGATAGGCCGTTTCTTCCAGCGCGTTGTATTCGGCCAGAGACATCATCACTACAGGCTCGCCTTTTTGGCGGGTTACCAGAAGTGGGGCGCAGTCTTCATTCACGCGATCCATGGTTTCAGCCAAGTGCGCACGAGCTTTCGTGTAGTTGATAGTGTCCATGTTGTAGTCCTCGCTTGATGCAAAGAACGTACAGAAATGAGTACAGGATGACAAGGCGATACCTATCAGTGGTTGTGCCACAGACGGGCTGCCTGCGGTGTGCTGAGTATCACCGAAGTCTCATCGAGACGTTTCTGTGCCTTCTGTAAGCTGATTCTGACGAGCCTGCCATCCCTCTCACTCTCTACGTGAGATTTTTCTAATCAGGGTAGTCCGACAAATCCGGTGCCAGCATCCGGGTCTTCGGTGCGCCATTCGAGTTGTGCTGGATGATGTCTTTCGGCTGCCCCTGTTGATTGAAAAACACCTGACCAATCCCCGCCGAGTTCCACAGCCGTTCACCCGCTTCGGCGTGTTCCGGTACGTACGGGACGATGCGCATGCGGCGGCGTTTGGTCAGCCAGTTGAGCGGCGAGCGTGGTGAGTAGAGCCAGCGGTTGAGGCGGTCGAACCATTCCAGCAGGGTGGGTGGGAACTCGTTCTTGATGCCGCTGCTGGTGATCTGCCAGATGCGCGGGCCGGCCTTGCGGTGTCGGATCAGGACTTCGTATACGAAGGAATAATGCACGTCGCCTGACAGCACCACGTAACTGCCCGGTGTACGCGAGTGTCGGAAAATGTTCAGGATCACCTGGGCCGCGCCGCGATGGGCCATCCAGTTTTCCGCGTCCACCAGCAGTGGATAACCGCACCAGCTGAATACTCGCTGCACGGTTTCGATGAGCTTCACGCCGAAGATCGGTGCTGGCGAAACGATGATCGCCGAGGGATGGTCGAGCAGTTCCTGCTGCAGTTCGCTCAAGGCTTCCCAGTCCAGCAAACCCGACGGTTGCTTGAGCGCCATCTCGCTGCGCCAGCGTCGGGTGCGGGTGTCGAGCACCACCAGCGCCGGGCTGGTCGGCAATACGAAATGCCACTGCTGAAAGCGCAACAGTTCATCAATCAGTTTGTCCTGCACGGGAGCGTCGAGATAGCGGTCGTCACCGCTGGCGCTCAGGCCACGGGTTTTCTCCAGCACAGCGCTGAATGCATTCGGATTGTTGCCCCAGCCCTGACACAACATGTAGGCGATCAGCGCGTTGCCGATGATGCGTTTGGAGAACGGGTGGCCGTAGGCCGTTTCCTCCCATTGCGCGGACAGGTTCCAGTCATCGGTGATGTCGTGGTCATCGAAGATCATCAGGCTCGGCAAGTGCGCCAATGCCCGGGCCACCTGGCCGAGGCCGGCCTTGAATCCGTCGATGCGAGTCTGTTCGAGGGCATAGCGCTTGAGGCGTTCAGGCGTCAGTGCTGGCGGCTGCGGATTGACCAGTGTCCAAGGGGTTGGCGACCACACCAGCAAATACATCGCCATGACTTCGGCGAACGTCACAAGGTGATTGTCGGCGCTGCTGCTGGTGAAAATCGGCTTGCGTGCACCGCCGAAGAAACGCTCACGCAGTGTCTCGTTGCTCTCGAGTGCCGGCAGCAAATCTGCGCGGTGGTAGTAACTGGCCGGGTGTTCGTAGAGCTTGGCGCTGTCGCTGACCACGGCGCCTTCGAGGTGCTCACCGAACAGGCCGAGGCGCTCGATCAAGGCATGAATCGCCCGCAACATCGGGCCGGCCACGTCATCGGCGTAAACCTGATCGCCGCTCATCATCAACAGGGCGGGACGTTGCTGCGGATCGGTTTCGGCGGCCAGTAACCGGTCAACGCAGAGCAGGCCGTCGGCGGCTGGGTGATGGGGCTTGCGGCAGGAACCGTGGAGCAACTGGTCGATGCGCGAGCGCAGGACGAAGTTCGGGCCGCTGGCGTTGTCGTAGAGCAGGTGTGGCGCCCAGTCGGCGATCGGCTGCTGGCCATCGATCAACAGGTCGTAGTCGATGCGGGTGTCGCAGGGCAGGGCGGTTTCGAGAGGGACATCGATCAGGTGAACAAACGCCCGGGTGCCTACCGGAATGACCGTGCATTTCCCGGCATCCAGTGGAATGTCTCCTACCCCTTGCAGGCGCAAGGTCAACGACAGTTCGCGGCTGCCGACCAGCCAAAACACTAAGCGCGTCGGTTCCAGTCGGCGCAGCAGTGGCCCGGCCAGAACAGCAGGCAACGGGCTCAGGTCATCAAGTGTCGGAGGCATCGGGGGAAAAGCTCAAGGCGCACAGGCCGGCGATGATAGCGCAGCCGGCGCCTCGAACCCTTAAACCAGGCTTAAGAGCCCGCTTTTTCCAGCTTCAGCGCCAACAGGCGCCATTCGGCAGGTGTCGCGTCGACTCTTGGCTGTTCCTGTACGGAGCAGTCGAAGCGGTACGTCACGTCGTCGCCATTCATGTTCCGCGCGGTGACGGTGTTGCTGAAGGTGTAAACCTGATCCTTGAAGCGCTGCGGCGTCAGGCTTTTGCTGTCGGCAAACCGGGCAGATGCGGGGAAGCGCAAGGTGCTGGTCACGAACGGGCTGCACATGACATACGCGAGCATCGACTTGTCGCCTTGCGCGTCGGCGCGCAGTTTTTTGCTCAGCGCCGTCAGGGCCTTGCGCCCCTCATCGTCACTCTGGTCGATCACGGTTTGCACCGACATCTTCTTCGGCGCGCGACTGGCGTAGTTCGGCAGCAACGCGGAATCCGCTGGAGAGGGCTTGTTGTCCGGCTCGATAGCGGCAAACACCGGCGCATCTTTCAGCGCAGCAGGGCTCGCAACCGCCTCGGCCTCCGGCAGCAACGAGGTCGGCTCGGCTTGCTGCTGTGCCACGACGTTTTCAGTCTGCGCGGCTTCGTAGCGATGCGCCGACGGGAACAGTGAAAAAGTGATCGCCAGCACCACCATCGAAACAATGAAACCGCCCGCGACACCGACCAGGTTGGCGTAAAACAGATTCCAGCTGCCGCGGTTTTTCACCACCCAGCGCCACATGAAACCCCAGGCCGCGACAAATGCCAGAAAACGCAAAAACTCCATTCGATCCTTTCCTTAAACCTGCAAAACCTGAATTCAGCGCTCGCAGTGCTGAGATGGGCGGCAAGATAGCAAAATAGACATCCGCTGCTACAGCAACCATCGCATTCAACGCCGGTAAAATTATTTGAGTGCAAAAAACATGAATGTTGTCAGGCCGGCCACGGTGCCGCAAAGACCTGCCAGTAGCTGACGCGCAACAGGATGTTCGACCTGCGATCGATGGGATACCAGCATCCATACACCCACCAGTGCCGCCGCGGTTGTCAGCATCTGCAGCACTGTGCCCATTAGCCCGGGTATGGGCGGCCGGTCCGCCCCGAACAGGCGAATGTAAAACTCCGAGACCACCACGCCTACCATCATGCCGCTGGCGGCACCGAGCACATTGGCGAGGATCAGATTCCAGGCACCACGTTGCTTGACGACCCATACCCACATGGCCGCCCAGGCAAAAAACATAACGGCTATTTCCATCGCATTCTTCCTTCGGAATCGGTGTTGATCAGGCCCTTGGCACCTTGCTCGACAGTGGACGGCAAGATAGCAAAATAGTAGCGTCGCGCCACTGACTTCATCTCCGTAATGGACTACTCATGCCTGCTCTCAAAACCTGCCGTCTGTTTTGTGTGTTCGTCCTTGCTACCACGCTGACTCCGGCATTCGCCGCCTGGAAAGAGCACCCGGAAAACAGCTGGAAGTATTACCTCGCCAACTGTCAGCGAATGCAGGAAAAAATGGCCGACGTCCAGAGCGGTCGCGTATCCGGTGCCTTTGAGGTGATGGGCGATCTGGAGAACAGCCTGGGGAGCATGAATGAGCACCGCCCGAACCTGCCGCCCCAGTATCTCGCCTCCGGGGAATTCGCTCAATGCGAAAACGTGGCGGCCGAGGCCGATGCGATGATTGCCCGTGGCAAAGCCGAGTTCGCCGACAGAATGAACCAGGCTGCCGAGCAAGGCCGGATCGCCCACCAGAACTCCCCCGAATACCAACGTGCCCGTTCACTCGGCTACAGCGATGTCGGCGAAATCTCCTTCCTCAAACTCCACGAAGACATGGACGGCGAAGCACGCCTGAAAACCATGATGATTACCGTCGATGAAGTCTGCGGCCAATACTTTCGCGCCACGCAATATGTGAAGCCGTATGTGATCTACACCGTGCGGCCGTCGGATGGCGGGTGTGGCGAGGAAAAGCGCGTGGCGATCGTCGGCGGCAGGTCGGTGGAGAAGGGCGATTACATCGATGAGCGGGGCGAGTTTCAGTATGTGGGCTGGAAGAAACTGGTGGGGGCGGATGGGTTTCCTACTGAGATTCGGGTGTTGAAGGCTCGGCGCTGACCGCAAAACAGTCACGCCGTCCAGTCACGTCTGGGGGAAATAATTCACCGCCAGAAACAGCAGGGTCGCCATGCCGGCGACCAAGCCACACACCGCGCCGAGCAACTGACGTGCGACCGGATGTTCGGGTTGGCGACGATTGGCAATCCACAGCCATACCCCCGCCAGAACGCCCGCGCTGGTGATGAACACCACCAGACTGCGATGCAGATTGGGTGTCGCCATTGACGTACCAATGACTGCGTCGTAAATCAGCGTGAACACAATGCCGGTAACCACGCCGCTTCCGGCGCCGGCAAGGTTGGCCAGCAACAGGTTCCACTCACCTCGTTGCTTCACCACCCACAGCCAGGTTCCAGCCATCACCAGCAAGCACAACACAGCATCCATTTTGGTTTATTCCCGAGTGCGCGATAAATGAGGCGGTTGACCGGCCTCTAGCGAGTGGACGGCAAGATATCAAAATAGAAGCTGCGCGCCACTTTCTTCATCTGTGCAGCTTAAAGAATGTCCTTCAAATAACCCTTGAGCGCGAGGAGCGGCTGATCCAGCTGCTCCAGCGACTGCGCCTGACTGAAGTCCGTCGACAACTTGTGCAGTTCCCGCCCCAACGGTTTCTCGACGCCACCCAACGCATCCATCGCCAGCGCCAGGCATTCGTTCATCTTGAACTGGATCGTCTCGACATCACCCCGGCGCACCAGCAGTTCGAATACGTCTTTCTGGTAGTCGCCCATGACCATGTCATCGCGCAGGATCGGGCTCAGGCCTTCTTCCTCGTACGCGAGTTTCAGGGAGAACAGGGCGACGGTTTCCAGTGACGTTTCCATGGGGTGAACCTGTGTGAGATCTCGTCGGAGGGCCAGCGGCACTTTCCGACAGACGAAAAAAAAGGCCTTGCTAAGCAAGACCTTTCTTAATTTTGGTGCCCCGAGGGAGACTCGAACTCCCACTCCTTTCGAAAACGGATTTTGAATCCGCCGCGTCTACCAATTCCGCCATCAGGGCTCAATGGCGGCGAAGTATAGAGAGGTGCCTACCGTTGGTCAATCACGTTTCATGGTCAATTTTCGATATTTCCGCTAGACTTTCCGGCCCTGCTAGACGAACCCCATCATGCGCGTTGCTGACTTTACCTTCGAGCTTCCTGATTCGCTGATTGCCCGCCATCCTTTGGCCGAGCGTCGCGGTAGTCGCCTGTTGACCCTGGATGGGGTCAGCGGCGCCCTGGCACACCGTCAATTCACTGATCTGCTGGAGCATTTGCGCCCCGGCGATCTGATGGTGTTCAACAATACCCGGGTGATTCCGGCGCGCCTGTTCGGGCAGAAGGAGTCCGGCGGCAAGCTGGAAATCCTCATCGAACGCGTGCTCGATACTCACCGCGTGCTGGCTCATGTGCGTTCCAGCAAGTCGCCGAAGCCGGGTTCGAAGATCCTGATCGACGGCGGCGGCGAAGCCGAGATGCTGGCGCGTCACGATGCGCTGTTCGAGCTGGGGTTTGCCGAAGAAGTGCTGCCGCTGCTCGATCGCGTCGGCCACATGCCGTTGCCTCCTTATATAGACCGCCCGGACGAAGGTTCGGATCGCGAGCGCTATCAGACCGTGTATGCCGAGAAACTCGGCGCGGTGGCGGCACCGACCGCCGGGCTGCATTTCGATCAGACGCTGATGGAAGCGATCGCCGCCAAGGGCGTCGAGACCGCGTTCGTCACACTGCACGTCGGCGCCGGCACGTTTCAGCCGGTGCGCGTCGAGAAGATCGAAGATCACCACATGCACAGCGAGTGGCTGGAAGTCGGTCAGGATGTGGTCGATGCAGTCGCTGCTTGCCGTGAGCGCGGCGGCCGAGTCATCGCTGTCGGCACCACCAGCGTGCGTTCGCTGGAAAGCGCCGCCCGCGATGGCGTGCTCAAGCCGTTCAGCGGCGACACCGACATCTTTATTTTCCCGGGCCGGCCGTTCCATGTGGTCGATGCCCTGGTCACCAATTTCCATTTGCCTGAATCCACGCTGTTGATGCTGGTTTCGGCATTCGCCGGTTATCCGGAAACCATGGCTGCCTACAAAGCCGCGGTCGATAACGGATACCGCTTTTTCAGCTACGGTGATGCGATGTTCATCACCCGTAATCCCGCCCCCCGCGGCCCAGAGGAATCCGTATGAGTCGCACCTGTCGTATGTCTTTCGAGTTGCTTGCCACCGATGGCAAGGCTCGTCGTGGTCGTCTGACCTTCCCTCGTGGCACCGTCGAGACCCCGGCCTTCATGCCGGTGGGCACCTACGGCACGGTCAAGGGCATGTTGCCGCGTGACATCGTCGCCACGGGCGCGGAGATCATTCTGGGCAACACTTTCCACCTGTGGCTGCGCCCGGGCACCGAAGTGATCAAGGAACACGGCGACCTGCACGATTTCATGCAGTGGAAAGGCCCGATCCTGACCGACTCCGGCGGTTTCCAGGTGTTCAGCCTCGGCGCCATGCGCAAGATCAAGGAAGAGGGCGTGACCTTCGCCTCCCCGGTCGACGGCTCGAAAGTGTTCATGGGCCCGGAAGAGTCGATGCAGGTCCAGCGCGATCTGGGCTCGGACATCGTGATGATCTTCGACGAATGCACGCCGTACCCGGCTGACGAAGACGTCGCCCGTGTGTCCATGGAACTGTCGCTGCGCTGGGCCCAGCGTTCGAAGAATGCCCATGGCGACAACACGGCGGCGCTGTTCGGCATCGTCCAGGGCGGCATGCACCAGGACCTGCGCATGCGCTCGCTGGAAGGCCTGGACAAGATCGGTTTCGACGGCCTGGCCATCGGCGGTCTGTCGGTGGGCGAGCCCAAGCACGAAATGATCAAGGTGCTGGACTACCTGCCGGGCATGATGCCGGCTGACAAACCTCGTTACCTTATGGGCGTTGGCAAACCGGAAGATCTGGTTGAGGGTGTGCGCCGCGGTGTGGACATGTTCGATTGCGTGATGCCAACCCGTAATGCCCGCAACGGGCATCTGTTCATTGATACAGGCGTGCTGAAGATCCGTAACGCGTTCCATCGCCATGATGATTCGCCTCTGGATCCGACCTGCGATTGCTATACCTGCCAGAACTTCTCCCGCGCTTATCTGCATCATCTGGACAAGTGCGGCGAAATGCTCGGCAGCATGCTCAATACCATCCACAATTTGCGCCATTATCAGGTGCTGATGGCTGGTTTGCGCGAGGCTATTCAACAGGGTACATTGGCCGCCTTTGTCGATGCCTTCTACGCCAAACGCGGGCTTCCCGTTCCGCCTTTGGACTGAGTTTTCTGACCCCAAGATTCAACATTTGCAACTGGAGTGCTAAATGAGCTTTTTTATCTCTAATGCCATGGCTGACGCGGCTGCACCGGCTGCAGCGCCTATGGGCGGCGGCTTCGAGTGGATTTTCCTGGTCGGCTTCCTGGTCATCTTCTACCTGATGATCTGGCGTCCACAGGCCAAGCGCGCCAAAGAGCAGAAGAACCTGCTGAGCAGCCTGCAGAAGGGCGACGAAGTGGTCACCACCGGCGGCATCGCCGGCAAGATCACCAAAGTGGCTGATGACTTCGTGGTTCTGGAAGTTTCCGACACCGTGGAAATGAAGTTCCAGAAGGGCGCCATCGCCGCCACGCTGCCAAAAGGCACGCTGAAAGCGATCTAAGGTTCCAACTTCTACTCAATCGACGGGGCGCGCAAGGCGCCCCGCGTTCATAACGGGCGGCGTGATGCTGAACAAATATCCTCTGTGGAAATACATTCTGATCCTGGCGGTGCTGGCGATCGGTCTGATTTATTCCGCTCCGAATCTATACCCCGATGACCCGGCCATTCAGATCAGCGGCGCCAGCACGGCCCTGCAGGTCAATCAGGCCGATCTGGATCGCGTGAGCACCGCGCTCAAGGAATCCGGGATCAACGTCAAGGCTTCGAGCCTGGCTGCGAACGGCAAGGGCGGTCTGATCCGTCTGACCAAGGCTGAAGACCAGCTGCCGGCCAAGGACGTTGTCCGCAAGGCATTGGGTGATGACTACGTCGTCGCGCTGAACCTGGCACAAACCACCCCGCAATGGCTGCGCAGCGTGGCCGCGCACCCGATGAAGCTGGGTCTGGACTTGTCCGGTGGTGTGCACTTCCTGCTGGAAGTGGACATGGACAAAGCCCTCGACGCCCGCCTGAAAGTCTACGAAGGCGACGTCAAGAGCCTGTTGCGCAAAGAGAAACTGCGTTATCGCAGCCTGCCGCAACTCAATGGCGCCATTCAGCTGGGCTTCAGCGATGCTGATTCCCGCGAACAGGCCCGTGCGCTGATCCGCAAGAATTTCAACGATTTCGACATTGTTCCGGCCGACCTCAACGGTCAACCGGTGCTGCGTCTGGCGATGACCCCGGCCAAGCTGGCGGAAATCCGTGAATACTCCATCAAGCAGAACTTGACCACGGTACGTAACCGCGTCAACGAGCTGGGTGTTGCCGAACCGATCGTCCAGCGTCAGGGCGCCAACCGTATCGTGGTTGAGCTGCCGGGCGTGCAGGACACTGCCGAAGCCAAGCGTATCCTCGGCAAGACGGCCAACCTCGAGTTCCGTCTGGCTGCAGAGCCGGGCGCTTCGAAAGCCACTTCCGAGACCTTCGAATTCCGCGAAGGCAAGCGTCCTCCTGCCCAGATCGAACGTGGCCTGATCATCACCGGTGACCAGGTGACTGACGCCAAGGCCGGTTTCGGCGAGCACGGCACGCCTGAAGTGAACATCCGTCTGGATGGCCACGGTGGCGAGCTGATGAGCCGCGCGACCCGCAGTAACGTCGGTCGCAGCATGGCAGTGATCTTCATCGAGCAGCGCCCGGTCACCACTTACACCAAGCAAGTGGTCGACGGCGTCGAGAAAGACGTCGCGGTGCAGACCTTCAAGGAAGAGAAGAAGATCATCAGCCTGGCGACCATTCAGTCGCCGCTGGGTGCTCAGTTCCGTATCACCGGCCTGAACGGCCAGGGCGAGTCGTCCGAGCTGGCGCTGCTGCTGCGTGCCGGTGGTCTGGCTGCTCCGATGTACTTCGCTGAAGAGCGCACCATCGGTCCGAGCCTGGGTGCGGACAACATCACCAAGGGTATCGATGCATCGCTGTGGGGCATGCTGTTCGTCTCGCTGTTCATCATCGCCATCTACCGTTTCTTCGGCCTGATCGCCACCGTTGCACTGGCGGTGAACATGGTGCTGCTGCTGGCGCTGATGTCGCTGCTGGGTGCCACGCTGACCCTGCCGGGTATCGCCGGTATCGTGTTGACCATGGGTATGGCGGTCGACGCCAACGTGCTGATCTTCTCGCGGATTCGTGAAGAGATCGCCGCCGGCATGACCGTGCAGCGTGCAATCAACGAAGGCTTCGGTCGGGCATTCACTGCGATTCTCGACGCCAACCTGACCACCTTGCTGGTCGGCGGCATCCTGTTCGCCATGGGCACCGGCCCGGTGAAGGGCTTCGCAGTAACCATGTCCCTCGGGGTTCTGACTTCGATGTTCACGGCCATCATGGTCACCCGCGCGATGGTCAACCTGATCTTCGGCGGTCGTGACTTCAAGAAGTTGTGGATTTAAGGGGCTGCCATGTTACGTACAATCAACTTCATGGGCGTCCGCAACTTTGCGTTCGGCGTCACCGTATTTCTGACCTTGCTGGCAATCTTCAGTGTGTTCCACAAGGGCATGAACTGGGGTCTGGACTTCACCGGCGGTACGCTCATCGAGCTGACCTACGAGCGTCCGGCCGATGTCACCAAAGTGCGCGAGCAGCTGGTTTCTTCCGGTTATCACGAAGCCGTGGTGCAGAACTTCGGCGCGACCACCGATCTGCTGGTGCGCATGCCGGGTGAAGACCCGCAGCTGGGCCATCAGGTGGCGGAAGCGCTGCAGAAGGTCGGCGGCGACAACCCGGCGACCGTCAAGCGCGTCGAGTTCGTCGGCCCGCAGGTCGGTGAAGAACTGCGCGACCAGGGCGGCATGGGCATGCTGCTGGCGCTCGGCGGCATCCTGATCTACCTGGCTTTCCGCTTTCAGTGGAAGTTTGCGGTCGGCGCCATCGTGTCGCTGATCCACGACGTGATCGTGACCGTGGGTATCCTGTCGTTCTTCCAGATCACCTTCGACCTGACGGTGCTGGCGGCGGTACTGGCGATCATCGGTTACTCGCTCAACGACACCATCGTCGTGTTCGACCGGGTGCGTGAGAACTTCCGTGTTCTGCGCAAGGCCACGCTGATCGAGAACATCAACATCTCGACCACCCAGACCCTGCTGCGGACCATCGCGACTTCGGTTTCGACCTTGCTGGCGATCGCGGCTCTGCTGTTCTTCGGCGGTGACAACCTGTACGGCTTCTCCCTGGCGCTGCTGGTGGGTGTTCTGGCGGGTACCTACTCGTCGATCTACATCGCCAACGTGGTGCTGATCTGGCTGAACCTGTCGACTGAAGACCTGATTCCGCCGGTCAACACCGAGAAGGAAGTCGACGACCGTCCATAACGGCTATCGTTTTCCCGGATGTCAGTCAAAAAAGACGCGAGTTGAACTCGCGTCTTTTTTTTTGCTCCAAGGCTGGGAGAAGCGCGGGCGCGTCCCGCATGTGATGGTCAGGAGGTTCATGTGAACAAGTCGTTGCTGGTTGGTGCGGTATTGGGTGCTGTCGGTGTGACTGCCGGGGGTGCTGTTGCCACCTACAGCCTGGTTAAAAGCGGCCCTGAGTATGCGCAAGTGCTGGCCGTAGAACCGGTCAAAACACAGATCAAGACTCCACGTGAAGTGTGCAAGGATGTGACAGTGACCCGGCAGGCGCCGGTGAAAGATCAGCACCAGATTGCCGGTACCGTGGTCGGTGCGCTGGCAGGTGGTCTGTTGGGTAACCAGATCGGCGGCGGCACTGGCAAGAAGATTGCCACGGTGGCCGGTGCGGTCGGTGGTGGTTACGCCGGTAACAAGGTTCAGGAGGGTATGCAGGAGCGTGATACCTACACCACGACTCAGACTCGCTGTAACACCGTGAATGACATCAGCGACAAGGTCGTGGGCTATGACGTCCGGTATTCGCTGGACGGCAAGGAAGGCAAGGTGCGGATGGATCGTGATCCGGGCAACCAGATTCCGGTCGACAAGGAAGGCAAGCTGATCCTGTCGCAGAACGAGCCGGGCCAGTGATTGGTTGACTGCTTATAAAAAAAGCACCCTTCGGGGTGCTTTTTCATGCCCATAAAAAAACACCCCGAAGGGTGTTTTTTTGGTTTCGCGAAACGCTTAGCGCTTCAGCGAGGCCGGCAGGTGCGGCTGGATCGCCGTCAGAACTGCCTTGAAGCATTTGGTGTTGCCGGCAACGACGTGGCCTTTTTCAAGGAAGTCGTGACCGCCGGTGAAGTCGCTCACCAGGCCGCCTGCTTCTTGAATCAGCAGGGCGCCAGCGGCCATGTCCCACTCGGACAGGCCCGACTCCCAAAACGCGTCGAAACGGCCGGCGGCCACGTAAGCCAGGTCCAGGCTCGCCGAACCGGCGCGGCGGATGCCGGCAGTCTGGCCAACCAGGGCGCGGAACATGCCCAGGTAGTTGTCGAGGTTGTCCATCTGGTCGTCACGGAACGGGAAGCCGGTACCGAGCAGAGCGCCGTCCAGGCTGGTACGACCGCTGACACGCAGGCGACGACCGTTCAGTTGAGCGCCGCGACCACGGCTGGCGGTGAATTCTTCCTGGCGAACCGGATCCAGAACAACGGCGTGTTCCAGGCGACCACGGTATTTGCAGGCAATGCTGACAGCGAAGTGAGGAATGCCGCGCAGGAAGTTGGTGGTGCCGTCCAGCGGATCGATGATCCACAGGTATTCTTCGCCTTCGATGCCGGTGCCGGCGTGCAGGCCGGTCTCTTCACCCATGATCGAGTGATTCGGGTAAGCCTTGCGCAGGGCGTCGATGATTTTCTGTTCGGCGGCACGATCGACCTCGGATACGTAATCCTTGGCGTCTTTTTCGTCGACCTTGATGGTATCCAGGCGCTCGATGGAGCGGAAGATCAGTTCACTGGCGCTGCGGGCGGCGCGCAGCGCGATATTCAGCATGGGCTGCATGGATGTGTCACCTAAGGTTGTTAAAGAAAGCCGCGCATTCTATCAGAACTTTTCTTCAGGTGAAGGTCGCTGTTCGCTTTCATAGCTTAACGGTAGGCTGTTCTGTAAGATTTGCACCCCTTTGCCGAGTCCGAGAGCGCCCGCCGTGCTGCAAAATATTCGTGTCGTCCTGGTCAACACCAGCCATCCGGGAAACATCGGCGGGACCGCGCGCGCCATGAAAAACATGGGCCTGTCGCGGCTGGTGCTGGTTGATCCGCGAGTCTTTCCGCATCACGAAGCCGATGCCCGTGCTTCCGGTGCCGGTGACATCCTTGAAAACGCCCAAGTCGTCGCCACCTTGGAAGACGCCTTGGTCGGTTGCAATCTGGTGCTCGGCACCAGTGCCCGTGACCGGCGTATTCCCTGGCCATTGCTGGATCCGCGCGAGTGCGGGACCAAAGTGGTCGAGGAGGCCGGGCAGGGCGCGGAAATCGCGCTGGTGTTCGGTCGTGAAGATTCCGGCCTGACCAATGACGAGCTGCAGCGATGTCACTATCACGTGCACATCCCCTCCGATCCTGAGTTCAGCTCGCTGAACCTCGGGGCGGCGGTGCAGGTGTTGAGTTATGAAGTGCGCATGGCGTGGCTGGCTGCACAAGGCCAGCCGACCAAGATCGAGAAGGAAGAAGTGGCCTCCGTGAAAAGCGCAGAGCTTGCGACCATGGATGAGCTGGAGCGGTTCTATGAACACCTGGAGCAGACTCTGGTGGCCATCGAATTCCTCGATCCTGAAAAGCCGCGGCACTTGATGGCGCGCCTGCGCCGGTTGTACGGACGCAGCTCGGTCAGCCGGGCGGAAATGAATATTTTGCGTGGCATCCTCACGGAAACCCAGAAAGCGGCCCGTGGCGAGCTCCTTAAGCGGAAGGATTAATGATGTTCGAGCGTTTGCGTGAAGATATCCAGAGCGTATTCCACCGAGACCCGGCGGCGCGTAACGCTTTTGAAGTCCTGACCTGCTACCCCGGCATGCATGCAATCTGGATTCATCGACTGGCCGGCATGCTCTGGCGCAATGATCTGAAATGGCTGGCGCGGCTGGTGTCGAACTTCGGTCGCTGGCTGACCGGAATCGAGATCCATCCGGGCGCCAAGGTCGGTCGGCGCTTCTTCATCGACCACGGTATGGGCATCGTGATCGGCGAAACCGCTGAAATCGGCGACGACGTGACGATCTATCAGGGTGTGACCCTGGGTGGTACCAGCTGGAACAAGGGCAAGCGTCACCCGACGCTCGGCGATGGCGTTGTGGTGGGGGCGGGCGCGAAGGTGCTCGGTCCGTTCACTGTGGGGGCCGGCGCCAAGGTCGGTTCCAATGCCGTGGTCACCAAGGAAGTGCCTCCGGGTGCCACCGTGGTTGGGATTCCGGGCCGGATCATCGTCAAGTCCGATGATGAGGCCGACGCCAAGCGCAAGGCGATGGCCGAGAAGATCGGCTTCGACGCCTACGGCGTCAGTGAAGACATGCCCGATCCGGTGGCGCGTGCCATCGGGCAGTTGCTCGATCACCTGCAGGCAGTAGACGGACGTCTGGAAGGGATGTGCGGTGCGCTGAAGGATCTGGGCAGCAATTACTGTGCGAAAGATCTGCCCGAGCTGCGTGAAGAAGACTTCGCTTGCGTCAAGGGCAAGGACGAATCCAAGCTCCACTGACGCACTTGCAGGGCTGCTGCCGACCGGTGTGCCATTAGGCCGCAGACCCTGCTATCATTCGCGCGCTCTTTTGCGGGTAAACCCGACTAAAGCACTAGGTCTTATAGTTGACTTAAATGCTCGGGAATTGCATACTCCCGCCCATTCCGAACTCCGTGGTAATTGTCCATGCGACTGACTACAAAAGGCCGATACGCCGTGACCGCCATGCTTGACCTGGCGTTGCACGCGCAACACGGGCCGGTGTCCCTGGCCGATATCTCCGAGCGCCAAGGCATCTCCCTGTCCTATCTCGAACAGCTTTTCGCCAAGCTGCGCCGCAGTAACCTGGTTTCCAGTGTTCGCGGTCCGGGCGGTGGCTACCAGTTGTCCCGCGACATGCAGGGCATCCAGGTGGCTCAGGTGATCGATGCGGTGAACGAATCGGTCGATGCAACAAAATGCCAGGGCCAGGGCGACTGCCACTCCGGTGACACCTGCCTGACCCATCACCTGTGGTGCGACCTGAGCCTGCAGATTCACGAATTTCTCAGCGGTATCAGCTTGGCCGACCTCGTAACTCGCCGTGAGGTGCAGGAAGTGGCCCAGCGTCAGGATCAGCGTCGTTGCAATGGCAAGGCGCCGCGCCTGGACAAGATTGAAGCGTCCGCCGTCGAATGACAGCCAGAGAGCTAGCGGCACGCCAGCCAGCCTGATTTAGGAGATAGTCCATGAAATTGCCGATTTACCTTGATTACTCTGCGACCACCCCGGTCGATCCGCGCGTTGCGCAAAAAATGAGTGAATGCCTGCTGGTCGACGGAAACTTCGGTAACCCGGCGTCCCGTTCCCACGTGTTCGGCTGGAAAGCCGAAGAGTCCGTCGAAAACGCCCGTCGTCAGGTGGCCGATCTGGTCAACGCCGACCCGCGTGAAATCGTCTGGACCTCCGGTGCCACCGAGTCCGACAACCTGGCAATCAAGGGTGCGGCACATTTCTACGCCTCCAAGGGCAAGCACCTGATCACCTCCAAGATCGAACACAAGGCTGTCCTCGACACCATGCGCCAGCTGGAGCGTGAAGGTTTCGAAGTCACCTACCTCGAT
Source organism: Pseudomonas sp. GM25 (assembly GCF_000282255.1). NCBI lineage: Bacteria > Pseudomonadati > Pseudomonadota > Gammaproteobacteria > Pseudomonadales > Pseudomonadaceae > Pseudomonas > Pseudomonas sp. GM25. Next base: position 63,250 of record NZ_AKJQ01000047.1, on the reverse strand, counting down.
CCGACCGAAGATGGCCTGATCACCCCGGCCATGATCGAAGCCGCGCTGCGCGAAGACACCATCCTGGTGTCGGTAATGCACGTGAACAACGAAATCGGTACCGTCAACGACATCGCCGCCATCGGCGAGCTGCTTCGTTCGAAGGGCATTCTGTTCCACGTCGACGCCGCTCAGTCCACCGGCAAGGTCGAAATCGACCTGCAGAAACTGAAAGTCGACATGATGTCGTTCTCCGCCCACAAGACCTACGGCCCTAAAGGTATCGGCGCGCTGTACGTCAGCCGCAAGCCGCGTGTGCGCATCGAAGCGACCATGCACGGCGGCGGTCACGAGCGCGGCATGCGTTCCGGCACCCTGGCGACTCACCAGATCGTCGGCATGGGCGAAGCGTTCCGTGTGGCCAAGGAAGACATGGCTGCCGAAAACGTCCGCATCAAGGCGTTGAGCGACCGTTTCTACAAGCAGGTCGAGCACCTGGAAGAGCTGTACGTCAACGGCAGCCTGACCGCCCGCGTTCCGCACAACCTGAACCTGAGCTTCAACTACGTTGAAGGCGAGTCGCTGATCATGGCGCTCAAGGATCTGGCGGTTTCGTCCGGTTCGGCCTGCACCTCGGCGTCGCTTGAGCCTTCGTACGTACTGCGCGCCTTGGGCCGCAACGACGAACTGGCACACAGCTCGATCCGTTTCACCTTCGGCCGTTTCACCACCGAAGAAGAAATCGACTACGCCGCGCAGAAAGTCTGCGAGGCCGTTACCAAGCTGCGCGCTCTGTCGCCGCTGTGGGACATGTACAAAGACGGCGTCGATATCTCGAAGATCGAGTGGGCGGCACACTAAATATAGAAGCCGCCGGATACAGATCCTGTAGCGACGCGGCGGTTTACGCAGCGCAGTTGCAGGGTCTCAAGAGCGGCCCTGATGAGTGAGGATTGAGAATCATGGCTTACAGCGAAAAGGTCATCGACCACTACGAAAACCCGCGCAACGTCGGCAAGATGAACGCGGAAGATCCTGATGTCGGCACCGGCATGGTCGGCGCTCCGGCGTGCGGCGACGTGATGCGTCTGCAAATCAAGGTCAACGATCAGGGCGTTATCGAAGACGCCAAGTTCAAGACCTACGGCTGCGGTTCGGCTATCGCCTCCAGCTCCCTCGCTACCGAGTGGATGAAGGGCAAGACCCTGGACGAAGCTGAAACCATCAAGAACACTCAGCTGGCCGAAGAACTGGCCCTGCCGCCAGTGAAAATCCACTGCTCGGTTCTCGCTGAAGACGCCATCAAGGCCGCCGTTCGCGATTACAAGCAGAAGAAAGGCTTGATCTAAGCATTGGGCGACGAGTAAGGAGTCAACGATGGCTATCAGCATGACAGAAGCGGCTGCTCGACACGTGCGACGCTCCCTCGACGGGCGCGGCAAGGGTGAAGGGATTCGTCTGGGTGTTCGCACCACGGGCTGTTCCGGCCTTGCCTACGTGCTGGAGTTTGTCGACGAGGTGGTTGCAGAAGATCAGGTGTTCGAGAGTCACGGCGAGAAAGTGATCATCGACCCGAAAAGCCTGGCCTACCTCGACGGCACCGAGCTCGATTTCGTCAAGGAAGGGTTGAACGAAGGCTTCAAGTTCAACAACCCCAACGTACGCGGTGAATGTGGCTGCGGCGAAAGCTTCAACATCTGAGGCTTGTCGTGGGTATTCCTTGTCATTTCGCTTTATTCGAGCTGCAACCGGGCTTTCGTCTGGATCTCGAGCAGTTGGCCACGCGCTATCGCGAGCTGGCGCGCGGTGTTCATCCTGACCGCTTTGCCGATGCTTCCGAGCGCGAGCAGCGGTCGGCGCTCGAGCAGTCTGCACGGCTCAACGATGCCTACCAGACGCTCAAGAGTCCGGCCCAGCGTGCACGCTACCTGCTGACCATCAGCGGGCATGAAGTGCCGATGGAAGTCACCGTCCACGATCCCGAGTTTCTTCTGCAGCAGATGCAATGGCGCGAAGAGCTCGAAGATCTGCAGGACAGTGCCGATCTGGACGGTGTCGCGGCGTTCAAGCGTCGCCTGAAAACCGCCCAGGAAGAGCTCAACGAAAGCTTCGCAGCCTGTTGGGATGATGCAGCGCAACGCGAGCAGGCCGAACGCCTGATGCGGCGCATGCAGTTCCTCGACAAGCTCACCTACGAAGTGCGCCAGTTAGAAGAGCGCCTCGACGATTAACCCAGTGCCGCTCCGGTCGCACGCCTGATATACAGATAAGTCCTGATCACGATGGCCCTACTGCAGATCGCCGAACCCGGCCAAAGTCCTCAACCGCACCAGCGTCGTCTGGCTGTGGGGATCGACTTGGGCACTACCAATTCGCTGGTCGCTGCGTTGCGCAGTGGTCTTTCCGAGCCGCTGGCCGACGCCGAAGGGCGGGTCATCCTGCCTTCCGCCGTGCGTTATCACGCCGATCGCGTCGAAGTCGGCGAGTCAGCCAAACTGGCTGCGTCCTCCGATCCCCTGAACACCGTGCTGTCGGTCAAGCGCCTGATGGGTCGTGGTCTGTCCGACGTCAAGCAATTGGGCGATCAACTGCCGTACCGCTTTGTCGGCGGCGAATCGCACATGCCGTTCATCGACACCGTGCAGGGCCCGAAAAGCCCGGTCGAAGTCTCCGCCGATATCCTGAAAGTATTGCGTCAGCGCGCTGAAGCCACCCTTGGCGGTGAGCTGGTGGGTGCGGTGATCACCGTTCCGGCGTATTTCGACGATGCTCAGCGCCAGGCTACCAAAGATGCGGCGAAACTCGCCGGTCTGAACGTGTTGCGTCTGCTCAACGAGCCGACGGCAGCGGCAGTGGCATACGGTCTGGATCAACATGCCGAAGGCCTGGTCGCGATTTACGACCTGGGCGGCGGCACCTTCGATATTTCGATTCTGCGCCTCACTGGCGGCGTCTTCGAAGTTCTGGCAACCGGCGGCGACAGCGCGCTGGGCGGCGATGACTTCGATCACGCGATTGCCGGCTGGATCATCGAGAGCGCCGGTTTGTCCGCCGACCTCGATCCGGGCGCACAGCGCAGCCTGCTACAAGCTGCCTGCGCAGCCAAAGAAGCCCTTACAGATGCCGACAGTGTTGAAGTTGCCTACGGTGACTGGAAAGCACAGCTGACTCGCGAAGCCTTCGATGCGCTGATCGAGCCAATGGTCGCCCGCAGCCTGAAAGCCTGCCGCCGCGCCGTTCGCGATTCCGGCGTCGAGCTGGAAGACGTGCACGCCGTGGTCATGGTCGGTGGTTCGACCCGCGTTCCGCGTGTTCGCGAAGCCGTCGCCGAAGCCTTCGGTCGTCAGCCGCTGACCGAAATCGACCCGGATCAAGTGGTGGCCATCGGTGCCGCGATCCAGGCCGATACGCTGGCCGGCAACAAGCGCGATGGCGGCGAACTGCTGCTGCTCGACGTGATCCCGCTGTCACTGGGGCTGGAAACCATGGGCGGCCTGATGGAGAAGGTGATTCCGCGTAACACCACCATCCCCGTCGCTCGCGCCCAGGACTTCACCACTTATAAAGACGGCCAGTCGGCCATGGCGATCCACGTGTTGCAGGGCGAGCGTGAGCTGATCAGCGATTGCCGCTCTCTGGCTCGCTTCGAATTGCGCGGCATCCCGGCGATGGTGGCCGGTGCGGCGAAAATTCGCGTGACCTTCCAGGTCGATGCCGACGGTCTGCTCAGCGTTTCTGCCCGTGAACTGGGTTCGGGCGTCGAGGCAAGCATTCAGGTCAAGCCGTCCTATGGCCTGACCGACGGCGAAATCGCCAAGATGCTGAAAGATTCGTTCCAGCACGCCAATGACGACAAGGTCGCCCGCGTTCTTCGCGAGCAGCAAGTCGATGCCCAGCGCCTGATCGAAGCGGTGCAGGGCGCTCTGGAGGCTGATGGCGAGCGCTTGCTCGACGCCGAGGAGCGCATGGTCATTGATCTGCAGGTGCAGGAACTGACCGAACTGATGAAAGGCACTGATGGTTATGCCATCGAGCAGCAGACCAAGCGTCTGTCGCAAGTGACCGATGCTTTTGCAGCCCGTCGTATGGATCAGACGGTGAAAGCCGCTCTGTCCGGGCGCAATCTGAATGAAATCGAGGATATCTGATGCCGCAGGTCATTTTTCTGCCCCACGAGAAGTTCTGCCCTGAAGGCATGGTCGTTGACGCTGCGCCTGGCACGTCGATCCTCGAACTGGCTCACGAACACCACATCGAGATGGAAAGCGCCTGCGGCGGCGTCTGCGCCTGCACCACTTGTCACTGCATCATCCGCGAGGGTTTTGACTCGCTGGAAGAAGCGGACGAGTTGGAGGAAGATTTCCTTGATCGTGCCTGGGGTCTGGAAGCCCAGTCGCGCCTGGCTTGTCAGGCGATCGTCGGTGAAGAAGACATCACCGTCGAAATTCCGAAATATTCGCTTAACCATGCGGCCGAAGCGCCGCACTGACTGGTAAGACTGTCATGAGCTACGGTTGGAATGATGTTCAACGTATTGCAGAAGAGCTGGCGGAAGCCAAGCCGGAAGTCGATCCGCTTTCTGTCAATTTCGTCGACTTGCAGCGATGGATCATGGAACTTCCCGACTTTGATAACACCTCTGGCCGTGTTGGCGAGAAGGTGTTGGAAGCGGTTCAGGCTCTCTGGATCGAAGAAGTAGACTGATCGTCCTCGCAGGTTAGGCAATACCCAAGAACCCGCGTATAATTCGCGGGTTTAATTTTTCGCAAATTACCGTTTCTGGAGTTACACCATGGCTGTTCAACGTACTTTCTCCATCATCAAGCCTGACGCCGTTGCTAAAAACGTGATCGGCGAGATCACCACTCGTTTCGAAAAAGCCGGCCTGCGCGTTGTAGCTTCGAAACTGAAGCAACTGTCCAAAGCCGAAGCCGAAGGCTTCTACGCTGAGCACAGCGCTCGTGGCTTCTTCGGCGACCTGGTTGCCTTCATGATCTCCGGTCCTGTTGTTGTTCAGGTTCTGGAAGGCGAAAACGCTATCGCTCTGAACCGTGAGCTGATGGGCGCTACCAACCCTAAAGAAGCTGCTGCCGGCACCATCCGTGCTGACTTCGCTGATTCCATCGACGCCAACGCTGTACACGGTTCGGACTCCGAAGCCGCTGCTGCTCGTGAAATCTCGTACTTCTTCGCAGCTACTGAAGTAACCACTCGCTAAGCATTGGCTTAAGAGTGAAGGTGAATCCATGACTACATCGACTGTTAAAACCAACCTGCTGGGTCTGACCCAGCCGGAAATGGAAAAATTCTTCGACTCAATCGGGGAGAAGCGTTTCCGTGCCGGTCAGGTAATGAAATGGATTCACCACTTTGGCGTCGATGATTTCGACGCCATGACGAACGTCAGCAAGGCCTTGCGCGAAAAGCTCAAGGCTGTTGCTGAGGTCCGTGGTCCCGAAGTGGTCAGCGAGGACATCTCCAGCGACGGCACCCGCAAGTGGGTGGTGCGCGTGGCGTCCGGCAGCTGCGTCGAGACCGTTTACATTCCCCAGGGCAAACGCGGCACTCTGTGCGTTTCGTCCCAGGCAGGCTGTGCCCTGGACTGCAGTTTCTGCTCCACCGGCAAGCAAGGCTTCAATAGCAACCTCACCGCCGCTGAAGTCATCGGCCAGGTGTGGATTGCCAACAAATCCTTCGGCAGTGTTCCGGCTACCATCGACCGCGCCATCACCAACGTGGTGATGATGGGCATGGGCGAACCGCTGCTGAACTTCGACAACGTCGTGGCCGCCATGCATCTGATGATGGATGACCTGGGCTACGGGATCTCCAAGCGCCGCGTGACCCTGTCCACGTCGGGTGTGGTGCCGATGATCGATGAGCTGGCCAAGCACATCGACGTATCCCTGGCGTTGTCCCTGCACGCACCGAATGACGCATTGCGTAACCAATTGGTGCCGATCAACAAGAAATATCCGCTTAAGATGCTGCTCGAGTCGTGCCAGCGCTACATGTCCGAACTGGGCGAGAAGCGCGTGCTGACCATCGAGTACACCTTGCTCAAGGACGTCAACGACAAGCTTGAGCACGCCGTGGAAATGATCGAGTTGCTGAAGAACATTCCGTGCAAGATCAACCTGATCCCGTTCAACCCGTTCCCGCATTCCGGGTACGAGCGGCCGAGCAACAACGCCATCCGCCGGTTCCAGGATCAGCTTCACCAGGCCGGTTTCAACGTCACTGTGCGCACCACCCGTGGTGAAGACATCGACGCGGCTTGTGGTCAATTGGTAGGGCAGGTGCTGGATCGCACCCGTCGCAGCGAACGTTACATCGCCGTGCGTGAGTTGAGCGCCGACAGCGATCTGGCACAGAACGCCGCGAACACTAACTAAGAGAGGATCTCTATGTCCCTGCGCTTTGCGCTGCTGTTGCTGTTGGCCAGCCTGTGTGCTGGTTGTGTCCTGTCGGGTGATTACAACCCGATGAAGACCAGCAAGGGCCGTGACGAAGCGCGGGCTGCCTACGTGCAGCTGGGGCTGGGATACTTGCAGCAGGGCATGACCGAGCGGGCCAAGGTTCCACTGAAGAAGGCCCTGGAACTGGACGGTTCGGATCCCGACGCCAATGCCGCGCTGGGGCTGGTATTCCAGGCCGAAATGGAACCTGCGCTTGCTGACGAACACTTCCGCAAAGCCTTGTCCTCCCGTCCCGCCGATGCGCGCATCCTCAACAACTACGGCAGTTTTCTCTACGAAGAACAGCGTTACAAGGAAGCCTACGAGCGTTTTGAACAGGCGGCCGCCGATACCCTGTATCCTGAGCGTTCGCGGGTGTTCGAGAACCTCGGCATGACGGCGGCGAAGCTCGGGCAGCGTGATCTGGCGCAGCAGCAGCTGGAAAAAGCGCTGCGTTTGAACCGTCAGCAGCCGCGGGCATTGCTGGAAATGGCTGAGTTGTCATTCGAAGACAGGCATTATGTGCCCGCGCGTGACTATTACGACCGTTTCAGCCAGCTCTCCGAGCAAAATGCACGTAGTCTGTTGCTCGCCGTTCGGTTGGCAAAAGTATTTGAAGATCGCGACAAGGCCGCCAGTGCGGGCCTGCAATTAAAACGACTCTATCCCGGTACGCCGGAATATCAGCAATACCTGTCGGAGCAATGATGAAAGCGGCGCATCCCGAAGTTGTAGCAGCGAATCGCGTTAACCCCGGTGAGACCCTGCGCCAGGCCCGCGAAAGCAATGGCTGGTCGCTGGCCGAAGTGGCCCTCAAGCTCAACCTCACCGTGACTTCCCTGAGCAATCTTGAAGCCGGCGCATTCGACAAGTTGCCCGGGCATACCTTCGCTCGCGGCTACATTCGCGCCTACGCCAAATTGCTCGGCATGGATCAGACCGTTCTGGTCCAGCAATTCGACCAGTCCACCGGCACTGATTCCCAGGGCAGCAACGTTCACGCCCTGGGTCGCATCGAAGAACCGGTACGGGTTTCCCACACCATTTTGCGTATCGTCAGCCTGTTGCTGTTGATCGCGGTCATCGGCGGCGGTTTCGTCTGGTGGCAGGATCAGACCTCGCTGCGTACCAAGGACCTGATCGGCCTGGCACCGGAGCACGTCGAAGTCGAAGGCGCCGACGGCACCACCCAGATTCATCCGCTGGACGAGCCGGAAGACCAGGCCGTCGCGGAAGGCGAAGCCGAGGGCTCGACCGCTCTGGCGCTGCCTCAATCGGAAACCGCGGCTGAATCGACCGGTGCCGAGACCGAGGCCGCAGCTCCTGCGACCGCACCGGTTGCTCCAGCACCTGCTGCGCCAGTCGCTACTCCGGCTGCACCGGCTCATACGCCAGCGCCAGTGGTTGCTGCTCCTGCGAATCCAGCGCCAGCCGCTCCGGCCACACCTGCACCGACCGTCACTGCCCCGGCCGTCGCTGCACCCGCGCCGACAGCGCCAGTTACTCCGGCTGCAGGTCAGGGCCAGGTTCAGGTGCAGTTCATCGCCGATTGCTGGACTCAAGTGACCGATGGCAGCGGCAAAGTGCTGTACAGCGGCCTCAAGCGTAAGGGCGACAGCCTGTCTGTCGTCGGCAAGCCTCCGTTTGCCGTGCGTCTGGGCGTTGCCCGTGGCGCGCAGGTCAGCTACAACGGCCAGCCGGTCGATGTCGCTCCGTTCACCAGTGGCGAGACCGCTCGCCTGAAGTTGGGTCAATAAGTCATGCACGGCGAATCTCCAATCAAACGTCGCGAATCGCGCAAGATCTGGGTCGGTAACGTGCCCGTGGGCGGCGATGCCCCTATCGCTGTGCAGAGCATGACCAACAGCGACACCAATGACGTCGCTGCAACCGTCGCGCAGATCAACCGTCTGGAAGCCGCCGGCGTCGACATCGTCCGCGTTTCGGTGCCGGACATGGACGCCGCCGAGGCGTTCGGCAAGATCAAGCAACTGGTCAAGGTGCCGTTGGTTGCCGACATCCATTTCGACTACAAGATCGCTTTGCGCGTGGCCGAACTGGGTGTGGACTGCCTGCGCATCAACCCGGGCAACATCGGTCGCGAAGACCGCGTGCGTGCGGTGGTCGATGCCGCCCGTGACCGCGGGATCCCGATCCGCATCGGCGTCAACGCCGGCTCGCTGGAAAAAGACCTGCAAAAGAAATACGGCGAGCCGACGCCAGCTGCGCTGGTCGAGTCCGCCCTGCGTCACGTCGAGCACCTTGAGCGCCTGAATTTCCAGGACTTCAAGGTCAGCGTGAAGGCTTCCGACGTGTTCATGGCCGTTGAAGCCTACCGTCTGCTGGCCAAGGAAATCGTCCAGCCGCTGCACCTGGGCATCACCGAAGCCGGTGGATTGCGCTCCGGTACAGTGAAATCCGCCGTGGGCCTAGGTATGCTGCTCGCCGAGGGGATTGGCGATACTATCCGCATCTCGCTGGCGGCCGACCCGGTCGAGGAAGTGAAGGTCGGTTACGACATTCTCAAGTCTTTGCATCTGCGTTCCCGTGGCATCAACTTCATCGCCTGCCCGAGCTGCTCGCGGCAGAACTTCGATGTGGTCAAGACCATGAACGAGCTGGAAGGGCGCCTTGAAGACCTGCTGGTGCCGCTGGATGTCGCGGTGATCGGTTGCGTGGTCAACGGCCCCGGCGAAGCCAAGGAAGCCCATATCGGCTTGACCGGCGGCACGCCAAACCTGATTTACATCGACGGCAAGCCGTCGCAGAAACTGACGAATGACAATCTGGTGGACGAGCTGGAAAAGCTGATCCGCGAGAAAGCGGCCGAGAAGGTCGAAGCTGACGCAGCGGTTATCGCGCGCGGCTGATCGAACGAATTAAGGAATTTCTGTGAGCAAGTCTCTGCAAGCCATTCGTGGCATGAACGACATCCTGCCGGAACAGACGCCGGTATGGCGTTATTTCGAAGGCACCGTTTCGCGTCTGCTGGATAACTACGGTTACAAGCAGATCCGCATGCCGATCGTCGAGTTCACCGAGCTGTTCAAGCGCTCGATCGGTGAAGTGACCGACATCGTCGAAAAAGAGATGTACACCTTCGAAGACCGCAACGGCGACTCCCTGACCCTGCGTCCGGAAGGCACGGCCGCGTGCGTGCGTGCGGTGCTCGAACACGGCATCACCGGCGGTGGCCAGGTGCAGAAGCTCTGGTACATCGGCCCGATGTTCCGTCACGAGCGTCCACAGAAAGGCCGTTATCGCCAGTTCCACCAGATCGGTCTGGAGGTGTTCAACCTCGACGGTCCGGACATCGACGCCGAGCTGATCGTGCTGACCTGGCGCCTGTGGGGCGAGCTGGGCATCCGCGATGCGGTCAAGCTCGAACTCAACAGCCTCGGTACCAGCGAGTCCCGCGGCCGTTATCGTGAAGCGCTGGTCGAGTACCTCTCGGCGCACCACGACAAACTGGACGAAGACAGCCAGCGTCGCCTGAAAACCAACCCGCTGCGCGTGCTCGACACAAAAAATGCCGACACGCAAGCGGTGCTGGTCGATGCGCCGAAAATGGCGGATTACCTGGATGACGAATCCCGTGCCCACTTCGAAGGCCTGAAGGCCCGTCTGGATGCCGTCGGCATTCCTTACGTGCTGAACCCGAAACTGGTGCGTGGTCTGGATTACTACAGCAAAACCGTATTCGAATGGGTCACCGACAAGCTCGGCGCCCAGGGCACCGTCTGCGCGGGTGGGCGCTATGACGGTCTGGTCGAGCAGATGGGCGGCAAGCCGACCTCGGGCGTCGGTTTCGCAATGGGCATCGAGCGTCTGGTGCTGCTGCTGGAAACCCTGGAGCAGATCCCGGAAGAAATCTCCCGGCAGGTCGACGTCTATCTCTGCGCCTTCGGCGAAGAAGCAGAGCTGGCCGGTCTGGCCCTGGCCGAGCGTGTACGCGACCAACTGCCCAACCTGCGCCTGCAAGTCAATGCCGGCGCCGGCAGCTTCAAGAGCCAGTTCAAGAAAGCCGACAAGAGCGGTGCGCTGTACGCACTGATCCTCGGTGACGACGAAATGGCCCAGCAAGTGGTAGGTTTCAAACCCCTGCGTGGCCAGGGCGAACAACAAAGCATTGCCTGGGATGCGCTCGCTGCACACCTGGCCACCTGCGTCGTGCAGGGTTGAAGCTGTCTAAACAGCCGATTTAGCGATTAAGGAGTATTGGGGTGTCGAGTACCGAAGACGAACAGTTGGCGGATTTGAAGGACTGGTGGACACGCAACGGCAAACCTCTGGTCACCGGCGGCCTGTTGGCGCTGGTCATCGTGTTCGGCTGGCAGGCTTTTCACAAGTATCAGAGCAACCAGTCGCAAGGCGCCTCGGTGCTCTATCAGCAATTGCTGGAAACCACGCTGACCCCGGACGGCAAGCCTGACGCCGCGCGCGTTGCGGATCTGGCCGGCAAGCTCAACAGCGAATTCGGCGGTTCTGCCTACGCGCAGTACGGCAGCCTGTTCGTGGCCAAGGTAGCGGTCGACAGCGGCAAGCTGGACGACGCGGCGACCGAACTGAAGGCCATCGTTGCCAAACCGGCCAACCCGGCGCTGGGCGAAATCGCCCGTCAGCGTCTGGCGCAGGTACTGGGCGCGCAGAACAAGGCCGATGAAGCCCTGAAACTGCTCGAAGGCGATGCCGACAAGTCGTTCCTGGCCACTCGCGAAGAACTCAAGGGCGACCTGCTGGTACAGCTGGGCCGTACCGACGAAGCGAACGCGGCGTATCAAAAAGCCAAGGCGGCACTGTCGGATGAAGCGGCGGTCGGTGGCCTTCAAATCAAGCTGGACGACCTGGCCAAAGGGGATGCGTGACGTGATCCGTTGGAAGCATGCAGCATTGCTGGCTCTGGCCATTCTGGCCGCGGGTTGCAGCAGCAACAGCAAAAAAGAACTGCCACCGGCCGAGCTGACCGATTTCAAAGAAGAAGTGGTCCTGCACAAGCAGTGGAGCCGCTCGATCGGTGACGGTCAGGGCGAAACGTACAACATGCTGGTACCGGCGATCGACGGTGACACCATCTACGCAGCCGATGTGACCGGTATCGTGATGGGCCTGGATCGCGGCAACGGCGACGTGAAATGGAAGAAAGACCTTGAACTGCCTGTGTCCGGCGCCGTTGGCGTGGGTTACGGTCTGGTCATGGTCGGCACCCTGCGCGGTGAAGTCGTTGCCCTCGACGCCATCAACGGTGAAGAGAAGTGGCGCTCGCGCGTCAACAGCGAGGTCCTCGCGCCACCGGCCAACAACGGTGACGTGGTGGTGGTACAGACCCAGGACGATCGTCTGATCGGTCTGGACGCGTCCACCGGCAACCAGCGTTGGGTGTATGACAGCACTCCGGCCGTACTGACCCTGCGCGGCACCAGCGCACCGATCGTCACCAACCGCCTCGCGGTGGCTGGCCTGTCGACCGGTAAAGTGGTCGCTCTCGACATTTCCAACGGCGTGCCGGTCTGGGAACAGCGGATCGCGATTCCACAAGGTCGTTCGGAACTGGAGCGCGTGGTCGACATCGACGGCGGTCTGCTGCTGTCCGGCGGTACCCTGTACGTTGCCAGCTATCAGGGTCGCGTTGCGGCACTGGATCTGGAAAGCGGCCGTCAACTCTGGCAGCGCGACGCGTCGAGCTACGCCGGTGTTGCCCAGGGTTTCGGCAACGTCTACGTAAGCCTGTCGTCGGGCACGGTTGAAGGCGTCGACGAGCGTTCCACCACAGCACTGTGGAGCAACGACTCGCTGGCCCGTCGTCAACTGTCGGCGCCGGAAGTGTTCTCCAGCTACGTTGCAGTCGGTGACCTGGAAGGTTACCTGCACCTGCTGAGTCAGGTGGACGGTCGTTTCGTCGGCCGCGAGCGCATCGACAGCGACGGCCTGCGTGCCCGTCCGCTGGTGGTGGGTGACACGATTTATGTGTATGGCAACAGCGGCAAACTGGAAGCCCTGACCATCAAGTAACAACTATGCTTGGGGTTAAACCCCCAGGCGGCCCCGGATTCACGGGGCTTGCAGCGCTTTCTGGCGTTGCCCCGAGCACCAGCCGCTGCCTAGCAGCGGCTTTTGTATTTTCTGAAATAACGAAGTGGAGAGCCGCATGGTTCCCGTAATCGCCCTGGTGGGCCGACCGAACGTCGGCAAGTCCACCTTGTTCAACCGCCTGACCAGGACTCGCGACGCCATCGTCGGCGACTTGTCCGGTCTGACCCGTGATCGCCAGTACGGTGAGGCCAAGTGGCAAGGGCGTTCCTACATTCTGATCGACACCGGCGGTATCTCCGGTGACGAGCATGGTATGGACGAAAAAATGGCCGAGCAGTCGCTGCTGGCCATCGAAGAAGCGGATGTCGTTCTGTTCCTGGTAGATGCCAAGGCCGGTTTCACCGCCGCCGACCAGATGATCGCCGAACACTTGCGCAAGCGTAACAAGCGTTCCCACGTAGTGGCCAACAAGGTCGACAACATCGACCCGGAAATGGCCCGCGCCGAATTCGCCCCGCTGGGCATGGGGCACGCGATCCCGATCGCCGGTGCCCACGGTCGCGGCATCACGCAATTGCTGGAAGCCGCCCTGAGCGATTTCCCGCGCGATGATGATGAGCCGGCCGAAGGTGAAGAGGAAGAAGTGGTCGCCGAAGGCGAGGAAGCCAAGCGCATTCCTGGCCCGAGCGAAAAAGACGGGATCAAGATCGCCATTATCGGCCGTCCGAACGTCGGCAAGTCGACCCTGGTCAACCGCATGCTCGGTGAAGACCGGGTAATCGTCTACGACCAGCCCGGCACCACCCGCGACAGTATCTACATCCCGTTCGAGCGTAACGACGAGAAGTACACGCTGATCGACACCGCCGGTGTGCGCAAGCGCGGCAAGATCCACGAAGAAGTCGAAAAGTTCTCCGTGGTCAAAACCCTGCAGGCGATCAAAGACGCCAACGTGGTGATCTTCGTGATGGACGCCCGCGAAGGCGTGGTCGATCACGACCTCAACCTGCTGGGCTTCGCCCTTGAAGCAGGTCGTGCGCTGGTGATCGCGATCAACAAATGGGACGGCATGACCCCGAGCGAGCGCGACTTCGTGAAGGTCGAGTTGCAGCGTCGGTTGTTCTTCGTTGACTTCGCCGATATCCACTTCATCTCGGCACTGCACGGTACTGGCGTGGGCAACCTCTACGCCTCGGTGCAGAACTCGTTCAAGTCCGCGGTCACCCGCTGGCCGACCAGCCGCCTGACGCAGATTCTCGAAGACGCGGTCAGCGAGCACCAGCCGCCGATGGTCAACAGCCGCCGGATCAAGCTGCGTTACGCTCACCTGGGTGGTGCGAACCCGCCGATCATCGTGATCCACGGCAACCAGATCGAGAAAGTGCCGAAGTCGTACGTGCGCTATCTGGAAAATACTTACCGCCGTGTGCTCAAACTGGTCGGTACGCCGATCCGTATCGAGTTCAAGGGCGGCGAGAACCCGTACGAAGGCAACAAGAACACGCTGACCGACCGCCAGGTCAACAAGAAGCGTCGTTTGATGTCGCACAACAAGAAGGCCAGCAAGAAGCGCCGCGACAAGAAGTAAGGTCGTTGCGAACAGAGAGAAGGGGCGCCGTTTGGCGCCCTTTTTTTATGGGCGCCGGATGGGCTATCCTCGGGCTCTCCCGCGCCGTCGTCAGAGCCGGGGCAGAGCAGGGAACCCCGATGATCACCAGCAAGCTGCCGAATGTCGGCATCACTATTTTCACGCAGATGTCTCAGCTCGCGGCGCAGACCGGAGCGATCAACCTTTCCCAGGGTTTTCCCGATTTCGACGGCCCGCAGGCACTGCGCGACGCGGTCGGTCGACACATCGCCAGCGGCCATAACCAGTATTCGCCCATGACCGGCCTGCCGGCGCTGCGTCAGCAGATCGCGGCAAAAATCGCCCGCAGTTATGGCGCCAACGTCGATGCCGATACCGAAGTAACCGTGACCCCGGGCGCGACCCAGGCAATCTTCTGTGCGATCCAGGCAGTTATCCACAGCGGCGACGAAGTCATCGTGTTCGACCCGGCCTACGACAGCTACGAGCCAGCAGTAGAGCTGGCCGGCGGGCGCTGCGTGCACGTGCAACTTGGGCTGAAAGATTTCTCCATCGACTTCGACAAACTCAGCGCAGCCCTGAGCCCGCGCACGCGGATGATTATCCTCAACACCCCGCATAACCCGAGCGGTGCCTTGATCAGCCGCGCCGAGCTGGATCAGTTGGCGGCGTTGATCCGTGATCGCGACATCTATGTGATCAGCGACGAAGTCTACGAGCACCTGGTGTTCGACGGCGTGCCGCACGTCAGCGTACTGGCCCATGAAGAGCTGTATCAGCGCGCCTTCGTGGTCAGCTCGTTCGGCAAGACCTATCACGTCACCGGCTGGAAAACCGGCTACGTGGTGGCGCCGCCGGCCCTGACAGCGGAGCTGCGCAAGGTGCACCAGTACGTCAGTTTCTGCGGTGTGACGCCGTTGCAGTTCGCTTTGGCCGATTACATGGCCGAGCATCCGGAACACGTCGAAGAACTGCCGGGCTTCTATCAGGCCAAGCGCGATCTGTTCTGTGATCTGCTGGCGCCGTCGCGATTCAGTTTCACCCGGGTCACCGGCACCTATTTCCAGCTGGTCGATTATTCGCAGATTCGCCCTGATTTGAACGACGTCGAAATGGCGATGTGGATGACCCGTGAGCATGGCGTTGCGAGTATTCCGGTGTCGGTGTTCTACAAGAATCCACCCGAAGGCCAGCGCCTGGTGCGCCTGTGCTTTGCCAAACGTGAGGAGACGCTGCGGGAAGCGGCGGCCAAACTATGCGTGATCTGAGTGCGTTGCCCGATCTCAATCTGGCGCTGATCCAGACCAGCCTGGCCTGGCATGATCGTCAGGCCAATCTCGAGCATTTCGACGCCTTGCTGGAGCAGGCGCGCGGTGCGGATCTGATCATCCTGCCGGAAATGTTCACCACCGGATTCTCCATGGAGTCCGAAACCCTGGCCGAAGCCGAAAACGGCCCGACCAGTAAATGGCTGCGAGCCCAGGCGGCGAAGCTGAATGCTGTCGTCACGGGCAGCGTGATCATCCAGGCCGCCGACGGCAGCCACCGCAATCGCTTGCTGTGGGCGCGGCCGGACGGTGAAGTGCTGCATTACGACAAACGCCACCTGTTCCGCATGGCCGGTGAGCACAATCACTACACCCCCGGCGAACGCCAGGTGCAGTTCGAACTCAAGGGCTGGCGGGTGCGTCCGCTGATTTGTTACGACTTGCGCTTCCCGGTGTGGAGTCGTGATGCGCAGGACACTGACCTGCTGCTGTACACCGCCAACTGGCCGGGTGCGCGACGGCAGCACTGGAACCGGTTGCTGCCGGCCCGGGCGATCGAAAACCTGTGCTATGTGGCGGCGGTCAACCGGGTCGGCACCGATGGCAAGGGTTTCGCGTATACCGGCGACAGTCAGGTGTTGGATTTCCAGGGCGAGAGTTTGCTGGCGGCGGGGGAGGCTGACGGAGTGTTCAAGGTGGTTCTGGAAGCGGCTTCGCTGGCGGCCTACCGCGAGCGGTTCCCGGCGAATCTGGACGCGGACACCTTCGAGTTCACCTGATAATCGCGATCGGAACGAAAAAGGCCCCGAGGTGCAAACCCCGGGGCCTTTTGCATTGCAGCGGTCAGTTACGCCGCTTTCGCTTCCGGCTGGCTCAGCGAGCGGTTCAGCGCGCTGAACAGGGCCTTGAAGCTGGCGGTGGTGATGTTTTCATCGATACCCACGCCATGCACCGCACGTTCGCCGTTCACACGCAGTTCGATGTAGGCCGCCGCCTTGGCGTTGGTGCCCGCGCCGATGGCGTGTTCGTTGTAGTCCATGATCTCCACCGGAATCGGCAGACCGGCCACCAGCGCTTCCAGCGCGCCGTTGCCCTTGCCGCGCCAGTGCAGGTTGGTTTCGCCCTGACCCTTGCTCGCCACTTCCACTTCGACGGCGCTGTTGCCGTTTTCTTCCTGCAGGCGATGGCTGACCAGCGCGTACGGGGTGTTGGCTTGCAGGTACTCGCTGTGCAGCAGCGCGTGGATTTGCTGCGCAGTCATCTCCAGGCCCAGGCGATCGGTTTCACGCTGCACGACCTGGCTGAATTCGATCTGCATGCGGCGTGGCAGGCTGATGCCGTATTCCTGTTCCAGCAAGTAGGCGATGCCGCCCTTGCCCGACTGGCTGTTGACGCGGATCACCGCCTCGTAGCTGCGGCCGATGTCGGCCGGGTCGATCGGCAGGTACGGTACTTCCCACAGTGCATCGGATTTCTGCTGGGCGAAGCCCTTGCGGATTGCATCCTGGTGGGAGCCGGAGAACGCGGTGTGCACCAGGTCGCCGACGTAAGGGTGACGTGGGTGAACCTGGATCTGGTTGCACTCTTCAACGACTTTGCGCACGCCGTCGATGTCGGAGAAGTCCAGTTGCGGGTCGAGGCCCTGGGTGTACATGTTCAGTGCCACGGTCACGAGGTCGACGTTGCCGGTACGCTCGCCGTTGCCGAACAGGCAGCCTTCGACGCGGTCGGCGCCGGCCATCAGGCCCAGCTCGGTGGCGGCCACGCCGGTGCCACGGTCGTTGTGGGTGTGCAGGCTGATGATCACGCTGTCACGACGGTTGATGTTGCGGTGGAACCACTCGATCTGGTCGGCGTAGACGTTCGGGGTCGCGCATTCGACGGTGGCCGGGAGGTTGAGGATGATCTTGTGCTCAGGCGTCGGGTTCCAGACCTCGATCACCGCGTCACAGACTTCCTTGGCGAATTCCAGCTCGGTGGCGCTAAAGGTTTCCGGCGAGTACTCGAAGGTCCACTCGGTGTCCGGCTGCATGGCTGCGTATTTGACGAACAGCTTGGCGGCGTTCACGGCGATGGCCTTGATCCCGTCCTTGTCCTGGTTGAAGACGATGCGGCGGAAAGAAGGGGAGGTGGCGTTGTACAGGTGAACAATCGCTTTCTTTGCTCCGCGCAGGGATTCGAAGGTGCGCTCGATCAGGTCTTCACGGCCCTGGGTCAGCACTTGAATAGTGGTGTCGTCCGGGATGTGGCCGTCTTCGATCAGGGTGCGTACGAAGTCGAAGTCGGTTTGCGAAGCGGCCGGGAACGAGGCTTCGATTTCCTTCACGCCCACTTGCACCAGGGTCTTCCAGAAGCGCAGCTTTTTCACCGCGTCCATTGGCTCGATCAACGACTGGTTGCCGTCACGCAGGTCGGAGCTGCACCAGATCGGCGCGGCATCGATGGTTTTCGACGGCCAGGTGCGATCCGGCAGGTTGATCACAGGAAACGCGCGGTATTTCGAAGACGGGTCTTTGAGCATGCTCATCGGGAAATTCCTTATTGTCTGGGCCGAAAAGAGGCGGCCTGCCGGTGGAACGAACGTTCTTGGAAAAGCGTGGGACGAGGCGCAGCGATTCAGCCCGGCAGTCGTGCGCTGACGAGGCACAGGCTGCGGTGCTGGCGAAGCTGAATGAGGGTGTGAGAGGTTTTCATGCCTTCAACCCTAACCGCGGGGGGAGAGGATGGCAAGCAGTCGAAAAAAATTGAGAGGAATACCCGGAAAGCGGTTTTTTCCGAGATTTTATTCTCTGAATCAAAGTGAATGTTTGCAGAGATTGCGCAGTCCGTTCGTCGTGCGCAATCCCTGTGGGAGCGAGCCTGCTCGCGATGAGGCCAGTCGCCTCACCCGCAAATCAAGGCTGGAAAGCCCCGATGAAAATCGCCGGATCGACCCGCGCATCGTTCAGGCTGACGTTCCAGTGCATGTGCGGCCCGGTCGCCCGACCTGTAGCGCCCACCTTGCCCACCACCGCACCGCGCGCCAGTTGCTGGCCGTTCTGCACATCAATCTTCGACATATGGCAGAACATGCTGATGAAGCCCTGGCCGTGGTCGACGAACACCGTGTTGCCATTGAAGAAGTAGTTGCCGATCAGGATCACCTTGCCCGCCGCCGGGATCTTGATCGGCGTGCCGGCCGGCACCGCGAAGTCCAGACCTGCGTGCGGATTGCGCTCTTCACCGTTGAAGAAGCGGCGCACGCCGAACTTGCTCGACAGCGGCCCGTTGACCGGTTTGTCCAGCAGCAGGTTGCTCGGGGTATTCGGGCTGAAACTGCGGTAGGCCTTGATCTGCTCGGCCAGTTCGCCCTCGATGCGCTTCAGATTCGCCGGGTTCGGATTGACCTGCTGGGTGTTCTTCAGGGTGATGTGCTGTTCCGGGTATTTCTTGTTGCCGATATTGAAGTTGAGGTTACGGCCGCCACTGCTGATCTGCTGAACGCCGGGTTTGACGGTCAACGGAACGCCGACAATCGCCAGCCAGTTGTTCTGTTCCTTGACCACCAGCACCGGTTTGCCCTGATACGTGGCTTTCGGCGCTTGCGCAGCGGTCCCAAGATCGACGACAGCCACGCCGCCCGGCACCGGTTTGTTCAGCAGGCGGGTGATGTAACTTTCGGCGTGGGCGTTGAAGGTCAGGCACAGCAACAGCAGCGGAGCAAGAAAACGCGGCATGGATCAGTCCAGTAAAGAAAGGGTGACGGGCGTCAGGTGATTGTCCTCGACGCGCACTTGCAGTTCGCCTTCGCCGAGTCTGGCCTTGAGGCGCTGGCCGGTGTGGGTCTGCGCGGCGTTGCGGATCGCGTTGCCGCGCTCATCCAGCAGAATGCTGTAGCCACGACCGAGAGTCGCCAGCGGGCTGACCACGTGCAGGGTCTGCATCTGGCTTTGCAGCTGTAAACGGCGTCGTTTCAGGCCTTCGTTCATGGCGCGTGGCAGGCGTTCAGCGAGACTGTCGAGGCGCTGGCGCAACAAGGCCAGCTGGCGTCCCGGATGTTGCCCGGCGAGGCGGGTTTCCAGACGAATCAGGCGTTCGCGACGGGTATTGAGCTGGCGCTCGAAGGCGCGGCGCATGCGCATGTCCAGATCATCCAGACGCTGTGCCTGCTGGCGCAGACGTTCGCCGGGGTGGCGCAACCGGCGGGTCATGCCTTCAAGGCGCAGGCGATCGCGCATCAGGCGGTCACGCATGCGCATCACCAGTCGGCGATGCAGGCTTTCGACTTGCCGGATCAGGTGGCTGGAATCCGGGGCAAGCAGTTCGGCAGCAGCGGACGGCGTCGGTGCGCGCACGTCCGCCACGAAGTCGCTGATCGACACATCGGTTTCATGGCCGACTGCGCTGACGATCGGCGTGACGCAGGCATCCACCGCCCGGGCCACTGCCTCTTCGTTGAAGCACCAGAGGTCTTCCAGCGAGCCGCCGCCGCGAGCCAGGATCAGCGCGTCGAAACCGCGGGCATCCGCCAGTTTCAGGGCGCGGACGATCTGTGCGGTGGCTTCGCGGCCCTGAACGGCGGTCGGGATCAACGTCAGTTGCACCTGCGGCGCGCGGCGGCGGAACACGCTGATGATGTCGCGGATCACCGCGCCGGTCGGCGAACTGATGATGCCGATGCGCTGCGGGTGTGCCGGCAGCGGCACCTTGCGCTCGGCACTGAACAGGCCTTCGGCGCTGAGCTTTTCCTTTAACGCATCGAAGGCCAGACGCAGCGCACCGTCACCGGCCGGCTCCACGGTGTCGAGGATCAGCTGATAGTCGCCACGCCCTTCGAACAGCGAGACCTTGCCGCGCACTTTGACCGCCAGACCATCCTTCAGCGCCTGACGCACCCGCGCGGCGTTCTGGCGAAACAGTGCGCAACGCACCTGCGCGCCGCTGTCCTTGAGCGTGAAATACACGTGGCCGGACGCCGGGCGGGCGAGGTTGGAGATTTCGCCTTCGACCCAGATGTTGCTGAACACGTCTTCGAGCAACACCCGCGCGCGGCCGTTGAGCTGGCTGACGGTCAGGACTTCGCGGTCGAGGCCGAGTCTTGCAAAGGGATCTTTAATCATGGGGCGCAGTTTAAAGGCATTCGCCGGTGAATGTCTGGAGGAAGTGTTGCACCAGAGGTGTGGGATTTTGCCGAGATGCGAGGGCGACAGTGCTCTGGCAATCGCCGGTCAGCGGCAGAAATCTCACACCGGCGGGCGCGATGTCCTGCATTGATTCCGGCAGCAGAGCGATGCCGAATCCGGCCTGGATCAACTGCAATTGCGTGGTCTTGCGCGACATCACTCGTGCAGCCCGGGGGAAGAAACCGTGCCGCATGCACAGGTCCGCGCACAAATAACTCAGCCCGCCGCGCTGTGGGTGCGGGATGGAGATGAAGGCTTCGTCCTTCAATTGCGCCAGATCGACGGCCTCCGCCGACGCCAGTCGATGATCCGCCGGCACGGCAAGCAGCAAGCGTTCGGTGTACAGCGGTACAACTTGAACACCTTCGCGCTGGCGCAGCACCGGCAGACGCAGCAAACCGATGTCGAGCCGGCCCTCGGCCAGTTCTTCAAGTTGCGCCTCCGAGGAGAGCGTGCCGATGTCCAGCGAAACGCCGGGTTGTTGCTCCAGATATGCGCTTATGTCGCGCAACAGTCGGCCGCTGATCGGCACGGTGCTGGAGTGACACAGGCGCAAGGTGCCGCGCTGGCCCTGGCCGATTTCCGTGGCCAGGGTGCTGGCCTTGTTCAATTCGTTGAGCAGGTTTCTCGCCCGGGGCAGGAACGCTTCGCCAGCGGCGGTGAGCCGGGGCTGGCGCGCGGTGCGTTCGAACAGCGGCGTTTGCAGGCGGGTTTCCATGTCCTTGATCTGCCGGCTCAGCGCCGACTGGGCAATGAACAGCCGTTCAGCCGCGGCACTGAAGCTGCCGCTCTCGGCGATTTCCACAAAGTAGCGCAATTGACGGGTTGAAAGCACGAGGTATGCCTTTTCGAGATGACTTGGCGGTTTCGAAGATATTAGTCGCAACCCTCGACGCTGGCTAAAGTCATCGCAGACTTATAAAGGAAGCGAGCGAATGAGCGTGGCGGGGTTGTTGAGCGAATGGTCGTGGGGCGCGCAGGGCTGGGTGGTGATCGGACTGGCCATCGCGCTGGCCTACATCGTGTTCGGGATTGCCGGTTTCGGTACGGCGCTGGTGGCCGGGCCGATTCTGATTCTGTTCATGCCGCTGTCGAAGATCGTGCCGTTGCTGGTGCTGCTGGATTTCGTCGCGGCGTTCGGCAACTTTCTGCCGTCGCGGCGCGACGTGGCGAAACCGGAGTTGCTGCGGCTGCTGCCGTGCATGGCGGTGGGCTGCACGCTGGGGGTGATTTTCCTGCTTAATCTCAAGTCCGATCTTTTGCTGTTGTTGATGGGGTTGTTCATCAGTGCCTATGCGATCTACAGCTTGTGGATCAAGGCGCGGCCGGCGCAGTTGTCTGCCGGGTGGGCTTTGCCGATGGGCACGGTGGGCGGGCTGTTCGGCGCGCTGTTCGGCAGTGGCGGCTTCCTTTATGCGATCTACCTCAACAGCCGATTGCCCAAAGACGCAGCCCGGGCCACGCAAAGTGCGCTGATCAGTTGCAGCACGGTGGTGCGTTTGAGCCTGTTCGCCATCGCCGGGGTGTATGCCGAGCTACCCTTGTTGATGCTTGCACTGTGCCTGTTGCCGGCGATGGCGCTGGGCTTGTGGGTCGGACGGCGCTTGACCATGCGCCTGTCCCGCGAGGCCTTCGTGCGGCTGGTGACCTGGCTGGTGCTGGCGAGCGGGATTGCGCTGATCGGCCGCTATTTAAGCACTTGACCGGATTTTGTCAGGGATTAAGCTGCCGGCCGCGTTCGTCGCAGAACATCCTTTGACGCAGCAGGCTTGCACCATGAATTCCCAAAGCATCATCGTCCCGAAAATCTCCAACCTGCCGGTGCACGAGCCCCGGGCCCGGGCGATCCTGCGCTGGCTGGTGCGCAAGAACATCGTCAAGGAAGAGCTGAGCACCTGCGGACGTACCGGCAATCGCATGGCCTACGCCATCGCCGATGGTGCTCGCACCGTGGTGTTGCACCCCGAGGCGCTGCCGTTCGGTGAGCCGATCAATGGGCTGGAAGTCATCACCAAGCGCTGCATCTACACCCCGGCCAAAGGTTTTCTCGAAGAAGCCGGGTGCGCCGAGTGCCGCCAGGAGATCGGCGAAGCGCTGTTCGAAAGCCTGGAAGACTGGATGCCGGGCCGCACCGACAACTTCACCTGTCCTGAATGCGGACACGAAGACGACATCAACGGTTTTCTGTATTTGCAGGAATGCGGTTTTTCCAACCTCGGTTTCATCTTCAACAACTGGCTGGAGGCGGGCTTCAAACAGAGTTTCATCGACGAATTCGCCGACTGGCTGGATCAGCCGGTGAGCTGGGTCAAGGTCGAGTTGTAAGGGGCGTTTTTCCCGTACATCAGCAACATTGATATAAGACAAGTTTTACATTGAGCCCGGTAGGGTGTCTGAGTATAATGGCGCGCTTCCATTTTCCCGCTCGGGAGCCCCCGCGATGCTGCGTATCAGCCAAGAAGCTCTGACCTTCGACGACATTCTTTTAGTGCCTGGTTATTCCGAGGTGCTTCCTAACGAAGTCAGTCTGAAGACCCGCCTTACCCGTGGCATCGAGCTGAACATTCCTCTGGTTTCTGCCGCCATGGACACCGTCACCGAAGCCCGTCTGGCAATTGCCATGGCTCAGGAAGGTGGCATCGGCATTATCCACAAGAACATGACCATCGAGCAGCAAGCTGCCGAAGTTCGCAAGGTCAAGAAGTTCGAAGCCGGTGTGGTCAAGGACCCAATCACCATCGAGGCTGACGCCACGGTTCGTGATCTGTTCGAACTGACCCGCATGCACAATATTTCCGGCGTTCCGGTCCTGCACGATGGCGACCTGGTCGGCATTGTCACTTCCCGTGACGTGCGTTTCGAAACCCGTCTGGACGCCACCGTTCGTGAAGTGATGACGCCGAAAGAGCGTCTGGTCACGGTTCGCGAAGGCGCCAACAAGAACGAAGTCCGCGAGCTGCTGCACAAGCACCGCCTGGAAAAAGTCCTGATCGTCGACGACAAGTTTGCCCTCAAAGGCATGATGACCGTCAAAGACATCGAAAAAGCCAAGGCCTACCCGCTGGCCAGCAAGGACGACCAAGGTCGTCTGCGCGTCGGCGCTGCGGTCGGTACCGGTAAAGACACCGGTGACCGCGTTGCAGCCCTGGTCAATGCCGGTGTGGACGTGGTGGTGGTCGACACCGCTCACGGTCACTCCAAAGGCGTGATCGACCGCGTTCGCTGGGTCAAAGAGAACTTCCCTGAAGTGCAGGTGATCGGCGGCAACATCGCCACCGGCGCAGCCGCCAAGGCCCTGGCCGAAGCTGGCGCCGACGCGGTCAAGGTCGGTATCGGCCCTGGCTCGATCTGCACCACCCGTATCGTCGCCGGTGTCGGCGTTCCGCAAATCAGTGCCATCGCCAACGTTGCCGCTGCCCTCGAAGGCACTGGCGTTCCGTTGATCGCCGACGGCGGCATCCGTTTCTCCGGTGACCTGTCCAAGGCCATCGTGGCCGGTGCTTCCTGCGTGATGATGGGCTCGATGTTCGCCGGTACCGAAGAAGCGCCGGGCGAGATCGAACTGTTCCAGGGCCGTTCGTACAAGGCTTATCGCGGCATGGGTTCGCTGGGCGCCATGTCCCAGGCTCAAGGTTCCTCCGACCGTTACTTCCAGGACTCCTCGGCAGGCGCCGAGAAACTGGTTCCGGAAGGCATCGAAGGCCGTGTTCCTTACAAGGGCACCCTGAGCGCGATCATTCACCAGTTGATGGGCGGTCTGCGTTCCTCGATGGGTTATACAGGCAGCGCCAACATCGAAGAAATGCGCACCAAGCCTGAGTTCGTGCGGATCACCGGTGCCGGCATGGCCGAATCCCACGTTCACGACGTGCAGATCACCAAGGAAGCGCCAAACTACCGCGTAGGTTGAGGCTTCAAGCAAAACGTTAAATGACCGGGGCTGTTTTATTCAGCCCCGAGTCGTTTCTGAATCAAGACTGTTTCTGAATTACTTAGACGAGACTGAATCATGGCCCTCGACATTCACGCTCACCGCATCCTGATCCTCGACTTCGGTTCGCAATACACCCAACTGATCGCCCGCCGCGTGCGCGAGATCGGTGTGTACTGCGAACTGCACCCGTTCGACATGGACGAGGATGCGATCCGCGAATTTGCGCCAAAAGGCGTGATCCTCGCCGGCGGTCCCGAGTCCGTGCACGAAGCCAACAGCCCGCGCTGCCCGCAAGCGGTGTTCGACCTGGGCGTACCGGTCTTCGGTATCTGCTACGGCATGCAGACCATGGCCGAGCAACTGGGCGGCAAGGTTGAAGGCTCCGAACTGCGTGAGTTCGGTTATGCCCGCGTTGACGTGGTCGGCAAGAGCCGTCTGCTCGACGGCATCGAAGACCACATCGACGCCGACGGCCTGTTCGGCCTCGACGTGTGGATGAGCCACGGTGACAAGGTCACCAAAATGCCGGAAGACTTCCACATCCTGGCCAGCACCCCGAGCTGCCCGATCGCCGGCATGTTCAACGACGAGCGCGCTTACTACGGCGTGCAGTTCCACCCGGAAGTGACCCACACCAAGCAGGGCGGTCGCATCCTGTCGCGTTTCGTTCTCGACATCTGCGGCTGTGAAGCCCTGTGGACTCCGTCCAAGATCGCCGAAGACGCCATCGCCAACATCCGCGCACAGGTCGGTACCGACAACGTGCTGCTGGGTCTGTCCGGCGGTGTGGACTCCTCGGTGGTTGCGGCACTGCTGCACAAGGCCATCGGTGATCAGCTGACCTGCGTCTTCGTCGACAACGGCCTGCTGCGTCTGCACGAAGGCGAGCAGGTTATGGCCATGTTCGCCGAGAACATGGGCGTCAAGGTGATCCGCGCCAACGCTGAAGACCAGTTCCTGAACAACCTGGCCGGCGAAGCCGACCCAGAGAAGAAGCGCAAGATCATCGGTCGCACCTTCATCGACGTATTCGATGCCCAGTCGAACAAACTGGAAAACATCAAGTACCTGGCTCAGGGCACCATCTACCCGGACGTGATCGAGTCGGCTGGCGCGAAAAGCGGCAAGGCCCACGTGATCAAGTCGCACCACAACGTGGGCGGCCTGCCGGAAGAGATGAACCTGAAACTGGTCGAGCCACTGCGCGAACTGTTCAAGGACGAAGTCCGTCGTCTGGGCCTGGAACTGGGCCTGCCGTACGACATGGTCTACCGTCACCCGTTCCCGGGCCCGGGCCTGGGCGTGCGGATCCTCGGCGAAGTGAAGAAGGAATACGCCGACCTGCTGCGTCGCGCCGACCACATCTTCATCGAAGAACTGCGCAAGGCCGACTGGTACCACAAGGTCAGCCAGGCCTTCGTAGTGTTCCAGCCAGTGAAATCGGTTGGCGTGGTCGGCGATGGCCGTCGTTACGCCTGGGTCGTGGCCCTGCGTGCCGTGGAAACCATCGACTTCATGACCGCACGTTGGGCACACCTGCCTTACGAACTGCTGGAAACCGTCTCCGGCCGCATCATCAATGAAATCGAAGGCATCTCCCGCGTCACTTACGACGTGTCGAGCAAGCCGCCGGCGACCATTGAGTGGGAGTGATCCCGCGCAAGCCGTGATGGCTTGAATGCTGGATAAAAAAGCCGTGTGAACGTGAGTTCACACGGCTTTTTGCTTTTATGTCGTTCCTCGGGTTTATGCCCCTGCGGCCTGTGGTCACGGCCGCTTTACTGTTTCTTTCTCATTTGCAGGTGTATCGTATTCGCCCTTTACGGGCCTGCGGGCCCGCCGCAGATACGTGAGGTAGTTGAGTTCATGTCCTTTACCCGTCGCCAAATCCTCGGTGGCCTGGCCGGTCTTGTTGTCGTTGGCGTAGGAGCGGGGGGCGCGTCGCGTTACTGGCTGGGCAAGATGGCGGATGCCGATGCGGGGCATGACTACGAGCTGATCGCTGCGCCACTGGACGTCGAGTTGGTGCCAGGGCACAAAACTGAGGCCTGGGCATTTGGCCCGTCGGCGCCGGGCACTGAATTGCGCGTGCGTCAGGGCGAATGGCTGCGGGTGCGGTTCATCAACCATCTGCCGGTCGCGACGACCATTCACTGGCACGGCATTCGCCTGCCGCTGGAGATGGACGGCGTGCCGTACGTGTCGCAATTGCCGGTGCTGCCGGGTGAATATTTCGATTACAAATTCCGTGTGCCGGACGCGGGCAGCTACTGGTATCACCCGCACGTCAGCAGCAGCGAAGAACTTGGTCGCGGGCTGGTCGGGCCATTGATTGTCGAGGAGCGCGAGCCGACCGGGTTCAAGTACGAGAAGACCCTGAGCCTGAAGAACTGGCACATCGACGACGAGGGCAACTTCGTCGAGTTCAGCATTCCGCGCGAAGCGGCCCGTGGCGGTACGGCGGGGCGGCTGTCGACCATCAACGGCGTACCTGCGCCGGTGATCGAGTTGCCGGCGGGGCAGATCACCCGCGTACGCCTGCTCAACCTCGACAACACCCTGACCTATCGCATCAACATTCCCGGCGTCGAAGCGCAGATCTATGCGCTGGACGGCAACCCGGTCGAGCCGCGCCCCTTGGGCAAGGAATACTGGCTCGGCCCGGGCATGCGCATCTGCCTGGCGATCAAGGCGCCGCCGGCCGGTGAGGAACTGTCGCTGCGCAACGGCCCGGTTCGCCTCGGCACCCTGCGCTCAGTGGCCAACAATGACGTGCCGACCGACTGGCCGAAAGCACTGCCGGCCAACCCGGTGGCCGAGCCGGACCTGGCCAATGCCGAGAAACTCAACTTCAATTTCGAATGGGTCGGTTCGGTGTCGGTGAATGTCGACAACGGCAAGCCGCCGAGTCTGTGGCAGATCAACGGCAAGGCCTGGGACATTACCGACAAGACCTGCGCTGATCGGCCGATCGCCAGCCTGAAACTGGGCCAGAGTTATATCTTCGAACTGAAGAACATGACCCAGTATCAGCACCCGATCCACCTGCACGGCATGAGCTTCAAGGTGATTGCGTCGAACCGGCACAAGATCGTGCCGTACTTCACCGACACCTACCTGCTGGGCAAGAACGAGCGCGCGCAAGTGGCGCTGGTGGCGGATAACCCGGGGGTGTGGATGTTCCACTGCCACGTGATCGACCACATGGAAACCGGCCTGATGGCCGCCATCGAGGTGAAGTGATGCGCCAGATTCGCCCCGCGGCGATCATCGACCGCAGCCGTGATCGCGACTTCATGCGCGAGGCGCTGGAGCTGGCGGCGCAAGGTGCAGCACTCGGTGAAGTGCCGGTAGGCGCGGTGCTGGTGCAGGATGGCGAGATTATCGGTCGTGGCTTCAACTGCCCGATCAGCGCCAGTGACCCGAGTGCTCATGCGGAAATGGTCGCGATCCGCGCCGCCGCTCAGGCTGTGAGCAACTATCGACTGCCGGGCAGCACGCTCTACGTGACGCTGGAACCGTGCAGCATGTGCGCCGGGCTGATCGTGCACTCGCGGATCACCCGTGTGGTGTACGGTGCGCTGGAGCCCAAGGCCGGGATTGTGCAGAGTCAGGGGCAGTTCTTCACTCAGGGCTTTCTCAACCATCGAGTGTTGTATGAAGGTGGGGTGTTGGCGGAGGAGTGCGGGGCGGTGTTGACTGAGTTCTTCAGGGCGCGGCGCGCGAAACCCGCAGACTGAACACAAAACCAATGTGGGAGCGAGCCTGCTAGCGATAGCGGTCTGACATTCAATACTTCGTTGGCTGGCAGATCCAATCGCGAGCAGGCTCGCTCCCACAGGTTTTTTGGTGTTTGGAAGATTTACTTCTTCGCGACAATCACCGCCCGCATCGGCGCCGGCAACCCTTCGATCGTCTTGCTGTGATCTTCAGGATCAAGGAAATCGCTCAACGACTGATACTTCATCCACTCAGTCCCGCGCTGCTCTTCAACAGTGGTAGTGCTCACGTCCACGCACTTCACATCCGTGAAACCCGCACGACGCAGCCACAACTCCAGCGCCGGCACCGACGGCAAGAACCACACATTACGCATCTGCGCATAACGGTCTTCCGGCACCAGCACCTGATGCTTGTCACCTTCGACCACCAGCGTCTCCAGCACCAGTTCGCCCCCCTTCACCAGGCAATCCTTCAGCGCCAGCAAATGCTCGATCGGCGAGCGACGGTGATAGAACACACCCATGGAAAACACGGTGTCGAAGCCTTCCAGATTCGGCGGCAGGTCTTCGAACGGGAACGGCAGGTGCCAGGCATTCGGCTCTGACAGATAACGCTGCACCGCCTGGAACTGGCAGAAGAACAGCCAGTTCGGATCGACGCCGATCACACTGTCGGCACCGGCGCCGAGCATGCGCCACATGTAGTAGCCGTTGCCGCAACCGACATCGAGGATGCGTTTGCCCTTCAGATCCAGATGCGGGGCGACCCGCGACCACTTCCAGTCCGAGCGCCATTCGGTGTCGACGTGCACCCCGAACAGATCGAACGGCCCCTTGCGCCACGGCGACAGGCCCATCAGGGCAGTACGCATTTGTGCGCGGGTTTCGTCGTCGCAATCGGTATCGAGTTTCAGGCCGTCGAGCAGGTCGACTTCGGTCGGCTGGATCTTCGGCAGGGCGTCCAGCGCACTTTGCCAGCGCTCCAGATCGCCGTGGCCTTTCTCCATTTTCTTGTCGAGCTGCACTTGCAGGGTGTTGGCCCATTCGGCCAGCGGCGTGCCGGCCAGACGGCGGGCGAGGGGGGACAGATCAATCATGGCAAGGCAATCAACGAGGCAAAGTTAAGACACTGGAACCACGGCACGACTTTCGAGAACCCGGCGGCCAGCAGGCGCTCGCGGTGTTCTTCGAGGCTGTCGGGCTTCATGACGTTTTCGATGGCGCTGCGCTTCTGGGCGATTTCCAGTTCGCTGTAGCCGTTGGCGCGTTTGAACGCGACGTGCAGATCGGTCAGCAGCGCGTGTTCTTCGGCATCGTTGAAACGCAGCTTCTCCGACAGAATCAGCGCGCCGCCCGGCAGCAACGATTGGCGAATACGCGACAGCAACGCCGTGCGCTGGTCCGGGGCGATGAATTGCAGGGTGAAGTTCAGCGCCACCACCGAAGCCGGTTTGAAATCGAGGGCGAGGATATCGCCTTCGATCACCTCGACTGGCAGCAACTCCTGGAACATCGAATCCTGACCGTTGAGGTACTCGCGGCAGCGCTCGACCATCGCCGCCGAATTATCCACCGCGATCACCCGGCAACCGTCGGTACGCACGTGACGGCGCAGGGCCTGTGTCACCGCACCGAGCGAAGCTCCGAGGTCGTAGAGCACGCTGTTCGGCTGGGCGAACTGCGCCGCAAGCACGCCGAGGTTCTCGACGATGGTCGGGTAACCCGGCACCGAACGCTTGATCATGTCCGGGAACACCCGCACCACGTCTTCGTTGAAGGCGAAGTCGGGCACCTGGGCCATCGGCTGGGCGAAAATGCGATCGGGTTCTTTGCTCACGGCGGTTCCGGCGGTGTCGATGAAAAGGCCGGCATTTTAGCCAAACTGGCGCGCAGATGCTTGTATTGCTGATAGACCGCCCGCTCTGAGCTTAGGTGTAGTTGATTTCGAATCGTCCTTTACCCAACAGGTCCTTATCCGGTCCTGAGGAATCTGTTTGCTTTGCGACGAATTCGTATAGCCCGAGAATGTGGCGGCTGCTGTGGTCGGCATTGATGTTCAATTTCAGCGTTTCAACTTTATACTTCAGACCAGCCAAGTCTGAGACGACGTACACGCGTTTCACTTCCGGCGAGCTCTCGTTATAAGCGCCGCTGGTAATCGTGTTTGCCAGCACCCATTCCATACTTTTAATTTCTTCGCCCCAGGCATCCCGTTCACCCGAAATGCTGATTTCGCCGGCGGTATCGAACGCAGTGACAGTGTCAAAGGAGAAGGACGGATTGTTATTGGTTTCAAGTGTAAAAGTGCCGGCAGGTGTAGATTTTTCAGTAGTCATGTCAAGTCTCTCGATAGTGCGGCAAGCCGTTATGGTCTGCCGCTTCGAGCAACTGTATGTTTTTCTGAGGAGCAATCTAACTGTCAGAAATGACAGTCGTTGATTCGATTTGGTAATCGATTTCGAAACAGTTATAGCGTTTTTTCGGCTTTTTCTACGTGAAACGCCGAGGCGGCGATCCCCCACTGGCCCAGCCAGTAGCTGAGAATGATGATGTAGGGCGCCGCATTGAACGGTGAGACAAACCGGTTGATGCCGATCACGCTGTCGGAGAACACGAACGCCACTGCGCCGCCCGCCGCCAGCAGCGCCGAACGTTGTGGTACGCCGCTGCCGAGTCGGGCGAGGGCGCGCCAGAGCATGGCGCTGATGGCTGTGCCGTAGACGATCACTGGCACAGTCAACGGGCCGAGTCCGCTGCTGATCAATATGCCCAACAGCACGGCGCCCACGCTGAGGGCCAGGATCAGCGGCAGCAGGGCCAAGCGCCGGCAGTCGCTGAGGTAAGCCTTGAGATACGCCAGATGCGCGACCAGAAACGCGCCTAGACCGAAGACGAACAAATCCCCCGGCCACGCCAGCAGCACATCGCCGATCAACGAGAAAATCAGACCGAGGCTGATCCAGCGGCGATAGTCGCTCGGCGGCGCATCGTGCAACCAGCCAAGCAGGGCCAGCACCGGCAGCGGTTTGACCAGCAGGCAAAGCAGCGCCGCGTGGGTGCTGACGCCATAGAGAAAGGTCACGGCGCCCATCAGCGCGAGGATCAGCCAGCCCACGGTCAGTTCACCGAAATGGCGCAGTCAAAGGTTTCCACCGGCAACACTTCCGGCGCCCACGGTTGTTGCGAAGTCAGGCGCAGACGACCGGTGCCGGTGGAGAAAGCCTGGAAGCGCCAAGTCGAGAGACCGGCCGCGCCGACCACGCCGGCATCTTCCGGGTTGCTGTAGACCTCGGGGCTGAGGGCGCGCAATACGCCGCCGGCAGAATCCTGGATGGCCCAGCGGTAGCCGGTGGTGGGGTTGCTCGGGAGCATGACGATCAGGTTTTGCCCGTTGGTCATCCGCACCGGGCATTCGCTCTGTTTTTCCACGGTCACGTTGGTTTTCGGTTGCGTGGCGCAGGCGGCCAGCAGGGCGAGGGACAGGGGTACAAACAGGCGAAGGGGGGACATGGATTCAGTGGCTCCGGCGTTGGCGACGAACGGCGAGCATAACTGAAGATGAGACAAAGTGTGACAACGCCAGGCTTGGCGTGATCGTTCCCACGTCGAGGCGTCGAACCGTCCGCGTGGGAATGCATCCTGTGACGCTCCGCGTCACGCTTGTGAAGGGACGCAGAGCGTCCCGGGCGGCATTCCCACGCAGAGCGTGGGAACGATCAGCAGGGGAGCGTTAGAAAAGCACCTTCGCCACATCCGCAAACTTCTTGGCGAAATGCACGTTGATGCCTTCTTTCAGGTAATCCGGCAGTTCTTCGAAGTTGCCGCGATTCGCCTCCGGCAGAATCAACTCGAAAATCTTCTGCCGCCGCGCCGCGATCACCTTCTCGCGCACTCCGCCAATCGGCAGCACATGGCCGGTCAGCGTCAATTCACCGGTCATCGCCACGCCTTTTTTCGGCGCCTGATTACGGGCGAGCGAGAGCAGGGCGCTGGCCATGGTCACGCCGGCGCTCGGGCCGTCCTTCGGCGTTGCGCCTTCCGGCACGTGCAGGTGGACGAAAGCTTCGTCGAAGAACTTCGGATCGCCACCGAAGGATTTGAGGTGCGAGCTGACGTAGCTGTAGGCGATCTCCGCCGACTCCTTCATCACATCGCCCAGTTGCCCGGTGAGTTTGAAACCACGATTGAACGTGTGAATCCGCGTGGCTTCGATCGGGAGAGTCGCGCCACCCATGCTGGTCCACGCCAGACCAGTAATCACACCGGTTCCAGACAACACTTGCTCGTTGCGGAACACCGGATGGCCGAGGGACGCTTCGAGGTCTTTCGGGCCGATCTTGATCACCGCTTTCGGATCGTCGATCAGCTTCATCACCGCTTTGCGCACTAGTTTGCCCATCTGTTTTTCCAGCTGGCGCACGCCGGCTTCACGGGCGTAACCGTCGATCAAGGCTTTGAGCGCGGTGTCGCTGATGCTCAGGCTGCCCTTGGACACACCGGCCTTTTCCAGCAGTTTCGGCCACAGGTGACGCTTGGCGATGGCGACTTTTTCTTCGGTGATGTAGCCCGACAGGCGAATCACTTCCATCCGGTCCAGCAACGGGCCGGGGATCGAATCCAGGGTGTTGGCGGTGCAGACGAACAGGACTTTCGACAGGTCCATCCGCAGGTCCAGATAGTGGTCGAGGAATTCGACGTTCTGTTCTGGATCCAGCGTTTCCAGCAGCGCCGAGGCCGGGTCGCCTTGGTAGCTCTGACCCATCTTGTCGATTTCGTCGAGCATGATCACCGGGTTCATCACTTCGACGTCTTTCAACGCCTGCACGAGTTTGCCCGGCTGCGCGCCGATGTAGGTGCGGCGATGGCCCTTGATCTCGGCTTCGTCGCGCATGCCGCCGAGGCTGAAGCGGTAGAACGGCCGGCCGAGGGATTCGGCGATGGATTTGCCGACGCTGGTTTTACCCACGCCCGGCGGACCGACCAGCAGCACGATGGAACCGCTGATCTCGCCTTTGTAGGCACCGACCGCGAGGAATTCGAGGATCCGGTCCTTGATGTCGTCGAGGCCGGCGTGGTGTTTATCGAGCACTTTGCGCGCGTGCTTGAGGTCGAGCTTGTCCTCGCCGTACACGCCCCACGGCACCGAGGTCGCCCAGTCGAGGTAGTTGCGGGTGACCGCGTACTCCGGGGATCCGGTTTCGAGGATCGACAGCTTGTTCATTTCTTCTTCGAGGCGCTTCTGTACCTGCGTCGGCAGGACTTTGCCTTCCAGACGCTGCTCGAACTGTTCGAGGTCGGCGCTGCGGTCGTCCTTGGTCAGGCCGAGTTCCTGCTGGATGACCTTGAGTTGTTCTTTGAGGAAAAATTCGCGTTGGTGCTCGCCGATCTTGCGGTTCACTTCGGCGGAGATTTCTTTTTGCAGGCGCGCGACTTCGACTTCCTTGCGCAGCATCGGCAGGACTTTTTCCATGCGCTTGAGCATCGGCACGCAGTCGAGTACTTCTTGCAGCTCGGGGCCGGTGGCGGAGGTCAGGGCGGCGGCGAAGTCGGTCAGCGGCGACGGATCGTTGGGGCTGAAGCGGTTGAGGTAGTTCTTCAGTTCTTCGCTGTACAGCGGGTTGAGCGGCAGCAGTTCCTTGATCGCGTTGATCAGCGCCATGCCGTAGGCCTTGACCTCGTCGGTCGGCTCGGTGGGCTGGTGCGGGTATTCGACTTCAACGAGATAGGGCGGGCGATGGTGTTTGAGCCAGGTCTTGATGCGGACGCGGCTGAGGCCCTGGGCGACGAATTGCAGTTTGCCGTTTTCGCGGCTGGCGTGGTGCACCTTGACCAGGGTGCCGTATTGCGGCAACGCCTTGGTGTCGAAGTGGCGCGGGTCTTCCTGGGGTGTGTCCATGAAGAACAGGGCCAGGGAGTGGTGGTCGGATTTGCTGACCAGTTCGAGGGTTTCGGCCCAGGGTTCTTCGTTGACGATGACCGGCAGGACCTGGGCCGGGAAGAACGGGCGGTTGTGGATCGGGATGATGTAGACCTTGTCCGGCAGGTTCTGGCCGGGCAGGGCGAGGCCTTTGCCTGGGACATGGTGTTCGATGTGTTCGGCGTCGGTTTCGGTGATGTCGTCGGGGTTCTCGGGGAATTCTTGCTGGTCGCTCATGGGGCACCTGCGCAATTGGGTATGGGTGTTAGATGGGGCAGGCTTTTGGTGGTTTCAATGGGGCGGGATGTTTCTGCTTGTGTGTTCAGGGTTTTGACAGGGTTTTGGGGGTGGGCTTGGCGGCCTTTGGGCCGGCCATGCTCTGGGGTTTTGGGTGAATATCCGTTTCTTCGGGGGCTCCCGCTGGCGGTTTCGCCCTTACGGCGAGGCACTTTTTTCAAACGCCAAAAAAGTACCCAAAAAGGCTCGTCCCGGCGTTCGGCCCTCGCAGGCTCGGGTTCCTTCGCTCCGGCGTCCCTCCGGGGGCATCGACTTCGTCGATGAGTTCGGCTTCGCCAAACGGCGCTGCGCGCCAATCCCCGGATGAACACCTCCACTCAGCCTTCCGAAGGGACGGGTGGATCAAGATCAAGAGCTTTGTCGAGCTAACGCTCATCCTGTTTTTTGGGGAGCCATGCGCGGGTTGGTCGACCGGGGAATGGAACCTGGCAGGGCGTAGGCCCTCCCGCGCATGGCTGTAACTTGATCGTTCCCACGCTCTGCGTGGGAATGCAGCCCGGGACGCTCTGCGTCCCAATCGAACTGCCAGCGAATGCGGTTTGTGGCTGGCAGTCGATTTCGTCAGGGTGGCTTTGATCGTTCCCACGCTCCGCGTGGGAATGCAGCCCGGGACGCTCTGCGTCCCAATCGATCTGCCAGCGAATGCGGTCTGTGGCTGGCAGTCGATTTCGTCAGGGCGGCTTAGCTGGGTGTCGGGTAACGCTGTACTTCGACGTTATCCAGTACTCGATTCACCGCCAGTTCCGCCAGCATGATCACCTGCTGAATCCCCAGGATCCGGTGCCACTGCGGCGTATCGACAAAAGCCGCTACATCACTGGCCATGACACTTGCTGTGGCCAAAGACTCACAGGCATGGGCCAGCAGGGTTTCGTCGTCCATGTCCGGGGAGATCTGAAACATCTGGCTCGGTCGGCGGCCAGGGCATTTTTTTGGAATGGGATTGAAGTGATGGTCGAGGGCGCGTTCGGCGGCGTCGTGGAGTTTCTTTGAATCAGGGGATTCGTATGGCGAGGTGTCGTTTGATTCGGGGGGATTGGGTGTCGGTTTTTTCATGGTGAATACTCAGTTGGTGAAATTGGAGCTGCCTTCGATTGCCGCGACGCAATCTGAGGTGGCAGCTGTACGCGGGTTCGCGGACCGATAACTGAGGAATCGGCATACCTCCAAGGAAGGTATCCCGCGCACAGCCGCCATGAAACAAACAACAGGCACCGAGGTGCCGTGAGGTTGGCGATTATGCATCAGTTATCGGGCCGCGACGCCCGTTCGCTGAATTTGCAGCGACCCCCAAAGCCTATCCACCCCATTTCCGAGCCACAACCGACGCGACATGTCAGAAACATCCCCCGCAAACACCCCGTCTGTAGGACATAAACACCCCGTTTAAAAACCGCAGCCCACAAAAAAGGCGACACCCCTCACAGGGCGTCGCCTTTCTCTTTGCCGCCGTTACAGCTTATTCCGGCAGTTTGTAAGCAATCACATAGTCACCCATCTTGGTGCCCAGCGAACCGTGACCACCCACCACGAGCAGGACGTATTGCTTGCCGTCCTTGCCGGTGTAGGTCATCGGGGTCGCTTGGCCGCCGGCAGGCAGGCGCGATTTCCACAGTTCTTTACCAGTGTTCACGTCGTAGGCGCGCAGGTACTGGTCCAGCGTGCCGCTGAGGAAGCCGACGCCGCCGGCAGTGACGATCGAGCCGCCCATGCTTGGTACGCCCAGGGTGAAGCCGATCGGGATTGGCGAGCTATCGCGGCTGGTGCCGTTTTTGCGTTTCCAGACGACTTTGCCGGTGGTCAGGTCGATACCGGCGACGTAGCCCCAGGCCGGGGCCTGGCACGGTACGCCCAGTGGCGACATGAACGGGTGCATGATCACCGCGTATGGCGCGCCGGTGTTCGGTTGCACGCCGGCGGTTTCGCTCTCGCGTTTGCTGCCGGCGGCGACTTTTTCGCGTGGCACCATTTTCGAGACGAAAGCCATGTAGTTCGGGCTGGTGAATAGCATCTGGCGAACCGGGTCGACAGAAACGCCGCCCCAGTTGAACACGCCGACGTTACCCGGGTAGATCAGGCTGCCCTGTTCCGACGGAGGCGTGTATTGGCCTTCGTAGCGCAGTTCCTTGAACTGGATGCGGCACAGCATCTGGTCGAACGGGCTGGCGCCCCACATGGCTTTTTCGGTCAGTTCCGGGGCCAGCAGGTTCAGGTCCGAACGGGCCTGGGTCGGGGCGGTGTGGTCGCCTTTCACGGCGCCTTGCGGCACCGGGATTTCCTGGATCGGGATGATCGGCGTGCCGTCACGACGGTCGAGGACGTACAGGCTGCCCTGTTTGGTCGGAGCGATCAGCGCAGGTTTCACGCCATCGGCGGTTTTCATGTCCAGCAGGGTTGGCTGGCTGCCGACGTCCATGTCCCACAGGTCGTGGTGGGTGAACTGGTAGTTCCAGCGCACTTTACCGGTGCCCAGGTCGAGGGCGACGACGCCGGCGCTGAATTTCTCGGCGCCCGGGGTGCGATCGGCGCCCCATTGGTCTGGAGTCTGGTTGCCCAGTGGCAGGTAGACCATGCCCAGTTTTTCATCGACGCTGGCCAGCGACCACATGTTCGCCGAGTTGCGGCTGTAGGTCTGGCCCGGGGCCAAGGGTTCGGTGGCGTCCGGGTTGTTGCTGTCCCAGTTCCATACCAGATGACCGTCGCGCACGTCGTAAGCGCGGATCACGCCGGACGGCTCGTTGGTCGACTCGTTGTCGGTGACGTGACCGCCCATGATCACCAGATCGCGAGTGATCGCGGCTGGCGAAGTGGAGTAGTAGCCACCGGCGGTGAACGGGCCGATGCCTTGGGTCAGGTCAACCACACCGTTGGTACCGAAGCCTTCGCAGATCTTGCCGGTGTCGGCGTTCAGTGCGATCAGGCGAGCGTCGGCGGTCGGCAGGTACAGGCGACGCGGGCAGGCCTGGGCGACGGCTTTGCCGGCCTCGGAGATGACGGCGGACGCAGCGTTTTCAGACTTGGCGTAAGCGGCTTCGTCGTAGTACGACACGCCACGGCAGGTCATGTGGGCGAAGCCCTTGAAGCCGACCGGGCTCTTGATCTGTGGGTCGAAGCGCCACAGTTCCTTGCCGGTGTCCGGGTCCAGCGCCAGCACTTTGCTGTGCGCGGTGCAGGCGTAGAGCATGCCGTTGGCTTTCAGCGGGGTGTTTTCGTTGGTCAGCTCGACCGGGTCATCGGCAGTCGGCAGGTCGCCGGTCTGGATGCGCCAGGCTTCTTGCAGTTTGCCGACGTTGGCCGGGGTGATCTGCTTCAGAGGCGAGTAACGGTCACCGAATTCGGTGCGGCCGTAGGCCTGCCAGTCGCCGTCCGGCATTTGCGGGGCGGTACTGGTGGTGTCGGCGGTGTCGCGACCCAGTTCGCCGAAGGTTTCGCCCGGGTGGGTGAACAGGCTGGCCAGGGCGGTGACACCGGCCAGAATCACGGCCACGGTCAGACCGCCGGTGCCCATCGGCGCAGGGCCTGCGAGCAGCAGCGGACGACGGAACCACGGCAGCAGCATCACGAAACCGAGTACAAACCACAGCGCCAGACGCGGCACCAGTTGCCACCAGTCCAGGCCGACTTCCCACAGCGCCCAGACGGTGCTGGCGAACAGCACGATGGCGTACAGGCCCAATGCCGCGCGACGGCGCATCAGCATCAGAATGCCGGTCAGCGTGATGCCGATACCGGCCAGCAGGTAATACAGCGAGCCGCCGAGCGTACTCAGCTTGATTCCCCCGGCCAGCATGGCCAGGCCCATCAGCAGAAGCAGAATGCCGAGCAGGTTCGGCAGAAGACGGCTTCGACTCGAAGCACCTTCAGTGCTCATAGTGTGGTTCTCCGTGACGTTTCAAGTAGTCCCGCGCTGTAGTCACTGTAGATGACGATCGGGCGCGGGCATGGTTCAGATAAAAACTTGTCTAGCTATCGAATTTCATCTGCAGGCCTGAGCGGCCTGCATCGGGTTAGAACGACGACTGGATCTTGATCCCGCCAATCAGCGCGTCGTCGACCTTGTCCACACCACCCGGATGGCGGATGTATTGCAGGTTCGGGCGCACGGTCAGCCAGTTGGTGACGTGCACGCCGTAATAAAGCTCGGCGCTGTATTCGGTGTCCTGTGGTGGCAGGAACGACGGGTCGTCGTAGTCGTAGACGGCGCGGGCCTGGTTGGTCGCCTCGGCGTTCTTGCGGTAGGCCGGGTTGACGTGGACGCGAGCCAGGGCGAAACCGATGTCGTCCTTGGCGCGGGCGTCGAACAAGCCTTTGTAGACGACGCCGGCCTGGACGTAGTTGTCGATGGCGTTGGTCTTCTTGTCGTGCATCGTGCCGTTGGCGAACACGCTCAAGCCACGAGAGTTGTCGCTGGCGACGCTGGTGATCTGCTGCTGCACGCCGAGCCACACGCCGTGTTTGCTCGAAGCGCTGCGATAGGCTTCGCCGCTCAGGGCAGCCGGCTGGCCGTTGCTGTCTTTATAGGCGTCGGTGGCCTTGGCGTTGCTGTAGTAGTAACCGGCGCGGTATTCGCCCGGCAGGCCGTTGAGCTTCGGCTTCCACACCAGTTCGATCGGCAGGATCGCGCCCTGGGTGCCGCTGCCGCTGAGCTTGAAGCCGTTGCCGCGATCGAGGTTCGACGGGTTCTGCTCATAGGCGCCGATTTGCGCGTACAGCTCCGGCGTCAGGTGATATTTGACGCGCAGCGCCCATTGGCTGACCGGCCAGTTGTACCAGATGCCGCCGACCCAGTTGCCGACCTGCGAGCCGCAGAACGCCAGGTTCTGGAAGTCGCACGGGAATGTGTTGAAGTCTTCGCCTTCGCCAAAACGGCCGACCTTGATGTCGAGCTTCTGGTCGAAGAATTTCTGCTGGTACCACATCTGCGTCAGGCGGGTGGTCTGGCCACGGCCCCAGACTTCCTGGGCGGAAGTGAAGCCACCGACGCGCGGGTCGTTGATGCGGTCGTTGCTGATGTTGTTGCCGCTGCGCTTGGTCACGGTCAGCTGGAATTCAGCGTCGTTCCAGCCCAGCAGTTTTTGCAGGTCCAGATGAGTGCCGAGGCCCCATTGATCGCTGTAGCGCGCAGTGCGGTCGTGGTCGTAGCCGCCGTGCAGGTTGCTGCCCATTTCGCCGGTGTAGTCGAGCTTGAAGTCGATACCTTTTGCCGCCAGTTCGCTACGAGTGCCGTTCCAGTCACCGAGCATCCACGGTGATTCACTGTCGAAGGCCGGGGCGGCCTGGGTGCAGGTGGCGAGGCCAAGGGCGGTGCAGCCGCCGATCAGGCGCAGGGTTGAGATAGCGCTGTCTCGGAAGAACGGAAAATCGGGCATGAATAGGGTCTTTCTTGATCTTTTTGGGGGATAAGCTGGCCGCTACGATTTGACGCAGGCAGTGAAGCGATTCAGCAGAAGGGCGGCAGGATAATGTCCTGTTACAAAAACACAAAGTGCTTTTGCAGACATGAACCCTTTCGGATTCGGTAACAGTGCGGCAATACAGCGCATTGCGGGCGTTGGCGCAGGCTGCGATCTTCTCCGGTTGGCCTACATTTAACCCAAGGCCTTCCACCCGCCCATGCCCTCGGCTAAGGTGCGCGGCTTCTGCATTTTCACTTCGCCCAAAGGCCCGGCATGAACGACCACAATCCCGATCCGCTGCACGGCGTGACCCTCGAACAGATCCTCAATGCACTGGTGACCCACTACGAATGGTCGGGCCTGGCCGAGCGCATCGACATCCGTTGCTTCAAGAGCGATCCGACCATCAAGTCGAGCCTGACCTTTTTGCGCAAAACCCCATGGGCGCGGGAAAAGGTCGAGCGTCTGTACGTGAAACTGATGCGCACCAAGCGTCCGCTCTGAGATGAACGCCGAGCTGCGGCGACGCCTGATCACTTCGGCTGCGGTGCTGGGCTGGGCCGGGCTGGGGATTCAGCTGTACCTGATTTTCTTTGCGCGCCTGAGCGTAGGCGCCAGTCTGCTGGGCGGGCTGGTGAGCTTCTTCAGTTACTTCACGGTGCTCACCAATACGTTGGTGGCGGTGGTGTTGACCTGCGCGGTGACCGATCGCGAATCCGCGGCACGGCGCTGGTTTTTGCAGCCGTGGGTCAGTAGCGGGATTGCCGTCAGCATTGCCGTGGTCGGCCTGGCCTACAGCATTCTGCTGAGACATCTGTGGCATCCGCAGGGCTGGCAATTTATCGCTGACGAATTGCTCCACGACGTGATGCCGCTGCTGTTTCTGGCGTATTGGTGGCTGTGTGTGCCGAAGGGCACTTTGCGCCTGAAGCACCTGCCGCTGTGGCTGATCTATCCGCTGGTGTACTTCGCCTATGCGCTGTTGCGCGGGCATTTGCTGGGGGCTTACGCGTATCCGTTCATTGACGTGGCACTGCTGGGTTATCCACAGGTGTTCGTCAATGCCGGGGGGATTTTGCTGGGGTTTGTGCTGATTGCGTTGCTGGTGATCGGGGTTGATCGCTGGCAGGGGCGGCGCCGTTAACAGCGCCGCCGCCCGTAATTACTCTTCTTCGGAGCCCTCGGCGCGCCAGTAGCCGACGGCTTTGACGAACTGCTCATCCAGCCCGTGCTCATCGAGCAGCACCCGGCGGATCTGCCGCGAGACTTTCGTTTCCGTCGCCACCCACGCATACAGATTGCCCTTGGGCACCTGCAACTGTTTGACGGTGGTCAGCAGATTGTCCTTGCCACCTTCGCGCAATACCCAGATCACGTTGACCTGTGCCGCACTTTCGAGGGTTTGCTGCTCCTTGCCGTTTTCCACTTCGATCACCACCAGCGCCTTGCGGTTGGCCGCCAGGCCCTCAAGTCGGCGGGCGATGGCAGGCAGGGCGGTTTCGTCGCCAATCAGCAGGTAGCTGTCGAAGATGTCCGGCACGATCATCGAGCCGCGCGGGCCGCCGATGTGCAGGAACTGTCCGGGCTTGGCCTGTTCGGCCCAGGTCGAGGCAGGGCCGTCGCCGTGCAGGACGAAATCGATGTCCAGTTCAAGCTTGTCGAGGTCATAACGACGCGGGGTGTAGTCGCGCATCTCGGGCATTGGTACATCGCTCTTGCCGCCGCCGAGCACCAGGGTTTCCAGTGCGGCGGCCTGTTCGGCGTTCTGCGGAAACAGCAGTTTGACGTGGTCGTCGGTACCGAGGCTGATGAACCCGGCCAGTTCCGGTCCGCCGAGGGTGATGCGGCGCATGCGCGGAGTCAGGTCGACCACCCGCAACACTTCCAGGCGGCGACGTTTGATTTCGTGCATCACACGATGGATGCCTTGGGTCTGTACTTCAGTCATTCGGCTTTCTCCGGGGCAGATTGAACGGCGGGGCCGTCGACGATGGCTTTGGCGGTGTCGTTGAGCAGGTCGCGCACCCGCAGGATTTCTTCCGGGCTCCAGCGCCCGTGGTGCATCTGCAGGGCATGACGCAGGTTGTGCACCGCCTCATGGATTTCCGGCGGCCGGTCGTGGCCGCGCAGCGAGCGCTTGCTGACGTCGATGCGCATGCGCACGCCGTCCAGTGCCACCGCTTGTTCGCTGAGGGATTGGCGGCCGACATCGGTTACCGCGTAGCGCTTTTTGCCGCCCTCGGCGTCGCCGGTGATCATTTCGCTCTCTTCGAGGAACGTCAGGGTCGGGTAGATCACGCCGGGGCTGGGGCTGTACGCGCCGTCGAACATGGTTTCGATCTGGCGGATCAGGTCGTAGCCGTGGCATGGCTGTTCGGCGATCAGCGCCAGCAGCAGCAATTTCAGATCGCCGGGGGCGAATACCCGCGGGCCGCGACCGCCGCGCTCGCGGCCGTGGCGTTTTTCGAAGCCGTCACGGCT
The DNA here is from genome assembly GCF_000282255.1 of Pseudomonas sp. GM25. Taxonomy (NCBI): domain Bacteria; kingdom Pseudomonadati; phylum Pseudomonadota; class Gammaproteobacteria; order Pseudomonadales; family Pseudomonadaceae; genus Pseudomonas; species Pseudomonas sp. GM25. The sequence continues at coordinate 21,018 of NZ_AKJQ01000047.1, read as the reverse complement.
GTCGCCGTGGTCGCGGTGGGGGGAATGATGGTCTCTCATTTCAGTCTTCTCTCGTCGTGTTTAGATACAACTTAAGATATATCTTTACGACTGGGCAAGGGCTTTTTGCCGCAGAGCTGACGAGTGGTCAACGGCGAGAAAGGCGCGCTGACGGAGCGACCGCCATGCCTTGTTGATCGAGACAGGAATAACCGAAAAGTTAAAGCTATCACTCTATTAATGCTTGAGCTTATATTCTAAAAAGATTAGAAAGTGCTGACTGGTATTGTCGAAACTGCTGTAACGCTTTTTATGAATAACTGTAGGTAGGCAATGCCTTACAGCTACTTTTATATATTTTGATTTTTTGATGTTTTTTCTTTCGTGTCGCGAGGTTGTTGAACTACAAGCTCGTGGGAAGTTGCCTGCTTACATTCTTGAGACAAGCGTCGATCATGCCCCGGCGTTGAACTTCCATGTTTCGGTACTTATCGACCGGTGTGACATGAACTTCAATGTTCCGATTCCTTAAAAAGAAAACAGGTACTGACCGATGTTCAAGAAAATCGCTATCACCGCTTCTCTCGCTGCCCTGGCCCTGAGCTCGTCCGTGACCTTCGCTGCCGGTGAAGCCCGTCACTCCATCAGCCTGATCGCCCACGTACCGACCAACGGTTTCTACGTGGTGCCGACCGACTCCGACCTGGTCAACAAGGACCAGGACATGAGCTTCCAGCCAAGCACCGGCAAGATGCGTGAAGTCAATGGCTTTTTCGATGTGCGCAATAACAACGGTTCTGTGCATGCCAGCCTGGAAAGCCAGCCAAAACTGATCGCCGGCAACACCGCCATCGATCTGCAAGTGCTGTTCAACAACAAGGAACTTACCCTGACTCCGCAAATGGTCGTGGGTGAGTCCGAGTCCGACGTCAACTATCGCGCGCCGCTGAAGATCAGTGCCAAAGGCACCAATTTCCAGCCGGGTGATTACACCGGTGTCGTCGCCATGACTTTCGATGCCGTGCCGCCGATCGGTGGTGGCAAGTAATCGGTTGATCTGCACTCAACGCAGCTTGCCAGAGTCGCGTTCCCCGGCGGGATAAACAGCAGTGTCTGTTCCGCCGGACTTCAACTTTTGTAAATCAGAGTACGAGTTCATGTTCCCGATGACACCCGTCGCGGCTGCGCTTGCGCTGTTGTTTTGTGCCAACGCAGCGGCCGCCTCCGAACCCGCCGGCACGACTCCGCGCAGTCTGTTGGCGCAGGCCAAAGGTTTGCCGGCAGATTTCGAAGAGCACTTTTTCGATGTGCCGCTGGCGGTGCGGGTCGAACTCGACCAGCAACCGCTGGGGGAGGCCATGGTGGTGTTATCCCGCGATGATCGCGTCACGTTGCTGGAATTCACCGACACCAGTGAAAACCGCTACACCCCCGCTGAACGCGAAAAGTGGGCGGCCTATCTCAAACCCGGCGTGCCGCTGGGCGCGTGCACCGGCTCCTGCCCCGATCAGGTGCTGGCGGTGAATTACAACCTGGAAAATTCGTTGCTCTCGGTTCTCACCGAGAACGCCGAGCGCGACCTGGAAACCAAGCGTTTCTATGACCAACCCGAAGACGGCAGCAGCGGCCTGATGGTGCGCAACCAGCTCAACCTCAATGGTGGCCAGGATCAGGATCTGGGCGGACGTTTTGGCCTCGAAGCCAGCGGCAGCCTGGGTAACTGGAGCCAGACCTTCAACATGCAAATGGCTCGCCTCGGCGGCCCGGACGACAAGCTCTATCACGCCGTCCACGAGCTCTACACCCAGCGTGAACTGCAAGGCAATTTCTTTCGCCTGGGCTATTTCACCCCCAACTCCGAAGGGCTGACCCGCCAGCCGCGCACGTTCGGCACCAGCCCTGACACGGCGGTCGGCGTGATGTACGGCAGCTCCGACAGCCTGGCAATCAACAACGCAGCGCCCAGCGTCTACCCGATTTACGTCACCGCCAATCGTCAGGGCTCGGTGGAGATCTGGCGCGACGGTCTGCTGATCAACACTCAATCGATACCCGCCGGTTTGCAGACCCTCGACACCCGACCACTGCCCGGTGGCATTTACGAGGTGGAAGTGCGGCTGATCGAAGACGGCCAGATCACCTCCAGTACCCAGGAGCTGGTTTACAAGCCCAGCAACTGGCGCAACCTCGACGAGCGCTGGCGTTACAACCTGTTTGCCGGCGAAGAACAGAAACTGCTGAGCAACTGGGATCAACAGTCCAGCGGCAGTCCTACGGCGGGCGCCTCGCTCAACTACCTGCTGCACCCGCGAGTCATCCTCGGCCTGTCGGCGCGGCAGATTCGCGAAAAGCTGCAATATGGCACGTCCATCGACTGGACCCTGGCCAATCACATCAGCCTGTATGCCAACGTCTACAAGACCGAGGATCACGGCACCGGCCTCGATTTGCAGAGCCTGTATAACTACGGTTCCGGCAGTCTGGTGATCAGCCACAACCGCAGCTGGCTCGACACCAGCGACCAGTACGAAACCCTGCCGGACGGCACCCGGGTGCGTCAGCGCAATGTGTTCATCGGCGAAACCAGCAACTCGTCGCTGGCGCTCAACCACCGGCTCAACAGCCGCAATTCGCTCAACGCACGGGTCTCCCACAGCGAAGGCAATGTCGAAGGCGTCGGCGTGGATCTGGGCTGGACCCGGCGCAGCGAACTGTTCGGCAATGACGCCAATTGGCGCTTGTCGCTGTTCGATCGACCGGGCAGCTACAGCAGTGGCGATGCGCGTAATCGCGGGGTCGACTTGAGCCTGAACATGGCGCTGGGCGCGCCCGGCGAGCAGATCACCGGCAGCATCGGTTCGCGTACCGATCGCGACGGCGGGCGCGACAACAACGCTTCGATCGGCTGGCGCAAGGACCTCAAGGGGCACCTCCTGCAGAACGTTTCGGTGACGGCGTTGACCGACACCTATGGCGTCGGCGCTTCCGGCCTGGCCAACTTTCGCACCGACACGATCAATGGCGACGGCTTCATCCAGCGCTCGTCCTACAACGGCAATTTCACCGGCGGTCTCAACCTCGACAGCACGCTGGTGGTCGGCGGCCAGCAGATGCTCATGACCAGCGAATACGAAATGCGCGGGGCCGGGATGATTGTCGACGTCGAGTCGGACATCGAGGGCATTGCCTTGCGCGCCGACGACTTCAGCGGCGGCAGCGCAGCGCTGAAACCGGGGCGCAATTTCATTCCTATCACGGCGTATCAGAACAGCTCGGTGAGCTTCGACTTCGAAGGCAACAACGTGCCGGCGGCGACGATCGAACCGGCGCGCACCCGTTATCACCTGAACAAGGGCGGGGTCGACTACCGCAAGATCCGTGTGATGAAAACCCTGACCGTGCTCGGTCGACTGGTCAACGAACAGGGCCAGCCGCTCAAGGGGCATCACGTGATCAACCACGCCAGTCGCGGGGTGACCGAGGTCGACGGGTTCTTCTCGATGGAAATGAACGCCGGCTCGCCGACCCTCGAGGTGCGCCAGGATAACCGCCTGCTGTGCCAGTTCCGCCTCGAGGCGGATCAGCACCGCAGCGAAAACAATGTGTTGATGATCGGGGATCTGCGTTGCACGCCGGACACCCTGGCCGATGCGACCTCTACCGATCAGAAGGCGGGTTGAGCGTGAAAAAGCTAACCGTATTCATGGCCTTGATCGCGGCACTGAGCCTGCCTTCGGTCGAGGCGGCGAATCAGGAAATCAGGGCATTGTTCCAACCCGACTCCTCGCAGCCGAACAAGAATGTGTTCGTCAACAAGACGCCAAACAGTGGTTATTGCGTGGATTTCCCGAGCGAGTGCGCCAGCCACGGCATGTTCAGCATCCGGGTGCCGATTCGCTTCAGTACGTTTACCCCGCTGTTTTCGGCCAATGGTGTCTGGGTGAAAGTGCCCGCTGCCTGGCAAGTCCTGAACGTAACCAATCAGCAGACCCAGCAGACGCGTGCGGTGGAGGTCCGAATCAGCGGAATCGGCTCGCGCTTTCGCTTGAGCAAGCCCGTCACCGAGTTGACAGGCGAGTCTGATGTGGGGGAGGCGCATCGCAAACTCTGGGAGGGCAGTTCCTGGGTCTACGCCGCGCCCCCCTGCCTCTATAGCGGAGTGGGTCTTCCTTCACCGACGACTTATCAGTTTTTCTGGAAGACGCCCGTGCAAGGCAGCTGTATCAAGACTGCCGCGATGGATGTCGGGCATATGGATTTCGAGTATCTCGATATCGCCTACGAGTTGCGCACTCCCGATCCGTTGACCATGCCGACCGGTACGTACACCGGCGCATTGACCTATAGCGTCGGAGCGGGTGGCGCGGACTTCAACATGGGGCCCTTTTTTCGTGCGGATGACTCCAGCCTGACCCTGGACTTCGTGCTCGACGTTCATCACGCCCTGAAAGTCGATCTGCCACCCGGCGGCGACAAGGTGACGATGGAACCGGTTGGCGGATGGCAACGCTGGATCGACACGGGGCGCATGCCGACCGAGATCTATCGCGACCAGCAGTTTTACCTGTCGGCCTCGTCACCCTTCAAGGTGATGATGATCTGCAACTCGCTGGGCGGCACTGAGTGCGGCATCGGCAACAACGAAGTGGGCTTTTCCAAGTTCGAGGTCAAGCTGACCCTGCCCCGAGGTATCACAGGCCCCGGCAACAGCGATGGCTGGTCCGGCACGTTGTCGCACAACACCTGGCTGGGGCCGTTCGAGCCTACTCGTTACGTTGATCGAAAACCCGGCACCTTGCGTTTCCAGATCCCTCGACGATGGATCGAATCGCTGCTCAAACCCGGCATGAACGGAACGCTGTGAGGCAACGTCACCATCATTTTCGACTCGGAAGTATGAACCTCCGGGGCTGGCCAATTTTCATTTTCACGAGGTTGAATTCCATGACTCGAATGTTTTTGCTGATGCTGTCCGGCCTGTGTTGCCTGACTGCCCATGCCGGGCCGCAGATCAATGTCGGCACCGTGTACGACTATCTCGACGGCGACAAAAGTACGTACCTGAAGCGTGTTTTCAACAGCGGTGACAGCACCGCGTTCGTCAAGATCAATGTGCTGGAAATCGTCTATGACGCCGACGGCAAACCGCAGGAGATTCCCGTGGTCAACGCGGCCGACGGCGCTTCGCGCAACGGCATCATGGCCAGCCCCGCGCGCCTGATCGTGCCGGCGCAGGGCATGCAGGGCACGCGCTTGCTGTACATGGGCGAGCGGGATCGCGAACGCTACTTCCGCGTGCGTTTCGTGCCGGTCGTGCCGGAAAAGGAAGACGAATTCGTGGTCTCCCACGAGGAGCGCGAAGACTACAAAAAGTCGCTGTCGGCCGGGGTCAACGTGATGACCGGATTTGGCATCGTGTTTTTCGTGCGCCCCAAAGATGCGCGTTTCGACACAGTGATCAGCGACACGCCCGAACGCTACGAGATCCGCAACAACGGCAACACGGTGATGGTGGTCGACGAATTCAAAAGCTGTTCGGTGAGCAATGAAGCCGATTGTGGCGCGACCACCAAACACCACGTGATGGCTGGCAAAAGCTTCGCCTTTGAAAAGGAAGCCGGCCGCGAATACCGCTTCAAACTGGTGGAAGGCGACAACAGGAAAGACCTCAGGGTCGCGCGCCGCTAAGGCCTCTATCCACGACGCGCCAGGTATCGATCATGAACAAGCAATGCGCCGCTGCGGCACTGATGGCTTTCACCGCCCTGATGAGTATCCCCGCTTGGGCGGTTCGCGAAGAGCTCAACTTCGAAGTGTTCCTGACCATTCCCGGTCGGGCGTTCTACGTCATCCCCGCAGAGTCGGACTGGATTCACCGCCCGCAGCGCCTGCTCTGGGATTACAACACCTCGACCCTGCGCGGCTTGCGCAAGTCGTTTGACCTGCGCCATGACAGCAGTGCAATCGAAGCGCGGCTGGAAAGCATCGCGCGCCTTTCCAACGGCAAGCTCGGTGAAGAGATCCTGCTGCATGTGAAATTCAACGGCGTGGTGCTGAGCGCAGACGTTCGTCCGCGCGAAGTCCTGTCGCAGGCCGAAGCGGCCGTCGGGAAGCGTGTGCTGCTGGAAATCGATCCGATCAAGCCGCTCGGCGGTTTCAAGCCAGGGGATTACGACGGCACGGTCATGCTGTTGTTCAACGCAAAGGCACCGGGAAGTTGATTGTCACCATCACCCACGCAGAGATCCCAGCCATGATCAAGCGAGTCGCCATCGTACTCTGTCTGAGCGTCCCGACATCGATCCATCCGGCGGTGTTTGCCGCCCAGGAAAAGCACACCTTCGAAGTCTCGGTGGACATTCCGACACTGGGTTTTTACGTGCTCCCCAGCGAAGCCGACTGGATCCATCGTGAGCAGACCCTGCCGTGGGATATCCACACCTCGACGTTGCTCGGGCTGCGCAAGAGCTTTGATGTGAAAACCGACGGCAGTGCCATTGAAGCGCGTCTCGAGAGTTTCCCTTACCTGACCGCCGGCGGCGATTCGCGTGACAACATCGTGTTGCGCGTCAGCTTCAACGGCAAGGAACTGGCCCAGGATCCGACGCCCCGGCAAGTGGTGTCCGCAGAGGAGGCGACGGCCGGCCGTCGTGTGCAACTGGAGATCGTGCCTCGCGAGCAGGCCGGTGGCTACAAGCCGGGCGAGTACAACGGCACGGTCAATATCGTGTTCAACGTGGCGGCGCCGGCAGGATGAGCAGCGCATGCCGAACAAGGACAAACGACCTGACAGGCAAGGAAATAGCCAATGGTTTCAGCTGTGCGCAAGTGCTTGAAGAACAGCGTGTTTTGCTTCTGCGGTGGCCTGCTTTCAACGTCGGCGGCTGGCATCACTCAGGAACTTCGCGCGACCTACGTCCCCGATCCCGCCAACCCGCAGAACAATGGGTTCATCAACCAGACGCCGCAGAGCGGTTACTGCGGCCAGTACCCGAATGATTGTCGACGCTACAACCTTATGGGGGTTTCGTTGCCAATGCGTTTCTCGTCGGTACAGGCAATACGGCCAGAAAGCGCTGAGCGCGACGGTGCGACATTCAAGATGCCGGCGCAATGGCGCAGCCTGACGGTGCGCAATATCGTTACCGGTGAGACGCAAACCGTGGAAATGCGTATCGGTGGTTTCGGTACACGTTATGTGCTCAGTGATACGGCAAGCAATCTGACTGGCGTTTCCGGAGAATACGAAGCGCATAACGCGCTTTGGGCAAGGTCGGGATGGCACGTACCGCCCAGGCCGTGCGAACCCGGTGCAATGTCGTCTTATGGTCCGGACTTCTTTCGTTTTTTCTGGTTTACCCCCGCCGAAAACCTGTGCAGCAAACAGTCTGCATTCGTCATTCCGTGGATGTCCTACGACTATCTGGACGTGGCCTATGAGCTGCGTACACCCAACCCGCTGGGCATGTCGGCGGGAATCTATGCGGGTGAACTGACCTATGGCGTGGGTTCCGGTCAGGACATCGACACGGGCAACAACCTGTTGCCTGACACCTCCAGCCTGACGTTCAGGGTTCTTCTCGACGTGCAGCATGTGCTCAAGGTCGACATCCCGCCCGGCGGCAACAAGATTGCGCTGGTGCCGCAAGGCGGCTGGCAGGCCTGGTTGCAGCAGGGCAGCAAACCGACCCGGCTGTTTCGCGATCAGACTTTCAATATTTCGGCGTCCTCGCGTTTCAAGATGCACTTCGAATGCGAGTACGCCGCCGTCGGCGCCTGCGCATTGCGCGATACGCTCAGCGGCGCCACCGACGCGCAGGTTTTTCTGAGTGTGAGCCTGCCCGACAGCATTTCCGATATCGCAGGCCAACCGGTGAAGCGCCGCCCCTTGAGCAACAATCCTGATGGCGTTGCGTTTCAACCTTCCAGTTTCATGCAGCGAGCACCCGCGACGCTGCACTTCGAGATTCCGGGCGTGTATGTCGAACAGATGCTCCAGCCGGGAAAAGGCAAACGCTATGTCGGCAACGTCACGGTGATCTGGGATTCGGAGGTTTAGCGCTTGGGCCCTGAAGACTTTTGCAGCGAGGCTTCAGGGCGTGATTGTCATGCGGGCGACATTCAGATTCCGGCCCTGCTCATGGCCTCACGGGTGAGCTGGCGGCGTAGTTCCTTCTCCTGATAACCGATGTCCCGAAGCAGGCGGTCATAGGTTTCGGTGCTCATTTCCATGCCGGTGAAAACCTCCTCTTCGGCAATCGGCAAGCGCTTTGCCAGGTCGCTGAGGGTGCGCCTGCGCAATGCGCGCTCGGCGGGTAGCGCGTCGGTGGATTGCGCCCAGGCCTGTTGCGCAGTTTTCAGCGCTTCCAGCACGTCGAGCTTTTCCATGTGCAGCTGTTTGTTGGTTTCCATTTCTCCTGGCCAGTTGTTGCGCAAATAGCTTTCCCAGAACGGTAGCTCGATCATCTGATTGACCAGGCCATCGCCTTCTTCTGCCTTGAGCAACGTCTCGACAGCCTTGGCAATGGTCTGATCATCGACGCCGGCAACCCGGCGATACCTCATGCCTTCGGACTGCCATGGCAGCTCCAGTCTGGCCGCCATGCCTGTTTCGTAGGCCAGGTGCACTTCGACTTCATCGGGATTGCCCGTGCGGTTTCTGATATCGGCCCGGGCGATTTCAGTGACCTGACCGAGACGCGCCGATCCTTTGGCCAGTGTCACCAGCTTGCGCTCAAGCTCGGCCTGGTTGGTCGAGTACGAGTAGGCTTCGGAAGCCAGCACCTTGACCCCCATGTTGTTGAACAGTTGCGCGCCGGCATCCTCGCAACCTTCAGGATCGGTCGACATCAAAAACAGCTCTTGGCGCAGCGGCGTGTCGATGTCCATGGCGCCAATCATCCGCCAGACCCGGTCGGTCAGTTGATCATTGGCTTTGCCGCCAGCGATGTAATCGGCCGAATGGGTCAAGTCTTCGATCACCGAGAAGAAACCGTCGGCGTTTGGCTCCCCGGCAAGGTCGTGCCAGGCCTCGGGGCGATAGGTGCCGAGCCCGGCCGTTTCGTTGTGCAGCGAGGTGTCGACGAACGCGGGCCAGCGCTCGAGCAGATCTTCCGCCGCGCTGTTGTACGTCAGGCGTGGATGGATCCCCACCGAAGTCCGGTAATGTTCGTACTTGACCCGAACCGGGTCCGAGAGCCTGTTGGCGTAGACCCGGGTACGGGCGATCAGCCGCGCGTTATCGGAGCCCGGCGGCACATCCGGGATGCGCTTGAGCGCATTCGCGCCCAGATCAAGAAAGAAGCCGCGTGGCCGGGATTTTTCGAACAATCCCGGTGGCCAGCTCTCGAGGCCGGTGCCGATCAGGCTCAGCACCTTGAGCCGTGGCATGCGTTCGACATTCGGCGCAAGGCTCAGCGGGTTGTGATCGAGCCTGAGAGTTTCCATGCGCGTCATGTTGCGCAGTTGCTCGACAGTGGTCGGCGTCAGGCGGATCTGGTTCTCGTTCAGGCGCAGGGTTTCCAGCAAATGCATCTTGCCGACAGGCTCCGGCAGAACTGTCAGCCCGCAATTGCGGGCGCTGAAATGGCGCAGGTGGGGAAGGTCTTTCAACAGGCCGTTCGGCGATTGAGAAAATACCGATCCGTCCAGGTTCAGGGTTGTGACCTGATCGATCCAGGGCTTCAGCTCTTCCGGCAACTGCCGCCACCAACGCTCGATGTCCTTGGGCAACCACTCGCTGGACAGGTCCAGCCGATAGCCTTCCTGCACGCTGAGACTGCGCTCGCCGAACACCTCGGACTTGCGTTCGAAACAGGCCAGCAAACGTTCGGCGAGAAACTGCCCGCCCTTTTGCTGGTAGTCCCAATAGGCACGTGGCACGTTGCTGTCCGGGTTTTCAGGATCCCAATCAGTCAGGTAGCGCTGACGCCAGGTTTCCAGGGTCTGCTTGAGCTGTTGAATCTCCTGCTCAAGCATCTTGATCTGTGAGTGAGGGGCACCGTTCGCTTGCAGGGATCGACTGAAAGCCAACGCCTCGGCCTGGTCGAAATGCGGGTAGAGGTTCTGGACTTTCTCTTCCACGCTCAACGCTTTTTTCGATTGCCCCGGCCCGCGCAGCAGCAGTTCGGTTTGCAACGGAACCTGCGCGCGAATCGGTGGACGCGCAAGCAGCGTCCTGCGCTCGGCGGGGCGCTCGGTCATGACCAGCACCCATTGTCTGAACAATTGTCCCTGGCCGGCGCGGTAACCCAGCGCGGTACGCTTGTCGGCGGGCATGGCCAGCAGGATGGCTTCATACAAGTCTGCGGCAGGATGCAGACTGTCGTTGCGTTCATCGCGCACTTCATAGCGGCCACGCTGATCCCGGACCAGTACGCGCACGATACTGGCCTGCTCGTCGCCCACACTGCAGCGAAGCGCGCCGTCATAGAAGTGCTCGCGTACTTCAATGCGCAGATCGGCGAAGGTATCGGTGCGTTGTCTCAGGACGTTGAGAATCAAGCGCTCGGTATCGGGCAGTCGCAATGCCGGTTCATACAAACCTTCAATGGCTCGCGCCGCACTGATTTCAAAGGCGCTTTCCCGGGCCTGATCTTTCAGGCGCAGGGGGATGCGCTGTTCTTCGCGGATGATGGTCTGTTCGGCCGGCGTCGCTTTTTTCAGCAGCGCCTCGGCGACCCGCGAGGGTAGTGATGGAAATTGCTGTTGCAGCAATTGCACCTGGGCATCGCCACTATGATCTGCGGCCCGATACTGGTAATCGAAAATGTCGGGCGTACGGGTTTCCACGATATCCCCCAGCTGGTTGCGCAGCACCTGTGCCCGCTGGCTTTTGGGGTATTGATTGCCGAGCAGGGACTGCATGTCTGCATCGTCGAGAAAGTCCACCAGCCGTTCCGGCAGCTCGCCGGCCAACAGGTCAGGAATGCCGATGCTCATCGTCTGTTCGGCTGTCGCTTGTGGATTGCCGTACAGGTGAAAGTTGTCGCTCGAATCAGCGGTTTCAAATACTTTCAGCGCCTTGTCGGCAGGCCAGCCGGGCATGTCCGGCACCATCCGGCTGAACCAGTAGGCAGTCGGGGCCAGCGGTTGTCCGGAACGAATCAACTGGCCGACGTTGCGGGTTTCGTCCCAGATCCGGAAACGCGTCAGGGTATCGGACAGGAGCGCCGGGGGTGGCGTGTTTTCCACGTACATCCGGCGCAGTGATTCTGGCGCGGTGCCGCTGATGCTGCGCAGGTGTTCCAGTTCGCTATCGTTGTAGCCGTCAACGCCGGGGCCCAACCGGCGCATCAGGATCGCGCCTTCCCAGTCCTGCGGTGTTTCCCCCTCGTGCACCCACGCACCCTGTTCGTTGTGGCGCAGTTGTGGCGAGTAGGCTTGCGGGCGGGTCGGATGCTGGACACGATGGCGACCGTTGCTGCGGTCATATTTCACCGCGTAGTAACGACCGTCGAGGGGCAGCAGCACTTTGCCCGCGTGACGGTACAGCCCGGATGCGGACGGTTTCGATGCGGGCGGTGGGGCAATGTCTGTTTGTGCGTAGGGCGTGAGGTCGGTGTGCCACAAGCGGATTTTTCCGTCGTGTCCCGTCACCGGTTTCATGCTTTCGACCCGTGGCGACAGTTTGAGGATTTTTTGGGCGGCCAGGCCACCGACGACAAATGCCGCCAGTTGCACCACATCGTTGACGACACCGACGACATGCTGCGCAGCCTCGGTCCAGTGTTTATAACCAAGCTCCACTGCGCCTTCGACGACTTCATTGGTCAACTGAAAAGCCGTGTAGACCAGCATCACAACACCGACATACGGTACGAACGGCATCACGACGAACAACGCGGCGTTGAAAATGTCGCCGGCAATCTTCAGAACGTTTTCCCACCACGCCCAGCGCGCATTGTCGTCGGCGTCGGCGGTCGGCACCGCAATCTGGCGGGCGTCATTGAGGATCTTGTTGAGTCGTTGCTGAAAAAGGTACGTCCATAGCGGCGAGCTGATCGGCGGTGCGCTGAATTGCAGTTGCGGTTTCTCCACCGGTGTTTCCCGCCAGGAGGGACGCGAATCTCCCCGTTCCCGCGGATACCATTTCACGTAGCTCAGGCGTTGTTCGAGCCCGGCGAAAAAATGCCCGCGCTGTTCATGATCGACAAACTGACTGAAGAATTGCCGGTAGCTGAGTCCGGAGGAAGGTGATGTCTGGTTGGTCCGCAGCTGGCGGGTCAGCTCTTGCATGAAGTCCAGGGTCGAGGCGTATTCCTTGAGCGGGTGCTCCGGGTCATGGGGGACATAGGCAATCATTTTTTGCGAGTGTTGCGGCTGTTCCGGATCCGGCCGAATGATCAGGATGCCGGTGAAAGTCAGGTCCATCATGCCCAGGTCGCAGACGCGCATCGCCTGGCCGTCCAGCAGCAGATTCTGACGGCCAAGCAGCACTTCACGGATCAGCCCATGGGCGCTGTGACCAATGTCCCTTTTGAGCCGGGCCATTTGCGCGGCAGCCTTGAGCGTCGCTTGCAGGCTTTGCTCGACTCGTGTGCGCAGGTATGTTTCGGCCACCGGTTCCTTGTCCAGCAGAATGGTCTCGAGATGGCGCTTGTAGAGCGCGCCAATGTCCAGCTCCCGGCACAACGCCTGAAACTGGCTCACGCTTATTTTCTGGTTGATCGGCGAGGGGTCGAACAAGTCGCGTGCGACATCGGTTTTGATAATGAAGGTCGAATAGTGTTGATAGCGTTCGTCGCGTGCGAAGTTATGCAATGCCGCATCAAGCATCGAAACGGTTCTGGCCTTGGAGCCTTTGCTGAAGTTGTGGACGTACCAGGGCGTTTGAGCCGAGGCATACAGTCTCAGGTAGGTGTTCTTGACGTCGATATCGATCTGGAACTGTTCGAGCAGCTTTGCCTTGAGCAAGGGTTCGGCGAATGCGTACACATCCTGAAGTCGTCGGAGCAGGCGATCGATACGGTTCTGTGCGCCCCATGCCTTTCGGTTATCGGCGGACATTCGTTCCAGCTCGTTGGCCGAAGCCTCGGTCATCCATGATTCAAGCTGCAGAGGTGTGTTGCTCAGCGCCTGGGCCCGATGTAACTGCATATCGCTGAACACCGGATCGATACGCGATTTAATTAAGTCGTAATGTTGCCCTTTATATATGGATGTTGCAGTCATGGTGCAGGCCTTGAATAAGTAAAGAATTCTCAGCCTAACGTTCAATGAGCGGATTAATTAGTTTAAAAGCCTGCTGTCGAAGTGTCGGGTTAATACCTGATTTATTGAATATTGGAATGCATAAAACACATAACTACTACCCCGGATCAATTCAGTCCGCTGCGGATGCCACCGTCGCCACTTGTGGCGCCAGACACTGCGAATCACTGCCCGGTTGCAGGTACGGCATCAGAATCGGCGCCATGCCTTTGAGCACCTGCACCGGCAGGGCGGAAGTGAACTTGAAGTTCTCCGCCGAGCGCCCCGGCACGAACGCGGTGAGCGTGCCGAAATGGTGATCGCCGATATAGAACACGAAGGTGGCCGTACGGTTGATCGATTTCGAGCTGAGAATCCGTCCGCCGGAGCCGATCGCCTCGATCCGGTTGTCGCCGGTACCGGTCTTGCCGCCCATGGTCAGCGGTGTTCCATCGTTGAGTTTGAAACTGCCGGAAACACGTTTGGCCGTCCCCGAGTCCACCACTTGCGACAGCGCTTCGCGCATCGCCGTGGCGACTTCGGACGGCATCACCCGTTTGCCGACGTGAGGGTCATTGACCAGTTTGGTTTCGTAAGGCGTGCCGGCGGCGAAGTGCAGGCTGTCGATACGCAGGGTCGGCATGCGCACACCGTCGTTGAGGATGGTACCGATCAACTCGGCCAGCGCGGCAGGGCGGTCGCCGGAACTGCCGATGGCGGTGGCCAGCGATGGCACCAGGTGATCGAACGGATAGCCGACTTTCTGCCAGCGCTGATGGATCTCGAGGAATGCCTCGATCTCCAGCATCGTGCGGATCCGGCTGTCGCGGGCGCCTTTGTGCTTGCTCTTGAACAGCCAGCTGTAGACTTCCTGACGCTCGAACTGGCTGGCCTTGACGATGTCCTTGAAGGTCGCGTCGGGGTGGTTGAGCAGGTAGCCGATCATCCACAGGTCCAGCGGGTGAACCTTGGCGATGAAACCCTGATCCGGCAGGTCGTAGGTGCCGGGGCCGTAGGCCAGGTAGAGCCGTTCCAGGCGTTCGTCGGTGAGTTTTTCGGTGATTTTGACGCCCTTGAGGTGTGAGCGCACAAAGGTGTTGAAGTCTTCCTGGCTGGCGTTGGGCAGCAGGTAACGGTGCACGGCGGCCATACGGATCGGGGTCGGGCGCATGCTGTCGAGGAAGGTGTCGAGCCGGGCCTGGGTGTCCTTGTTCCGGTACTTTTTCCAGAACTTGAGCAGGAACGAAGTACCTTCGCGGTCGGCGAACGAGGCGAGGTATTCCTGACGTCGCGGGTCGCGATCGTCCTTGAGCAACTCGGCGCTGTTGTTGGGACCTGAGTAGGTGGTGTAGCGCACCAGATCGCGCATCAGGCGAATGAACGGCAGGTTGATCGACTCACGCAGGGCATCGCGCAGGGTCGGCAGGCGGCCATTGTCTTCCTTGCGGAAGTTATGGAACACATGCAGGCCGCCACCAGTGAAAAACGCCTCGCCAGGACTGGCCGAGTATTTGCGGTCGAGAGCGGCGGAGAGCATTTTCGACAGGTCGTGATCCTTGTTCTGGATCAGGTAATCGATCACCCACTGGCTCAGGCGATCCTGATCCGGCACGTCGACTTTCTTAAGTTCCGGCACGGTCATGGCGCCGTACTTGTCATGCAGCTCCGCGATGATTTGCAGGTAGGTGGTCAGCACCCGCATCTTCGCCGTGGAGCCCAGTTCCAGCTTGCTGCCTTCGTTGATGTCGAATGGCTGGTCGGTGCTGTCGGTCTGCACCCGTACGCGCGAACCGTCCGGGGTCAGCTCGAACAGGGTGAAGCTGTAGCGCACCTGAGTGGTGCTGGTGGGCGTCAGCAGGCGTTCGCCCATCAGGCCGACTTCGGTCGCATAGGCCGGGTCGGCCAGTTTTTTCAGGTAGGCGGTGGCCTGGGTTTGCAGCTCGCCTTGCAGGGTACTGGTGGCGGACAGGTCGAGGCGGTCGAGGTCATACAGCGGACGGTTGAGCATCGATGCCAGCCGGCTGCGGGCGACACTGATGCCCTTGTTGGTTTCGATCGGCTGGATGGTCGGCTGGGTCTGCCAGTCGCGATAGCTGATGGTGCTGGCCAGCGCGGCATCGGCCAGGGCGGCGTCGATCACACCGTTCTGCTTGAGCAGGCGCAAGTGACTGTTGGTCAGTTCGACCAGTTCTTCGCGGCCCTTGGTCAGGTAATGCGAAGGACGGCGCTGGGCGATCATCAGCGAGAGCATTTCGCGCAGGGCCAGGCCCTTGTCCGCCATGGTCTTCGGATCGGTTTCGGTACTCGCGAGTTTACGGTTGGCTTCGTTGAAGTCGGCGCCATACCAGACCCGCAAACCCTCGGCCATGCCGTGCACTTCGCCATGCCCCGGCACGGCCGACAGCGGCACGCTGTTGAGGTAATCACGAATGATGTTCTGCCGCGCCGGCAAGGTGTCCGGGCCACCCTGATAGGCGCGCACGCTGGCGGAAATCATCTGGCGGATCTTCTCCGCGCCGGACACCGTCAGCCCGTCGGGCGAGTGGCGGTATTTCTCAAGCTGGGTGGCCAGGGTACTGCCGCCGGCTGACTGCCCCGGCAAGTGCAGCAGCTTGGCGACCTGCGACCACGCGGCCATGCCGAAGCGGGGCCAGTCCACCGCCGGGTTGGCCATCGGTTGCTTGGGGTCGAGCAAAAAGCGGTTTTCGATGAACAGCAGGCTGTTGACCACCACCGGCGGGATCGAGTCGAAACTCGCGTACAGCTGCTGCGGATAGTTGTACTGATACAGCGGCGCGGCGCGGCAATCGGTGATCGACAGCCCGGCCTGGATCTTTTCGGAGTAGGGCACGAACAGGCCCTTGTCGGTGTAGTTGAGCAGGGCCGGGGAGAAGCGCGTCTGCTCGGTGATCACGTAGTTGCGCTTGATCAGCCGTGGCAGGAACTCGTCCAGCGAGCTGTAGCCCAGACGCAGATCGAATGGCCCATTGCCCGGATAGCGGATCGCTTCGCTGGGCCCCGGTTGCAAATCGTACTTGAGCTTGGCGGCGTACTGGCTGACCTCGCGGGACTGAAAACGCGAGGTGCGCATTTCCTTCATCGCAGCCAGGCCCACGACAATCGCAATGATCACCAACAGGAGCCAGAAAGCCTTCCACCCATGCCGGTTACGACGGGGTTTTTCAGGTACAGGCGCTTCATCCACACGTTCAGTCGGAACCACTTTTTCACTCGAATCGGTTTGCCACAAAGCGCCCATAGTCGATTGATCCATTCACGCAGATTGATCGGACTTGTCTGAAGCTTAGTCGGTGGTTGGCGCGGGTGAAAAAATTGTGAAGGAGGGACCCTGAACAAATCTGCAAATCCGGCTGTAACCCTCCGACTAGTGATCGCAAGCCTGAAAGGGCCGGAACAGAGAGGTCATGAGGCTGCTGTGACTTTGGTCGCGGCATGACGTTGCACCATTGCTGTGCAATACTCGCCGCCCATTTGCGCGGTGAATAATCCTCGAAATGCAGGATGGTTTGTCTCGTAAACCTTGTATTTGGCGAGGTTTACGTCTGAATCAGATGTCTTATAGAGTGAAAAAACCTGTCGCAAGCTTTTTATACTGCATGCCCCGCTGATCCCGCAGGTTACTTCTGCGGGACGATCCTGCCCACGAAGCAGGGCCGGTTTTACCCAGGCGCAGGCTTATCGGCCGACGCTTGAACACTCGGTGGCCACATCCAATAACAAGACGAGGAAGTCCCCCATGCCAGTCGGCAATCACCCGCCCCATGGCGAAACCGCTCAAGGCGGCCCGCTCAAACGCGAACTTGGTGAACGGCATATTCGCCTGATGGCGCTCGGCGCCTGCATCGGTGTCGGTCTGTTTCTCGGTTCGGCCAAGGCCATCGAAATGGCCGGCCCGGCGATCATGCTGTCTTACATCATCGGCGGTCTGGCGATCCTGGTGATCATGCGCGCCCTCGGCGAAATGGCCGTACACAACCCGGTTGCCGGCTCCTTCAGCCGTTACGCACAGGATTACCTCGGCCCGCTGGCGGGCTTTCTGACCGGCTGGAACTACTGGTTCCTGTGGCTGGTGACCTGCGTCGCCGAAATCACCGCGGTGGCGGTGTACATGGGCATCTGGTTCCCCGATGTCCCGCGCTGGATCTGGGCGCTGGCGGCGCTGGTCAGCATGGGCTCGATCAACCTGATCGCGGTGAAGGCCTTCGGTGAATTCGAGTTCTGGTTCGCCCTGATCAAGATCGTCACCATCATCGCCATGGTGCTCGGCGGCATCGGCATCATCGCCTTCGGTTTCGGCAACGACGGTGTGGCGCTGGGGATTTCCAATCTGTGGGCCCACGGCGGCTTCATGCCCAACGGCGTGACGGGCGTGCTGATGTCCCTGCAAATGGTGATGTTCGCCTACCTCGGCGTGGAAATGATCGGCCTGACCGCCGGTGAAGCGAAGAACCCGCAGAAGACCATCCCGAATGCGATCGGCTCGGTGTTCTGGCGGATCCTGCTGTTCTACGTCGGCGCGCTGTTCGTGATCCTGTCGATCTACCCGTGGAATGAAATCGGCACCCAGGGCAGCCCGTTCGTGATGACCTTTGAACGTCTGGGCATCAAGACCGCCGCCGGCATCATCAACTTCGTGGTGATCACCGCGGCGCTGTCGTCGTGCAACGGTGGCATCTTCAGCACCGGGCGCATGCTTTACAGCCTGGCGCAGAACGGCCAGGCGCCGGCCGGTTTCGCTCGCACGTCGAGCAACGGCGTACCGCGTCGCGCATTGCTGCTGTCGATCTTCGCGCTGCTGCTGGGCGTGCTGCTCAACTATCTGGTGCCGGAAAAAGTCTTCGTCTGGGTGACCTCGATTGCCACCTTCGGCGCGATCTGGACCTGGGTGATGATCCTGCTGGCCCAGCTGAAATTCCGCAAAGGCCTGAGCGCCAGCGAACGGGCCGGCCTGAAGTACAAGATGTGGCTGTTCCCGGTCAGCTCGTATCTGGCGTTGGCGTTCCTGGTGCTGGTGGTCGGCCTGATGGCGTACTTCCCGGACACTCGCGTGGCTCTTTATGTAGGCCCGGCGTTCCTGGTGCTGCTGACCGTGTTGTTCTACGTGTTCAAGCTGCAACCGAACGATGCGTCCCAGGGCGCGGTGCGTTCGGCTTCGTAATTCGTTGTTGCTGAAACTCGAAAGCCCCGGTCGAAAGTCCGGGGCTTTTTCGTGGGTGCGAGGTTGATGCCGCTGGTCTGAAAGCGCCGCAAAAAACGACTTCTGATTCAGAGTCATGTTCGAAGGTTTATCTACGTTGTTTCCAGCGCAGCCGTGAACAGAGGCGCAGGTATGAGGATGAGCGATTTTCTCGTAAGAGAACTCGGCCGCCGTCAGGTCGTGCTGTTCTTCCTGCTCGCCACGCTGCTGTACATCCTGCCGCTGATCCTCGCCGACTTCCCCTACATCGACGACAACTGGCGCACGCTGGCCGCCGGCAACGCCTGGGCCGGGCAGGGGCGGTTGTTCATGGACTGGTTGTATCAGGCGCTGACGTTCACCGGCGCTGCGCCGAATATTTTTCCTCTGCCGCTGTTGCTCGCCACTGTAGCGATGTCGTTCGCTCTGACCCGGCTGACCTTCCACTATTTTCCCGAACCGACGCTGGCCTGTTGTCTGGTGGCGTTGCCGCTCTGGTACAACCCGTTTTTGTTGCAGAATCTGTCCTATCAATACGACGGGGCCGGTATGGCGTTGAGTCTGGTCGCGGTGATTTACGCGATCACTTTTTGCGGCGCTTCACGCATTCAGCGATGGCTGGTGCCGTCGGTGTTGCTGGCGCTGGCGATCGGGCTGTATCAGATCAGCCTCAATGTGTTTCTCGGGCTGTGCTGTCTGGAATTGCTGCGTAATGTTCATCGGCGAGTACCGTGGGTAGAACTCTGGCGCCGGTCGGGCTGGCGGCTGGCGCAACTGCTGCTGGCGGTGTTGATTTACAGCGTCACGGCCTATCCGTTCACTGACCACGGGCGCACGCAATTGCTGAAGGCAAGCGCTGATCCGTTGCTGCAGATCGACATCAATATCGGTCGGGTGATGGAGAAGGTTGCGCTGCTGTTTCACGGCGGCTACACGGTGGTTTTTATTGTGTTGGTGCTGTGCGCCGTGTTCGGCGCCGTGCAGTTGGGACGGCAGATTGGCGAGCGCAACATGTCGCGCGCCAGGGGCTTGCTCCTGAGCTTCAGCTGCCTGCTGGCATTGCCGCTGATTGTGCTGCTGGTGCCGGGCATGACGTTGCTGTTTCGCGATTTCAACGAAGGCGCGCGCACCCTGATGGGGTTCGGCGTGCTGTTGATGTTGCTGTTCTATCTGGCCTGGCTGGGGTTGATGCCGCTGCATCAATGGTTGCCTCTGGTGTTGGCGATTCCGCTTCTGGCCACACTGTCGTTGTCCTTCGCTTATGGCCGGGTGTTGACGATGGAAAAAACCTTCGCCAGCAGTGCGCTCTACAGCCTGAGCCACGACATCTCATCCCATCGCGAGCTGCGCGAAGCCAAACGGATTTATATCTCGGTGACGTACTCCGACCGCTGGCTGGCGGGGGCGGTGGGTACGTTCAAACAGTTGCCAGTGCTGCACTATCTGCTGAACATCGACTACTTCATGCTCGCCGAAAACCTGCCCTCGGCCGGCATCACCAACGTGGTCGCCGAGCGCGAACGGCGCAACGCGACCCATGTCGGTCTGATGGGCTATCCACCCTTGGTGGACAGCCTCTATTACCGCCTCTATCTGATCGGTGACTACGGCTTCATCGTCATGAAAGAGCCGCCCCACGGGCGGTTATTGCAATGGTGACCGTTCAGAGTCTAGGCCGCCGCGATTTCCTGCGGCTCGAAACTGTCCGCCCTCGCCATCTGCCACATCCGCGAATAGAACTCGCCGTTCACTTCCCCGGTGAGCAATTCCCCTGGCTTCAGGAACACGTGCAACTGCGAGAACAGTTTGATCTCGGTCGCTGACATGCGCCGCACCAGATGCTTGGCCGACAGTTGCGACGGATGATCGAGGCCGGCGGCGGCGAGCATTTCCGCCAGCGCCTTGAGCGTATTGCGGTGGAAGTTGTAGACCCGCTGAGCCTTGTCCGGCACCACCAGTGCGCGCTGGCGCAGGGTGTCCTGGGTGGCGACGCCGGTCGGGCATTTGTTGGTGTGGCAGCTTTGCGACTGGATGCAGCCGATGGCGAACATGAAGCCGCGCGCCGAGTTGGCCCAGTCGGCGCCGATGGCCAGCACGCTGGCGATATCGAAGGCGCTGACGATCTTGCCGCTGGCGCCGAGCTTGATCTTGTCCCGCAGATTCAGACCCACCAGCGTGTTGTGCACGAACAGCAGGCCTTCGCGCATCGGCACGCCGATGTGGTCGGTGAACTCCACCGGCGCGGCGCCGGTCCCGCCTTCCTTGCCGTCGACCACGATGAAGTCCGGCAGGATGCCGGTTTCCAGCATGGCCTTGGCGATGCCCATGAACTCCCACGGATGGCCGAGGCAGAACTTGAAGCCCACCGGTTTGCCGCCGGACAGTTCACGCAGTTGCTGGATGAAATGCATCATCTCGATCGGCGTGGAAAACGCGCTGTGGCGCGACGGCGAGATGCAGTCTTCGCCCATCAGGATGCCGCGGGTGTCGGCGATTTCCTGGGTGACCTTGTGCTTGGGCAGAATCCCGCCGTGGCCGGGTTTGGCGCCCTGGCTCATCTTGATTTCGATCATCCGCACTTGCGGAGTCTGCGCCTGGGCGGCGAAGCGTTCCGGGTCGAAACGGCCGTCGCTGGTGCGGCAGCCGAAATA
>NZ_AKJQ01000046.1:0-79505 GCF_000282255.1 Pseudomonas sp. GM25 | reverse complement strand
TGTGGATCTGCAGGACGAGGTTGGCGGTGCTGGTATCGCCGTCGGCATCGGTGATGGTGTAGGTGAAGGTCTCGGTGCCGTTGCCGCCGCCGTGCAGCGCTTTGAAATCGGCGTCGCTGGTGTTGAGCGTGTAGGTATAAGTGCCGTTGGCGTTCAGCACCAGAGTGCCGTAAGTCCCGGTGAAAGTGCCGGCGGTGATCGGGCCGGCATTTTCGCCGACAGGCACGCGGTCGGCGCCTTGCACGTCGTTGGTCAGGACGTTGCCGCTCAAGGTCAGATTGGTTTCCGAAGCGGTGCCCGCATTGCTGTCATCCACGCCTTTTGGCAGGTCGTCGACGATGTTCACGTCCAGCGTCGCGTTGGCGGTGGTGCCGTTGTCGTCGACCACGGTCACGGCGAATTGCTCGTTGAGCACGTTGGCGCCGTTGGCGGTTGGATGCGCCTCGTTGTCGACCAGGGTGTAGCTGTAGCTGACGACGCCAGTGGCGGCGTTGAAGCCGGTAATGGTCAGCGTGCTGCCCAGTGGCGTGGTCACCGATTGTGGGAAGCCTGCGGCCACACCGTTGGTGACCACGGCGATGCCGCCGATGGTCAGCGTGGTAACGCCGTCCAGCGCGGTGATGGTGAATGTGCCGCTCTGGGTCAGGGCTGGAGCATCGGGGCTGCTGCCGTCACCGAGATTTTTTTCGTAGACGGTGAGTTCGCCGCCGTTCACGTCGAGGCCGTTGATGATCACCGGATCGTCGTTGTTGTGGATCTGCAGGACGAGGTTCGCGGTGCTGGTGTCGCCGTCGGCATCGGTGATGGTGTAGGTGAAGGTTTCAGTGCCGTTGCCGCCGCCGTGCAGGCTTTTGAAGTCTGCATCGTTGGTGTTCAGCGTGTAGGTGTACGTGCCGTTGGCATTCAGCACCAATGTCCCGTAAGTCCCGGTGAACGTGCCGGCGGTGATCGGGCCGGCGTTTTCGCCGACAGGCACGCGGTCGGCGCCCTGCACGTCGTTGGTCAGGACGTTGCCACTCAAGGTGAGGTTGGATTCCGAGGCGATGCCGGCGTTGCTGTCGTCCACGCCTTTTGGCAGGTCGTCGACGATGTTTACGTCCAGCGTCGCGTTGGCGGTGGTGCCGTTGTCATCGACCACGGTCACGGCGAATTGCTCGTTCAGTACGTTGGCGCCGTTGGCGTTCGGATGCGCTTCGTTGTCGACCAGGGTGTAGCTGTAGCTGACGACGCCGGTTGCAGCGTTGAAGCCGGTGATGGTCAGCGTGCTGCCCAGTGGCGTGGTTACCGATTGCGGGAAGCCTGCGGCCACACCGTTGGTGACCACGGCGATGCCGCCGATGGTCAGCGTGGTAACACCGTCGAGCGCGGTGATGGTAAACGTGCCGCTCTGGGTCAGGGCTCCCGAGTCCGGGGCGCTGCCGTCGCCAAGGTTTTTCTCATAGACGGTGAGCTCACCGCCCTCGACGTTCAACCCGTTGATGACCACCGGATCGTCGTTGTTGTGGATCTGCAAAACGAGGTTCGCGGTGCTGGTGTCGCCGTCGGCATCGCGCAGGGTGTAGGTGAAGGTCTCGGTGCCGCTGCCACCACCGTGCAAGGCTTTGAAGTCGGCATCGCTGGTGTTCAGCGTGTAGGTGTAAGTGCCGTTGGCATTCAGCACCAGGGTGCCGTAAGTACCGGTGAAGGTGCCGCCGACCACCGGGCCACTGTTGGGGCCGACAGGGATCCGGTCGGCGCCTTGGGTGTCGTTCGGCAGGACGTTGCCGGTCAGGGTCAGCAGGGTTTCCGAGGCGGTGTTCGGATTGGTGTCATCGGCAGCCTTGGGCACGTCGTCGGTGATGTTGACGTCCAGCGTGCCGGTGGCGGTGTCGCCATTGCTGTCGCCGGCGATCACGGTGAATTGTTCGCTGAGGTTATTGGCACCGTCGCCCGCCGCGTGGGTTTCGTTGCCGTTGAGGGTGTAGCTGTAGCTGACCGTGCCGGTGGCCGGGTTGTAGCCGGTGATGGTCAGGGTGTTGCCCAGTTGCGTGGTGATCGATTGCGGGAAACCGATCGGCACGCCACCGACGATCACGTTGATGCCGCCGATACTCAGGCTGCTCAGGCCGTCCGGCGCCGACACCGTGAAGCTGCCGGTCTGGGTCAGCGCGCCAGGGTTGGCGGCGGAACCGTCGGGCAGATTGGCTTCGTTGAGGGTCAGTTCACCGCCGGGTACGGACAGGCCGCCGAGGGTCACCGGGTTGTTGACCGGTGGTGGTGGCGGAACAATCGGGGCGGCCTGGCCGTCACCGTTGTCGATCACGGCGTTATGCCGCTCTTCGGGAAACTCGGGAATGCCGTTGAAACCGGCGGTCGGGAAACCGATGACCGGATCGACCCGGCCCGCCACTTCGGTCAGCAACACAAAACTGTGGCCACCACCCAGGCCACCGGGCGCGCCACCGGTTGCTCCGGGGCCGGCCGCTGTCGCTTCGGCGGTTTTGGTCGGGTCATCGCCGGCGGCAATGGCTTTCTGGATCTGTTCGACGTCGGTCAGTTGCGACTCGCTCGGGGTCACCGCTTCCGGGGCATTGACGTGGGCGGCCTGATCGGCGAGCAACTGCCCGGTCATGGTCAGGCTGCTGTCCCGACCGAGGGTCAGTTCCTGGCCATTTTGCAGATGGACGGCAACCGCCCCCTCCGCCCCGGTGATCAATTGATCCCCTGCAAACAGCCGATCGCCTTCGACCAATGGGCGGCGAATGCCGTCTGCCGATTGAGCGAAAACCTGACCAATGACTTTAGTGACGATCCCGATGAGCGTTGCCATGTGCATTCCTCCGCTGCCGACCACCGTCGGCGCTGGTTCGCGAAGCAGCCCATGGCTCAAGCGGGTTGTCGGGGCGACGCTCGCACCTCGACAGTTCGTTTCGCAGGTTGCGCAAATCCAGAAACTCCAGCGCCATCAAGCACTTGGAATCTCTGTTCGATGCAGCAGGCCCACTAACGCTACGTAACGGTGGTGAATCACCAGAGTGACAAAAAACTGTCGCTCATCAGCCGCTACGCGTCCCTCCCCTTTAGCAGTACTTCGCCGTATGTCGCAAAGTGAGTGGAACTTTCCTCAAGCCTTTCTGTGCTCCCTAAAGCGCATAAAACAAAGGCTTTCGAGTGGAACAATGTGCTGGATTTGGCGAACCGCATAAGTTTTTTTTGGCATAACCCATATGAAAATTTTTTCTTAGCTACGCTTCAGAATGTTCTTAGCTCTGTTGTTACAGGCATGAAACGCTTTCTACTAAAAATATCGTCAATAAATTGGCGACAGCGGAACACCATCAGGACTCAGGGAGATGCACCCATGCGCGTACTAACCCCCCTCTGCAGCGCGGTTTTGCTGGCCATGGCTTGCACTTCCCAAGCCCAGGCCATGAACCTCACCGAAGCGATCCAGAGCACCATCGCCACCCACCCGGAACTTGCCTCGCGCGTGGACGCGCGCCTGTCAGCTGATGAACAAGTGAAAGTCGCCAAGGGCGGCTTCTATCCGTCGGTGGATCTGAACGCTGCTTACGGGCGCGGCTACAGCGACAACACCAACACCCGGGCCTTTGGTAACCACCACACCGAAATCCTCAATTACACCCAGTCCGAGCTGCGTCTGCGGCAGATGCTGTTCGACGGTTTCAACACCGCAAACGAAGTCGAGCGCACCAAGGGCGTTTCCAACTCGCGCGCCTATTACGCGCAAGGCACCGCCCAGGACCTGGCCCTGCGCACCATCGAGGTCTACCTCGAAGTGCTCAAGCGCCGTGAACTGGTGACCCTGGCCAGGAACAACCTGCAGGCGCACTTGCGCGTCAACGACCAGATCGGCCTGCGTACCGAGCGCGGCGTGGGCAGCACTGCCGACTCCGATCAATCGGTCGCCCGTAAGGCGCTGGCGCAGAACAACCTCGACACCGCCGAAGTCGATCTGGCCGACGCCGAATCGAACTTCTACAGCGTGGTCGGGCGTATGCCGGATGAACTGGAAACCCCCGCCTCGACCCGTGGCGAGTTGCCCGCCACCCTGCCCGAAGCCCAGCAGAGCATGGTCGAGAACAACCCGTACCTGAAATCCGCCCAGGCTGACGTGCAATCGGCCGAGAGCCAGTACGAAGTCGCCAAGTCGCCGTTCTACCCACGCTTCGATGCCGAAGCGGCAGTCGGCGCCAACAACAACGTGCAGGGCGACGAAGGCCACGACAACGAATGGCGGGTCGGCGTGGTGATGAACTACAACCTGTTCCGTGGCGGCAGCGACAAGGCGCGACTGGCCTCCGATGCGCACCAGATCAATCAGGCGATGGACATCCGCAACAACGCCCTGCGCCAGCTCAACGAGAACATTCACCTGGCCTGGAACGCCATGGTCAACGCCAAGAAACAGACCCCGACCGCCCGCGAATACGCCGAGACCACCAAGCGTGTGCGCGCCGCGTATCAGGATCAGTTCGGCCTCGGCCAACGCACCCTGCTCGACCTGCTCGACAGTGAAAACGAGCTGTACAACGCCAACCGTCGCTACACCGAAATCCGCTACACCGAGGAATATTCGATGTACCGCGTGCTGGCGAACATGGGCCAGTTGTTGAACAAACAGCGGGTCGTGCTGCCGGCCGATGCGATTGCCGCGACCGAGGTGAAGAACGAAGCACGCTTGCCCGAGCTGAAATAACCACTCTGCCGGAGCTGCCGAAAGCTGTGATCTGATCGTTCCCACGCTCCGCGTGGGAATGCAGCCCGTGACGCTCCGCGTCACTGGACGCAGAGCGTCCCTAGAGGCATTCCCACGCGGACGGTTCGACGCCTCGACGTGGGAACGATCAACTGAAGTAGTGCCAGGGGAGCGATCAATATGACCAGCATGCAACCCGGTAACACCGGGATCGATCCGCGGCTGAGCTTCGATGACCCGTTGCTCGACGGTCTGTTGATCCTCTGCAAACTCCATGGCGCGACGGTCAGTCGCGCCAGCCTGAGCGCCGGGCTGCCCCTGGACAAACAACGCCTGAGCCTGGACCTGCTGCCCCGCGCCGCAGCCCGGGCCGGGTTGCAGGCGCGCTTGCTGCGCCGTGAACTCAAAGACATTTCACCGCTGAACCTGCCGGTGCTGTTGCTGCTGGGCAACGGGCGCACGGCGGTGCTGCGGCGATTTGCCGAAGACGGCAAGGCGCTGATCCTGCCCAGTGAAGCCGACGGCGGCGAGCAATGGGTCAGCCGTGAAGAGCTCACCGAACACTACAGTGGCCAGGCGTTGTTCGCCCGGCCACGGCATGAACTGGAAGACCTGCGCTCACCGTTGGTGCCACGGGTGCAGGCGTGGTTTCGCGACACCCTGAAGCTGTCGAAATGGCTGTACAGCGACGCGATACTCGCCAGTTTCCTGATCAACCTGCTGGGCCTGATGGTGCCGCTGTTCGTCATGCAGACCTACGACCGCGTGGTGCCGAACCAGGCCACCTCAACGTTGTGGGTGCTGTCGATCGGGTTGCTGATCGGCACTGGTTTCGAACTGGTGCTGCGGGTGGTGCGTGCGCACCTGCTGGACACCGCCGGCAAGAAAACCGACGTGATCCTTTCCGCCACTTTGTTCGAGCGCATCACCGGCATGTCGATGAAGGCCCGGCCGGCGACCATCGGCGGATTCGCCCAGAGCATTCACGATTTTCAGGGCCTGCGGGAATTTCTCACCGCCGTGACCCTGACCAGCCTGATCGACCTGCCTTTCGTGGTGTTGATGCTGGTGGTGATCGGCCTGCTCGGTGGCTGGCTGGTGGTGATTCCGCTGCTGGCGTTTCCGATCACGATCGTGTTCGCGATGATCATTCAGGCCCGTCTGCGTGACACCGTGCAGAAAAGCCTGAGCCTCGGCGCCGAGCGTCAGGCATTGCTGATCGAAACCCTCGGCGGCCTGGAAACCCTCAAGGCGTGCAGCGCCGAAAGCGAGCGCCAGCACAAATGGGAAAGCACCCACGGCGCCCTCACCCGCCTCGACAGCCACGCCCGTAATCTCTCGGCGCTGGCCACCAACGGCACACTGTTCATCCAGCAGTTTTCGGGGATGGCGACGATTGTGGCCGGGGTTTACAGCATCATCGCCGGCAACCTCAGCGTCGGCGCGCTGGTCGCCAGTTACATGCTCGGCAGCCGCGTGCTCGCGCCGCTGGGCCAGATCGCCGGGCTGATCACTCGTTACCAGCAAGCGCAACTGACCATGAAAAGCACCGACGCGCTGATGTCCCTGCCTCAGGAGCGCGACGGCAAACAGCGGCCGCTGGAGCGCACGCAACTGCAAGGCGCGCTGGATGCCAACGCCGTGACTTTCCACTACAACGGCCAGAACGCCCCGGCCCTGAGCAACGTCAGCTTCAGCGTCAAACCCGGCGAACGGATCGGCATCATCGGCCGCAGCGGTTCCGGCAAAAGCACCCTGGCGCGGCTGGTGATGGGCTTCTACGAACCGGAAGAAGGCCAGTTGCTGCTCGACGGCCTCGACCTGCGGCAACTGGATGTCGCCGACCTGCGTCAGCAGATCGGTTACGTCGCCCACGACCTGCCGCTGCTGGCCGGCAGCCTGCGTGACAACCTGACCCTCGGCGCTCGCTACATCAGCGATTCGCGGATGCTTGAAGTGGCCGAACTGACCGGCGTCACCGAGCTGGCCCGACAGCATCCGCAAGGCTTCGACCGGCCGGTGGGCGAGCGCGGGCAATTGCTCTCCGGCGGACAGCGCCAGGCGGTGTTGCTGGCGCGGGCGCTGTTGCTCGACCCGCCGATCATGCTGCTCGACGAACCCACCAGCGCCATGGACAACAGCAGCGAAGACGTCCTGCGCCAGAAGCTGCACGGCTGGGTGCAGGGCAAAACCTTGTTGCTGGTCACCCACCGCACCTCGATGCTGAGCCTGGTGGACCGGTTGCTGGTGCTGGACAACGGCCGGATCGTCGCCGACGGTCCGAAAGAAGCGGTCATCGATGCACTGCGCAAGGGCCGGGTCGGCTCGGCGGCGGTCTAGGAGTTGCCCCATGTCTGCTTCCTCCGGCTCTGATTCAAATGCTAAGTCCCGTGGCTACTTCGACAGTTTCGGTAAAAGCGCCGAAGCCGAATTCATGCCGGAAACCGCCGGCGCCTCGTTGCAGGATTCGCCGCGCTGGTCGCGCATCACCGTGTGGCTGGCGGCGGCGCTGCTGATCAGTGCGCTGGTCTGGGCCAAGTTCGCGGTGCTCCAGGAAGTGACCATGGGCGAAGGCAAGGCGATTCCGTCGAGCAAGGTTCAGGTGATCCAGAACCTCGAGGGCGGGATCGTCACCGAGATCTTTGTGCGTGAAGGGCAGATGGTCAGCAAGGGCGACACCTTGCTGCGTCTGGATGACACGCGGTTTCTGTCGAACAAGGGTGAAAGCGAGGCCGATCGTTATGCCCTGACCGCGCAGGTCGAACGCTTGTCCGCCGAGGCCGAGGGCCGGCCGTTCAAGCTCTCGGACGAGGTGATTGCCAAGGCCCCGCAAGTCGCCGAGGACGAGCGCTCGCTGTACGAGCAGCGGCAACGGCGGCTGGCCAGCGAGCAACGCACCCTCAGCGAACAGCTGCGGCAGAAGGCGCAGGAACTGGCGGAGTTTCGTTCGAAACAGGGGCAATACAGTTCCAGCCTGGCGCTGCTGCAACAGGAAATGAACATGTCGGAACCGCTGGTGAAAACCGGCGCGGTATCGCCCGTGGAGATCCTCCGCCTGCGTCGTAGCGCAGTGGAAATTCGTGGCTCGTTGAATGCCACGACGCTCGCCATTCCCCGGGCCGAATCGGCGATCAACGAGATCAAGAGCAAGATCGACGAATCGGAACAGACCTTCCGCTCCGAAGCGGCCAAGGAGCTCAACGAGAAACGCACCGACCTGTCGAAAATCACCGCGTCGAGCATCGCCATCGACGACCGCGTCAGCCGCACCACCGTGACTTCGCCAGTGCGTGGGGTGATCAAGCAGATGAAGGTCAACACCATCGGCGGCGTGGTGCAGCCGGGCAGCGACATGGTGGAAATCGTGCCGCTGGAAGACAACCTGTTGATCGAAGCCAAGGTCCGGCCGCAGGACGTTGCGTTCCTGCATCCGGGCCAGAAAGCCATGGTCAAGTTCAGCGCCTACGACTACACGATCTACGGCGGGCTCAGCGCCAAACTTGAGCTGATCGGCGCCGACACCATCACCGACGACAAGGGCAACAGCTTCTACCTGATCCAGGTGCGTACCGACAAAAACCATTTGGGCGGGGATGTGAAACCGTTGCTGATCATTCCGGGGATGGTGGCGACGGTGGACATTATCACCGGGGAGAAAAGCGTGCTGGATTACCTGCTCAAACCGGTGCTGAAGGCCCGGACCGAGGCGATGCGCGAACGCTAGTGGTGATCCGGACTTTGCGGTGAATGATCTGGCCCCATCGCGAGCAAGCTCGCTCCCACAGGTATGGCGTCGTACTCAGGTTTTGTGCTCGACAGGGACATTGTGGGAGCGAGCTTGCTCGCGAAGGCGTCGGGACAGGCAGCGATCATTTTGCGTGATTACGCAGGAAAGTCTCCTCCCCCATCGCCGCAATCTGCCCCTCGATCAACGCCTCGAACGGCTTGAGCAACGGCTCGAAAGAGACCGGCGCTTCCAGTGTCTGCAACGCCTGAACAATCGCCTCAATCGTCGACAACGCCCCCGGCCCCGGTGCCTTGCGCAGCCGATACCGTGAAACCCCACCCTCCGCCAATGTCACCCGTGGCAACGCCGCCAGCAACGGATTGAGGTGCAACATCTTGCGCGCCTTGCGCCACGTGCCGTCCGGCACCACCAGCAACAGCGGTTCATCGGACGCGGTGTAAGCCTGCATCGGCTGCGCATCGTCCGCCGGGAACAGCAATCGCGCCCGATACCCCGGTCGGTTCAGCAGCGCGGGCAGATCCTCGAACACTTCGCCGACAATCAGCTCGGCATTCTTCAACCCGAGCGCTGCCAACCGCGCCGTGTTGAGCGCGTGATTGACCTCGCTCGGGTGCTGCAACAGCAACACCCGGGTGCGGCTGTCGAGGCTGGGGATCAGCGGGCAAAGGCAGTGGGTTTGTGGGCGCAGGCAGCGCGGGCATTGGGGTCTGGACATTGTCTTATGCCTGATTGAGCTGCGCTTTGAGCAGATCGCGGAAAGTCTGGATCAGCGGCTCGCGGCTGCGGCCCCGGCGCATGATCATGGAAAACGGTGCCTGATAACCGAAGGTCGCCGGCAGCAGCACCCGCAGATCGCCCTTGTCGGCCCAGGCCTGGGCGTAGTGCTCCGGCAGGTAACCGATGTAGGCGCCGGACAGCACCAGAATCAGCTGCGCCTCCATACTTTCCACGGTCGCGGCGCTGTGCTTGAAACCGTGGCGTGCGAGTTCGGCCTGGCTCCAGTAACCGCGTCCGACCATGCGCTGCTGTGTGATGACTTGCTCGGGAATCCGCCGCTCGTTGAACAACGGGTGACGGCTGCTGCAATACAGCCAGTGCTGCTCGCGATACAGCGGCATGTACACCAGACCGCTCATGCGCGTGGAGAATGCACCGATGGCCAGATCGAGGCGGTTGTCCTGCACGCCGAGTTGCAGTTCATACGGGCTCATCACCGACAGATGCAAATGCACCGCCGGGTGTTCCTGGCTGTAGGCGCCGATGGCTTCGGCGAACGGCAGGGCCTTGTCGCTGACCGTGGAGTCGATCACCCCGAGGTTGAGGGTGCCACGCAATTCGCCCTTGAGCGCGGCGGCGTATTGCTCGAAACCTTCGAGCTCGGCCAGCAGGCGCAGGGTTTCCTGATGGAACAGCTCGCCCTTGCTGGTCAGGCTGAAACCACCGCGCCCGCGATGGCACAGCACCAGACCGAGAGCGGCTTCAAGCTGGCTCATGTAGGTGCTGATCGCCGAGGTCGACAGGTTGAGTTCCTGCTGCGCGTTGGCAAACCCCTGATGGCGCACGACGCTGACGAAGATGCGCAAAAGTTTCAGGTCGGGTAAAGCGTTGGCCATGTCTACTCCAAGGATCGTTCCCCATAGATCGTTCCCACGCTCTGCGTGGGAATGCCGCCTTGGACGCTCTGCGTCCGCTTCACGGTTGTGACGCGGAGCGTCACGGGATGCATTCCCACGCAGAGCGTGGAAACGATCAGCGAGAAGTCTATCCATCTCCCTCTCATTAGTTTAGAAATTTCTGAACTAAGTATTTGCCCGTAGCGATTCTTCCCCATCACTACATTTCGCAGAATCGGCCCCACAGCGGTGCCCGTGACCTTGCGAATGCGGTGCGCCGACATAAATAAAACAAAGACGATGAGGCCCTACCCGTGGACAAGATTCTTCACCAACCACTGGGCGGCAACGAAATGCCGCGCTTCGGCGGCATCGCCACCATGCTCCGACTCCCCCATGTACCGACCGCTGCCGGCCTGGATGCTGCCTTCGTTGGCGTGCCACTGGATATCGGTACTTCGCTGCGCCCCGGCACCCGCTTCGGGCCGCGCGACATCCGCACCGAATCGGTGATGATCCGCCCGTACAACATGGCCACCGGCGCTGCACCGTTCGATTCGCTGTCGGTTGCCGACATCGGTGACGTGGCGATCAACACCTTCAACCTGCTCGACGCCGTGCGCATCATCGAAGAAGCCTACGACAACATCCTCGAGCACAACGTGATCCCGATGACCCTGGGTGGCGACCACACCATCACCCTGCCGATCCTGCGTGCCATCCACAAGAAGCACGGCAAGGTCGGTCTGGTACACATCGACGCCCACGCTGACGTCAACGATCACATGTTCGGCGAGAAGATCGCTCACGGTACAACCTTCCGTCGCGCCGTCGAAGAAGGTCTTCTGGACTGTGACCGCGTGGTGCAGATTGGTCTGCGTGCACAGGGTTACACCGCTGACGACTTCAACTGGAGCCGCGATCAGGGCTTCCGCGTTGTTCAGGCCGAAGAGTGCTGGCACAAGTCGCTGGAACCGCTGATGGCCGAAGTGCGCGAGAAAGTCGGTGGCGGCCCGGTATACCTGAGTTTCGACATCGACGGCATCGACCCGGCTTGGGCGCCTGGCACCGGCACTCCGGAAATCGGTGGTCTGACGACCATTCAGGCGATTGAAATCGTTCGCGGCTGCCAGGGCCTCGACCTGATCGGTTGCGATCTGGTAGAAGTCTCGCCCGCTTATGACACCACCGGCAACACCTCGCTGCTGGCCGCCAACCTGCTGTACGAAATGCTCTGCGTACTGCCGGGCGTGGTCCACCGCTGAGGGTCGGGTCATGAACGAACGTGATCAGGTTCTGAAAGCGGCCGCCGATCTGGTGTCCGCCTTCGCCCGCAACGATCGCGAAGCCTACTTCGGCGCGTTCAGCGCCGATGCGAGCTTCGTGTTCTACACCCTCGAACAGCCCCTGCTGTCGCGCGATGCCTATCAGGCGTTGTGGGACAGCTGGCGCGCCGAGGATGGCTTCGAGGTGCTGTCCTGCACTTCGAGCAACGCCTTTGTCAGCCTGCAGGGTGACGTGGCGATTTTCATCCATGACGTGGCCACCGAGCTGCGCATGCAAGGGGAGCAACACTTCAGCCAGGAGCGCGAGACGATTGTTTTCAGAAAACAAGCGTCGAGCCTAGAACAACAAGGCCATTGGCTGGCCTGCCACGAACATTTGTCCGCAATGCCGGAAGGGCTGCCATCCCCTTAGCCAAGACAGGTGACGCTCACGCACGATGAGCGCGCCTTTATGATCGGAGCAGATCATGAATAACAACAACAAAGACCAAAGCCTTACGCAGATTGAAACCCACGGGGTCGAACAGATCCCGGACAACGAACGCACCGCCGGTCCCGTGGATTTGTTCCGCATGATCTTTGGCGGCGCGAATACGTTTGCCACCGCCGTGCTCGGCAGTTTCCCGGTGCTGTTCGGCCTGTCCTTTCAGGCGGGCGTCTGGGCGATTGTCTCGGGCGTGCTGCTTGGCTCGCTGATCCTCGCACCGATGGGCCTGTTCGGCCCGCTCAACGGCACCAACAATGCCGTGTCGTCCGGTGCACACTTCGGCGTGCACGGGCGGATCGTCGGTTCGTTCCTGTCGCTGCTGACCGCCATCGCCTTCTTCTCGCTCTCGGTGTGGAGTTCGGGCGATGCGTTGATCGGTGGTGCGAAACGCCTGATCGGCCTGCCGGAAACCGACCTGACCCTGGGCCTAGCCTACGGTCTGTTCGCGATTCTGGTGCTGACCGTGTGCATCTACGGCTTCCGCTTCCTGCTGTGGGTGAACAAGGTCGCGGTGTGGAGTGCGAGCCTGCTGTTCCTGCTGGGCATCTTCGCTTTCGCCGGCCCATTCGATTCGCACTACGCCGGCACCGTCAGCCTCGGCCAGCCGGGCTTCTGGGCCGCGTTCATCGGCGCCGCGCTCGTAGCGATGAGCAACCCGATTTCCTTCGGCGCGTTCCTCGGCGACTGGGCCCGCTACATCCCGCGTGAGACCTCGCGCCAGCGGATCATGGCGGCGGTGGTGCTCTCGCAGATCGCCACCTTCATCCCGTTCCTGTTCGGCCTGACCACCGCGACCATCGTGGCGATCCAGGCGCCGGACTACATCGCGGCCAACAACTACGTCGGCGGTCTGCTGGCGGTGTCGCCGAGCTGGTTCTTCCTGCCGGTGTGCCTGATTGCGGTGATCGGGGGCATGTCCACCGGCACCACCTCGCTGTATGGCACCGGGCTGGACATGTCCAGCGTATTCCCGCGCCTGCTGTCACGGGTCAAGGCGACGCTGCTGATCGGCGTGCTGTCGATTGCCTTCATCTTCATCGGGCGCTTCGCGGCGAACCTGGTGCAGAGCGTGTCGACCTTCGCGGTGCTGATCATCACCTGCACCACCCCGTGGATGGTGATCATGATCATCGGCCTGGTGGTGCGTCGCGGCTTCTACTGCCCGGACGACCTGCAAGTGTTCACTCGCGGCGAACAAGGCGGACGCTACTGGTTCAGCCACGGCTGGAACTGGCGCGGTCTGGGTGCGTGGATCCCGAGCGCGGCGGTCGGCCTGTGCTTCGTCAACCTGCCGGGGCAATTCGTTGGTCCACTCGGTGAACTGGCCGGCGGCATCGACATCAGCCTGCTGGTGACCCTCGGTCTGGCCTCGGTGATGTACCTGATGCTGCTGAGCCTGTTCCCGGAACCGGCGCTGGTCTACGGCCCGAAGGATCCGCGGAGCAAAGGCGCCCATGCGCCAGCTGAAGCGGCGCTGCGTCAGGCTGCCTGAATAAACGAATCGCCTGTGGGGGTCAGCCTTCTCCCACAGTGTTCCACCCCATAAAAAAGACAATCGGAGACACGCCATCATGGCTTTGGATTTATTCGTCGTCCTCATCTACGCCGCCGGCATGCTCTTGCTCGGCTACTTCGGCATGCGCAAGGCCAAGACCAACGAGGACTTCCTGGTTGCCGGGCGTAACCTCGGCCCGAGCCTGTACATGGGCACCATGGCCGCGACCGTTCTCGGTGGCGCGTCCACCGTCGGCACCGTCCGCCTGGGCTACGTGCACGGCATTTCCGGTTTCTGGCTGTGCGCGGCACTGGGTTGCGGCATCGTGGCGCTGAACCTGTTCCTGGCCAAGCCGCTGCTGAAACTGAAGATCTACACCGTTACCCAGGTCCTGGAAAAACGCTACAACCCGATGGCCCGCTCGGCGAGCGCGGCAATCATGCTGGCCTACGCGCTGATGATCGGCGTGACCTCGATTCTCGCGATCGGCACCGTGCTGCAGGTGCTGTTCGGCCTGCCGTTCTGGATCTCGGTACTGCTCGGCGGTGGCGTGGTCGTAGTGTATTCGGCCATCGGCGGCATGTGGTCGCTGACCCTGACCGACATCGTCCAGTTCATCATCAAGACCGTCGGCCTGATGTTCATCCTGTTGCCAATCTGCCTGTACCGCGTCGGCGGCTGGGACGAGCTGGTGTTGAAACTGCCGGCTACCGCCTTCAGCTTCACCACCATCGGCTGGGACACGATCATCACCTACTTCATGATCTACTTCTTCGGCATCCTGATCGGTCAGGACATCTGGCAACGGGTGTTCACCGTCAAGACCGCCAAAGTCGCTCAGTACGCCGGTAGCATCGCGGGCATCTACTGCATCCTCTACGGTCTGGCCTGTGCCCTGATCGGCATGGCTGCACATGTGCTGATCCCGGATCTGGACAACGTCAACAACGCCTTCGCCGCGATCGTCAAACTGTCGCTGCCGGACGGCATCCGTGGTCTGGTGATCGCCGCAGCCCTGGCCGCGATGATGTCCACCGCCAGCGCCGGCCTGCTCGCCGCTGCCACCACCCTGACCGAAGACCTGCTGCCGAAACTGCGTGGCGGCAAACAGTCGAGCCTGGGTGTGAACCGTCTGTTCACCCTGCTGACCGGCATCGTGGTGCTGGGCATCGCGCTGGTGGTCAACGACGTGATCAGCGCTCTGACCCTCGCTTACAACCTGTTGGTGGGCGGCATGCTGATCCCGCTGATCGGTGCGATCTTCTGGAAACGCGCGACCACTGCCGGCGCCATCGCCAGCATGGGCCTGGGTTTCGCCACCGCCCTGCTGTTCATGTTCAAGGATGGTCTGGACGCGAACACACCGATCTACTACAGCCTGGCTGTGGGTCTGGTGAGTTTTGTGGTGGTCAGCCTGATGTCGCGTCGCCCAAACGTGGTGGCCAGCGCGATCTAAGCTGATGCGGTAGCAACAACTTTCTTCGGCGGGTGTGGCGTCGGTTGCCACACCCGTTTTTTTCGTCTCAAGGAAAGTGCTTATGAAGATTGTTTCTCGCGATCGGTGGTTCGAAGTGCAGCACCTGAGCGACGGCATTCGGCTGATTCACGAGCCGTTCATCCGCCCGTTCTATCGCTGCAACCTGTGGCACGTCCAGGGGCGGGACAAGGATCTGCTGCTCGACAGCGGTTCCGGCCTGGTCAGCCTGCGCGAGCAACTGCCGTGGCTGACCGAGCGGCCGTTGATGGCGGTGGCCAGTCATTGCCATTTCGACCACATCGCCGGGCATCACGAATTTGCCGAACGGCTGGTGCATCCAGCCGAAGCGGATATTCTGGCGGCGCCGGATGGCGAGAATGATCTGAGCCGGGCCTTCGTCGGCGACGACATGTTCGAAGCGCACCCGGACTGCCCGTTGTGCTACGCCGAATACCGGGTCAAGGCGGCGCCGGCCACCGGGTTTGTCGAGGATGGCGATGTGCTGGACCTGGGCAATCGAACCTTGCAGGTGCTGCACACGCCGGGGCATTCGCCGGGCGGGATCAGCCTCTACGAAGCGGCCACTGAGACACTGTTCAGCGGCGACATCATTTACGACGGGCCGTTGATCGAAGACGCCTACCATTCCAACCTCGATGACTACGCCGCCAGTCTGCGTCGATTGCAGGATTTGGAGATCCGCACTGTGCATGGCGGGCACTTCGGCAGTTTTTCCGGGGAGCATCTGCGCAGGATGATTGACGAATGGTTGCGCCGCCACGCCTGAGGCCTGCTGTACTTCAGTCAGACTAACAACACAAAGATCTGCCATGAGAAGAGCTGCCGTGCGTGCTGCCGTGCACCGGTTCATCCTGCGCCTGCTGGAAAATCGTGAATTCGACGACAACACCAGCCTCGCGCAACTGGGGCTGGAAAAAGCGGATATCGAGGATCTGATCTTCCATCTGGAAGATGAATTCGGACTGACGGCCTTCACCGCCGAAGAGGACCGGATGCTCAAGACCGCGAAAACCGCGAATGACCTGAGCCGGTTTCTGATGGAAATCGGGCGTCACTGAAAACAAAAGATCGCACCCGCCCGCCACTCCAATGGAGCGACGGGCGGGTGCGATCTTTTGTCGTTTAAATCCTTTGATCCTTCAAAGCGGGGCATTACCGCCGACGTGGCTGACGCCGACGCTGTTCGTCATCGGTGCGAATCGGGACCGGTTGCAGAGGCGGTTCGATCAAGCCGAGGGCAACACCCAAATCGTGCAGCCAGTTTTGAATTTTCTCTTTCATCGTCATGCCCCCTTCAGGGTGGTGCTGAGCGTCCGGAATTCTGAGGCCGCTTCGCACTGATAATAGTCCGAAGTCCTACGCAATGCTCGGCCAAATCCGCAATGATCTGTTACTGAATTGATCCAAATCCCTGACCGTTCGTTCAAGCCGTTTCCCGCACGTCTTCGCCAGCCACGGGATAGAGCGCCTGCTGCTGTTCGATCCACGCATTGAGGTTGGCACCAACCATACCCCGGCGCCACATGAGCCATGTTGTCGCACTGGCAAAAGGCTCGGCCAGCGGGTGCACCGCCACGCTTTCGCGCCCCGGCAGGCTGGCGAGCATCGACTCCGACATCAACGCCACTCCGCTGCCGGCAATCACGCAGGCGAGCATGCCCTGATAGGACTCGATCTCCATCGCCCGGCCCATCGCCGCCTGATAGTGGGCAAACCACGCTTCCAGCCGCGCGCGATAGGCGCAGCCATGACGGAAGGTGAACACCGCCCGACCTTCGACATCCCTGGCGCTGCGTATCGGCGGGTGATCGGCCTCGCTGATCAGCACCAGCCGCTCGTTGCACAGCGGCACCCCATCGATGCCGGCCAGTTGCGGTGGGCCATCCACCAGCGCGGCGTCGAGACGACCGGTGAGCAGGCCTTCGAGCAATTCACCACTGGGCCCGGACTGCACCTGAAGATTCACCGCCGGATATTGCTTGTGATAGCGCGCCAGCAGCGCTGGCAAATGAATGGCCGCCGTGCTGTACAGCGTGCCGAGCACGAAATCCCCCGCCGGTTGCCCGCCCATCACCGCTGCACTCGCCTGATCGCGCAGGGCGAACAGTTTGCCGGTGTAGTCCAGCAGGACTTTTCCCGCAGGCGACAACTGCAAACGCTGACGCTCACGGACGAACAGTTCGACACCCAGTTGCTCTTCGAGCTGTTTGAGCCGGGTCGACAGGTTCGACGGCACGCGGTGCAAACGTTCGGCGGCGCGGGTAATCGAGCCCTCCTCCGCCACGGCCTGGAAGATCCGCAATTGGCTGAACTCCACAACCTTTCTCCTGAACAGAACAAGTTACTCACTATTATTCAATTTTAAAGAAAGTCAATCAGTCCTAGCCTGACGGTCATTGAACCTGCAACGGAATTCAGACCATGTCACCGCTGATTCGCTTATCCGCCTGTTTCATTGCCCTGATGATGGCCATGGGCATCGGGCGTTTCGCCCTCACCCCGCAACTGCCGCACCTGCTCAGCGAAGGGCAGATCGACCTGACCGCCGCCGGTCTGATTGCAGCTGCCAACTACCTCGGTTACCTGCTCGGCGCGGTGGATGCGATGTTTTCCCGTCGGCGGGATCAGGTGCAGCGACGCCTGCATGGCGGCCTGTGGTTGTGTGTGTTGCTGACGCTCGCGTCGTTCTGGGCCAACGGTTTCTGGTCGCATTTGTTGCTGCGCTTCGGCACCGGTGTGGCGAGCGCCTGGGTGCTGGTGATGATTACTGCGCTGAGTCAGCCGCTGGCTGCGGCGGTGGGTCGTCCGAGATTGGGAGCGCTGGTGTTTGCCGGGCCGGGGCTGGGGATTTTTCTGACTGGGCTGTTGGCGCTGTTCTCACATCTGGCGCAGCAGACTTCCGCGACTCTGTGGCTGATTTACGCCGCCGTGGCGCTGGTGATGTTGCTGGGGATCGTGCGGATCCTGCCGCAACCGGGCGTCGGTGTGCCGGCCGCACCGACTGCCGCAAGTTCGTCGAATCGCGGCATTGGGCGGTTGGCGGTGGTGTACGCCTTGTATGGCGTGGGCTACATCATCCCGGCCACGTTTCTGTCGCAGATGGCCAACGCGCAATTTCACGGGCAGTGGCAGGCGGATCTGTTCTGGCCGTGCTTTGGCCTCGGCGCCGCAATTGGCGTTTTGCTGGTGAGTTTGCGTCGGCACGATCCGGACACCACCCGGCACTGGTTGATGGCGACGTTGTGGCTGCAGGCTGCCGGGGTGTTCGCTTGCCTGTTGGGCAGCGGCCTCGGTCTGGCATTGGGCGTGATCCTCTGCGGCACGCCGTTCCTGGCCTGCATGCAACTGGTGATGCAACGCTCCCGGGAACTCGCGCCCCACGCCACCCAGCGCAACGCCGGCCTGCTCACCGCGTGCTTCGCCGTCGGTCAGCTCAGCGGGCCGTTGCTGGCGGCGGTCAGCAGCCATTTCAGCGGTGGCCTGCAACCGGCGCTGGTGATCGCCGGCAGCGGCCTGCTGATTGCCGGCGGTCTGGCGTGCAAATCGGTTACGGCTGGCCGAGGGCTTTGCGCAGGCGCCGACGCACCCACTGTTCCGCGCTGACGAAGGTGATGCCGAGCAGCACCAGCACGGCACCGATGATGAAGTTCAGGCTCAGTTCTTCGCCGAGCAGCACCACGCCGAAGGTCACGCCGAACAACGGTGTCATGAAGGAAAACACGGCGAGGTTGGCCGCCAGATAACGGCGCAGCAGCCAGAACCAGGTCAGGTAACTGAAGAACGACACCACCAGCCCCTGGAACAACACGCTGCCCACGGACACGACGGTCAGACTGACGTGGGTGATCTGGCCGCTGAGCAGCGCGATCAGCAACAGGCCGATGAAACCGACAATCAACTGGTAGAACAGGGTCAGGGTCACCGGCGCCTCCGACAGGCGCGAGGCGCGCACCACCACGGTGGTCGCGCCCCAACTGGCGCCGGCCAGCACGCCGAGGGCATCGCCCATCAACATCCGGCGGTCGAGGTTGTCCCACGACACGCCGCCGGCAAACGCAACGGCAATCCCGACGAACGCCATGAAGATCCCCAGCCATTGCACCGGCCGCAGACGCTCGCTGGGCAAGAGGAAATGCACGCCCAGCGCAGTGAAGATTGGCGCGGTATAGAGGAACACCGACATGTGCGCGGCGGTGGTCAACTGCAAGCCTTCGGAGATGAACAGGAACTCGAGCCCGAACAAGGCACCGGCCAGCAAGCCGCCGCGCCAAGTGTTGCCGACCTGATCCCAGCCGCCCTTCCAGCAGATCAGCAGTCCTACCAGCAACGCGGAAATCCCCGACCGCCCCGCCGCCTGCATCACCGGCGCAATGTCGGTCGCCGCCCACTTGATCATCACCTGCTGCACGCCCCAGATCAGGCACAGGCCGATCATCACTTGCAGGGCAAACCCGTCGGCACTGCGCCGACTGACGCTCACCTCGACACCTCTAACACACACAACATGGCAGTTTTTCCAATGGTCAAACAAAGCCCCGGCTCTTTGTCCGGGGCGAAAAAGGATGGCAGGGATTATCAACCAGTCGGACAGAAATTGCCGCCCGGCAAAGACATGCAATTGCCCTGTTGCGTCATGCCCGCCGTCAGCTTCGGCGAGCGGCCCAGAATCCGACCGAACAGGCCAGCGCCGTGGCAAATGTCCCCCAGGCCCAATCCATCAGCGACACCTGCGCCGACCAGCCACGCAATGTCGCCCAATTGGTCAGGTCATAGGTGCCATAAGCGACCAACCCGAGCAGCGCGCCCATGCGGGTGGCGCGTTGCCAGGTCAGCGACGGCAGCACCACAAACACCACACAGCCGAAAACGTACAGGCAATAAAAAACCGCTGCTGGCACCAGCAACGGTTTTTCGAGCATCAGCGAACCGAGCAGTTCGCGATAGGTCGGCGCCATCAGCACACCGAGCCAGAGCCCGTCGAGCAGAAGAAACGTCAGCAGCGTGGCGACGTAGGCAATTAGTGCTTTTTTCATCTGCCCGACCTCGAGTGAGCCCATGCAACATGGGCCACGCGAGACTCAGGTTAGTTCAATGCGATCGGCGTGAATAACGATCTTGCCTTCCTTGTACAAGGAACCGATGGCCTTCTTGAAGTTGCCCTTGCTGACACCGAACAGGCTGCTGATCAATGCCGGATCGCTCTTGTCGCTGACGGCCAGGGAGCCATCGTTTTCGCGCAACTTGGCGAGGATCTTCGAGTTCAGGCTGCTGGCCGCTTCCTGACCTACCGGTTGCAGGCTCAGGCTGATCTTGCCGTCGGCGCGCACTTCCTTGATGAAGCCTTTCTCGCGCATGCCGGAACGCATGAACTTGAAGATTTCGTTCTTGTGAATCAAACCCCAGTGCTTGTTGTTGATGAC
Organism: Pseudomonas sp. GM25; assembly: GCF_000282255.1. Classification (NCBI taxonomy): domain Bacteria; kingdom Pseudomonadati; phylum Pseudomonadota; class Gammaproteobacteria; order Pseudomonadales; family Pseudomonadaceae; genus Pseudomonas; species Pseudomonas sp. GM25. Next base: position 59,259 of record NZ_AKJQ01000046.1, on the reverse strand, counting down.
GGCCTTGAAACCCATGTCGGTGGATTCGGCCACCAGCAGATCAACTTCCTGGCCCACGCTGTAGTTGGCCGGGGTCTTGTCCAGATAACGATCCAGGCGCGCGGTCGCTGTGATGCGGCGGGTGTGCTTGTCGAGGTAGACATGCACCACGCAGTACTCGCCGGCGGTCATCTGGCGTTTTTCTTCGGAGTAAGGCAGCAGCAGATCCTTCGGCAGGCCCCAATCGAGGAAAACGCCGATGCTGTTGACTTCAACAACTTTCAAACTGGCAAATTCACCGACCTGAACTTTTGGTTTTTCAGTGGTGGCAATAAGTTTGTCGTCACTGTCCAGATAAATGAAAACATTGAGCCAGTCTTCATCTTCGCTGGGAATATCTTTAGGGATATAACGGTTGGGCAAAAGAATTTCGCCGTCGGCACCGCCGTCCAGATATAAACCGAAGTTAGTGTGTTTAACCACTTGCAAACTGTTGTAACGCCCGACTAAAGCCATTTCCAATACCCTCATTGCGTGGGCGGCATTCTACCCGGTTTTGCCGGGTTCGTCGGTTGTCAGATCTGACGGCCGAGTGAAAATCTGTGGGAGGCCTTGATTTTCCTGGATTTCGCGCCGCCCGCGCGCCACTCGTCAGGCCAGCACGACGGCTTACGCTTGAACGCGACGCCGTCCGGCATCCTCAAATCCAATAAATGTTGTTATTTAAAACAGCAGGTTAGCGGGATATTTCGAATAATTAATCGAGAGTAATCCACCTGCACGCTGGGTTATTCCGGGGGATATTTACCAAGCAATTGTCAAGTTATTCCTGTACGATGCCTGGCCGAGTTACTTTTCTACAGGTTAATGGCCGCCATGCGTGTAAAAGCATCCACCAGCAAAGCAAAGCCAGCTCCAGCCGTTGAAACCAGCGAATCGATCAACGATCAGATCGCGGCATTCCTCAAGTCCGGCGGCGAGATCCAGCAAATTGCCAAGGGCGTCAGCGGCCAGACGTTCGGCCCGTCCAAGCAGATCAGCCTGGGCAAGAAGTAACACCCCGCAGCACACCTGTCCAAAGGCGCTTTGAGCTTCGAAGCGTCTGGACCGGATCCCTCGCAAGACCTCTCTCGCGTTTAACCAAACATTCAAAACAGCAGAAATCGACGAACGGCCCTCAATGCCGATCATTCGCCGGTATCCTTGCACGCGTCTGGATCAAGCGTTTCAGCAGGTTTGTCGCACCTGCGCTCGCTGCTCAAGGAGTGACGCATGCTCAAATCTTCCTGTTTATTGCTTGTAGGCCTGCTGGCGAGCCCGGCGGCGCACGCGCAGATTTTCCAGCGTGAACTCGGCGACTTCGACCTCAAGCTCGGCACCACGCCCAGCCGCAGCATGGCACAGGGGCTGGTCAAACCTTCGGCGGTCGGATCGTTCCACGGCGGCCTGGACCTCAGCCACGACAGCGGCCTGTATGTCGGCCAGTACGCACCGAGCATGGGTCTCACGCCGGGGAAGAATCTCGAAATCGATTCCTACGTCGGCTTTAAACAACCTTTCGATCAGACCCTCGGCTACGAAGTCGGGATGATCCACTACAGCTATCCGAAGGTCGACACCCTCGACAGCCAGGAACTGTTCGGTGGCCTGACCCTGCTCGGCAGCCGGATCGGCATCGCCCTGAGCAACGATCCGGATAAACAGAACAACACCCTGTTTGCCGACCTGGGCGGCAATCAGCCGTTCGGCATCGGGATCAGCATGAAATACACCACCCATCAGCTCAACACGCCGGTCTCGGTGGACGGGGGTTATGTCAGCAGTTTTACCGACTGGTCGGTGAAATTTTCCCGGCCGTTCATGGGCATCGACCTCGACCTGATCTACAGCAATTCAAGCCTCAGCGGCAGCGATTGCTCGGCCTATTCCGGGCATAACAGTCAGTGCGACGGGCTGGTCACGCTCAAGGCCGAACGCGCATTCTATTGATTGGCTGAACTGCCGGGGCCAACCTGCGTTCACATGAGAATCAGACCCTCAAGGCTGGCTTTCGCAAGGACTTGCCCATGTCTAGCTGGTTCAAACGCCTCGCCGTTCTACTGATCCTGACCCTCGCCCTCGGCGCCTGCAGCCGTGTCGGCCTGGCCTATCGCAATCTCGACGTAATCATTCCGTGGACGCTCAGCGACTACCTGGACATGAACGGCGAGCAGAAAGGCTGGTTCAACGAGCGCCTCAGGGAACACCTGAGCTGGCATTGCACCACGCAGTTGCCGGGTTATCTCGACTGGCTCGATCGCCTGCAAACCATGGTCGAGACCAATCAGGTCACCGACGCCGCGCTCCAGGCCCGCACCGCAGAAGCCAAGCAGGCGATCGCCGAAACCGCGCGGGAAATCACTCCGTCCGCGATTGAGTTGCTGCAAGGGCTGGACGACAAACAGGTCGCCGAAATGAACGACGCCTTTGCCAAAGACCTGCAAAAGCGCCAGCAGGAATACCTTAAGCCACCGCTGTCGCAGCAGATTGCCGAACGTGGCGCGCGCATGGACAAGCGTCTCAACGACTGGCTCGGCCCGTTGAGCGCCAAGCAGGAACAGCGGGTGATGACCTGGTCGACCGCCTTGGGCGATCAGAACACCCAGTGGATCGCCAACCGCGCCCACTGGCAGAAGCAGTTCAGCGCGGCGGTGGCGCAACGCAACAGTCCTGAATTCCCACAACGGATCGAGACGCTTCTGGTCAATCGCGAGCGTTTATGGACAGCGGATTACCAAAAGGCCTACGCCAATACCGAGGCGCAGGCCCGTTCGCTGTTCGTCGATCTGATGGCCGACAGCACGGAGCAGCAGCGCCAGCGCCTGTTGAAAAAGATTGAGGGGGTGCGCAAGGACTTCAATGATTTGAAGTGCCTGAAGGCCGCACAAAAAAGCTGAGATCACTGCAAAACCCATGTGGGAGCGAGCACGTTCGCTCCCACATTTTTTTGTGCAAAGCCTCAGGCAATCTGCGCCTTGGAGGCCACCTCATCGAACGTCAGCTCATCCAGCGCGTCTTCCTGATCATCCAGCACTTCGCGCGGATGATCATTGCCGGGAATGCTGCTGTCGATCAGGCTCAACAGGCTGGAACCGCGCGGGGTCAGGCTGAAGTTGTTGCCGGTGCTGCCCTCGTCTTCGCCACGGGGCTGGATGTAACCGCGCAACAGCAACAATTGTTCATAGTCGCAGGCGAGCGTTTTCAGGTGATCCAGATTCTCGATCGGCTCCCCCGCCGCCGCTTTCTCCGCCGCATAGTCTTCGGCAAAAGACCGTGGCGCAAAGCTGTGGCCTGCGCCGTTCTGCACTTCATGCAGCAGGCGTTCAATCAAATCCCAGTTATAAGTCGTCATCCTGATTCAACCTCCGGTGCGCGTGATTTTTTGGCGCGTTCACAGGTTGTGACCGGAGCGCTGCGCCACCGTTCAGGATTATTCGGCGCCCCGACCGACCGGCGGTCTGTCGATTTCCCGGGTGGTTGAACGACTAGTCTGAGACAGACGGTTTCAACCCCCGCAGGAGAAATCATCATGAACGTTGAGAATCATCCGGTGGTGTCGCGCGAAGAATGGCTCGCCGCCCGTAAGCAGCATCTGGCCGATGAAAAGGCCTTCACCAAGGAACGCGACCGCCTCAGCGCCAAACGCCGCGCCCTGCCCTGGGTGAAGGTCGATAAGGATTACCGCTTCATGGGGCCGAACGGCGAATTGAAACTCGCCGATCTGTTCGGCAAACACAGCCAGCTCGTCGTTTACCACTTCATGTTCGCCAAGGGCTGGGAGGAAGGCTGCCCGGGATGTTCATTCCTCAGCGACCACATCGACGGCGCCAACCTGCACCTGGCCCATCACGACATTGCGCTGGTGGCGGTGTCCCACGCACCGTTCGCCGAATTCCAGGCGTTCAAGCGGCGGATGGGCTGGACATTCGACTGGGTATCGTCGGACGGCTGCGATTTCAACTACGACTTCGGCGTGTGCGCCCGTGCTGAGGATGTCGAAGCAGGCAAGGCTACGTACAACTACGAAAAGACCGACAGCGGCGAGGAAGAAATGCCCGGGCTCAGCGTGTTTTATCGCGCCGACAACGGCGACATTTTCCACACCTACTCAACCTATGCTCGCGGCCTCGACCTGCTGGTCGGCGCCTACAACTACCTCGACCTCACGCCCAAGGGCAGGAACGAGGACGAGATCATGGAATGGGTGCGGCATCATGATCGCTACGACGGCGCCGCGAAATCCAGTTGCTGCCATGATGGGTAGCCCGTCAGCGTGAACGGGTTCAATGGTGCCGCAGGATGTGCGATGCTAGGTCGAACGAGCCGTCACGGCTTCGTTCGACTATAATTGGCACATTCCCGCATCAAGAGGCCGATATGGAAAAGCTGAGTCTGCAAACCAAGAAAGCCTGGTTCGCGAAGCAACGCAGAGCCAATTTCGCGGCCAGCCTGCGCCTGGAAGGCTTTGTTCCATCTCCGACTGATGGCGATATCAAACTTCCCACCAGGGCCGCTGCCTTGAGAGCGGTCCAGCTCTTGAAAGCTTGAGCAACGATAAATACGGTTCTGACCAAGCCCCGGATTGTTATCCGGGCTCTGACGTTCTTGTCAATTTGCTCGACTTGCGCAATGCCGAAGACCTGGATGAGGCAGAACGCTACATCAACGAAGTCGCCTCTGCGCGTTTGGAATTCATTCCTCCTCCCTACAGTCTTTCAACTTTAAAACGGGTGCACCGCACCTTGTTTGAAGCGATCTATCCATGGGCCGGCGAAATCCGGACACTGGCGATCAGTAAAGGCAGTACGCGATTTTGCAGCCCGGAATACATTGAGCGTGAAGTCGCAAAAGAACTTTCGAAAATGGCGAACGCTGGCTGGTTTGAAGGGTTTTCCCGTCAACAGCTGGTTTCAGCAGTCGCCGCTTCGTATGGCACTCTCAATGTGGCTCACCCGTTCAGGGAAGGAAATGGCCGAACCCAGCGCATCCTGTTTGAATACATCATTTTCAACGCCGGTTATCTCATCGACTGGGGGATGGTCGATCAAGAGGAATGGATCAAGGCATGTATTCACTCCTACCACGGTGATGACGATCTTCTTGTCGATGTATTCAACCGATGCATAGGCATTTCAATTGCCGAGGTCGACTTTTGAACAAGGCATCCCCCCAACGCCAGTCGCAGTGAACTTTTCGCTAGCCAGAACCCTCAACCGGTTAACCCGCCTTAACCGGAACTGAGGCCTGCCCCCATGAAAACCCTGCTCAAGCTCACCCTCGCCGCCACGCTCGCCTGCGCCCTGCCCGTTTGGGCCTGTACGCCGGAGGAAGCCACCGCCAAACGCGAGCAACTGGCCAAGGAAGTCGCGAAGCTCACCGAGCAAAACCCGACCAAGGCCAAAGAGATCAACGCCGAATTGCAGAAAATGGACCTGGGCACCGCCTCCGCCGATCTGCCGGACAAATGTCAGTTGATCGATCAGCGCTTGAAAGAGCTGGGGTCGGCGGAGAAAAAAACCGAGGGATAACACCCGCTCAGACAACGGCAGGCTTTGGCATCGATCAGGCTGGATCGATACCAAAGCCTGCTTCCTTTTATCCGGAAATTTGCATTAGTGCATTTTGTCATTTGCACAAATGCATATTCACACCTAGGGTTACCCCGAGCCTGATCGGAACCGGCCATCGGAGATGGCAACCCTTTAGCACCGATCGCTCGGCAACACCGTTATCCCGCAAACGCGGAACGTTTGTTTTCATTCATGGAGGATTGAAAAATGTTAACCACTGAAACAACGGCTTTCACCGGCAACACCCTGCCCGTGTGCCTGACCGGCCATCTGCTCGACCCGCAACTGGTCGAGGTCGAGGCGGCTGTTCAACAACGCGCCCTGGCTGCTGCCAGCCTGAACTTCACCATGCAGCAACAGACCCAGACCAACTGGTGCTGGGCCGCCGCTTCCGCCTCGGTCGGCAATTATTACGGCACCGGGTCCTGGACCCAATGCGCCGTTGCCAGCGCCGCGCTGGATCGCAACTGCTGCAATCAACCGGGGCCGTGCAACGTGTACGGTTATCTGGACGTTGCGCTGAAGATCACCCGCAGTTTCAACGGCATGAATTCGGGCTCGCTGCAAATGTCGGCCATCCAGAACCAGATCAACATGGGCCGCCCGATCGGCCTGCGCTGCGCCTGGTACGGCGGCGGTGCGCACTTTCTGGCGATCTACGGCACCAACGGCAATTACGTGCTGGTCGCGGATTCAATCTATGGCTATTCGACCCGCGCGCTGAGTTCCTTCCCTGGTTCCTACAACGGCGGCGGCAACTGGACCCACACTTACTTCACGGCGAAAAACTAGGAGGGCGACATCATGCAACTGACTTATCCAAAGGCGCCTTCCAACGGCGTACAGACATTGCGTCCGGCCCTGCAGGCCGCGTTGCAGACCCAGGGTTTCGGCGTGAATCGCCAGTTCGCCAGTGCTGCGCCTGCCGGGATCAGCCTCAGCGAAGCCTATCGTGGCTACTCGCTCAGTCTGGACGACCTGAGCCAGGGCAAAGGCCTGAAAAACGCCCGCGTAGGCGACTGGCATTACCTGGTGTTCTCCGGCGGGGTGTCGATTGCCGATGCGCAATTGGCCGAAGTACGCGGTCACGTCGAGTTCGCCTCGTTGAACCACGGTAACCTGGCGGCCGCCACGGTCGATGCGCTGAAACTGGCGGAGCAATCGCCGCAGTTGAAGGGCAAAACCGTTGAGCTGCGGATGCTGTTTGTGTCGGCGCTGCACCTTGTGGCGATCTGGCTGCACGCGGCGGGTGAAGACGTGCTGATCCCGATCGAGCCAACGCCAAAAGAGCTGGCACTGACCGGGCTGTACAGCGAGGCCGCCCTGCTCGCACAGCTCAAACCGGCAGCCGATCAGGCCAAGCGGCGCTTTGATGCCGACACCACTGGCCTGCTGGGCAGTTGATAAACCCTGGCGATAAAAAAACCCGGACCATGTCCGGGTTTTTCTTTGCCTGCCTGAAACGACTTACTCTGCCGCCGGCGCTTCCGGCTTGCGGCGCTTCAGCGGGGCCATGCCGTCGCTGCTCACCAGAGCGTCCGGCTTCGGACGATTGGCGCTCTTGCGTTTGGTCGGGGTCTTGGCGGCGGTTTTCTTCTTGTCGCCCTTGGCGTCGGTCTTTTTCTTCTTCACGCCGACGGCTTTGCCCGAGGCCTTGACCTTTTTCGGTCCGCCGTAGGTGCCTTTGACTTCCTTGATGGTACGGCGCTCGAAGCTCTGCTTCAGATAACGCTCGATGCTCGACATCAGGTTCCAGTCGCCGTGGCAGATCAGCGAGATCGCCAGACCGTCGTTGCCGGCACGGCCGGTACGACCGATGCGGTGAACGTATTCGTCGCCGCTGCGTGGCATGTCGAAGTTGATCACCAGATCCAGACCATCAACGTCCAGACCACGGGCCGCCACGTCGGTGGCCACCAGGATCTTCACGCCGCCCTGCTTCAGACGGTCGATCGCCAGCTTGCGATCCTTCTGGTCTTTCTCGCCGTGCAGCACGAACGCCTTGTATTCCTGAGCAACGAGACGACCGTAGATGCGGTCGGCCATGGCCCGGGTGTTGGTGAAGACGATAGCCTTCTGATAGGTCTCGTTGGCCAGCAGCCAGTTCACGATCTGTTCTTTGTGCTGGTTGTGGTCGGCGGTGATGATCTGCTGACGAGTGGTCGAGTTCAGCTGGCTGACCGCGTTGAGCTGCAAGTGCTCAGGGTTGTTCAGCACCTTGGCGATCATCTCGCGCAGGCCGGAACCGCCGGTGGTGGCGGAGAACAGCATGGTCTGCTGACGATTCGGGCATTCGTCGACCAGACGCTGCACGTCTTCGGCGAAACCCATGTCGAGCATGCGGTCGGCTTCGTCGAGCACCAGCACTTCGACTTCTTTCAGGTCGAGGTTGCCGGCGTTCAGTTGCTCGATCATCCGGCCCGGGGTGCCGATCAGGATGTCCGGCACCTTGCGCAGCATGGCGGCCTGGACCTTGAAGTCTTCACCGCCGGTGATCAGGCCGGACTTGATGAAAGTGAACTGCGAAAAGCGCTCGACTTCCTTCAGGGTCTGCTGGGCCAGCTCGCGGGTCGGCAGCAGGATCAGGGTCTTGATGCTGACGCGGATCTTGGCCGGGCCGATCAGGCGGTTGAGGATCGGCAGGACGAAAGCGGCGGTCTTGCCGCTACCGGTTTGCGCCGTCACCCGCAGGTCACGCCCCTGAAGCGCCAGCGGAATGGCCGCGGCTTGCACAGGCGTTGGCTCGACAAATTTCAGCTCGGCCACGGCTTTGAGCAGGCGTTCGTGCAGGGCGAATTGGGAAAACACGGGTGCTACCTCGAAGATATGCAAAAAATCAGCTGCATAGGTTACCGGTTTCGAGCGCTCAGGCCGAGTTTCTTTGTGAAATCCGCCGTAATCAGTGGCTTTTTTGTTGCTCGATTTGTCTCCAACGGTAATACACAGCGTCTTAAATGCTCTAATCGCCCGTCGCGTCTTACAGAAGAATCGTCTCGCTCATGGATTTCAAACAGCTCTGGCTCAACGCCCAAGACCTCTGGGGTGCCCTCGAACAGCACCCGCTCCTGCACGCCGGCCTGGCTTTGGTCCTGCTGCTGGTGATCGCGCTGGTCCTCGGACGAGTGGCGCGTTACCTGATCCTGCATGCCAGCCGCATGCTCGGTCGCCAGCCCGCCCTGCACTGGATTAACGACTTTCGCCACAACAAGGTGTTTCAGCGTCTGGCGCAGATGACGCCGTCGCTGGTGATCCAGTTCGGCCTGCACCTGGTGCCGGAACTGAGCAAGACTGCCACGGTGTTCCTCGGCAACGTGGCGCTGGCGTTCACCATTCTGTTCCTGCTGCTGTCGGTCAGCGCCCTGCTCAATGCGCTGCTGGACATCTACGCCCGCACCGAACACGCCCGCACCCGCTCGATCAAGGGGTATGTGCAACTGGCGAAAATGGTCTTGTACGTGTTCGGCGCGATCATCATCGTCGCCACCCTGATCGACCGTTCGCCACTGTTGCTGCTGTCCGGTCTGGGTGCGATGTCGGCGGTGATCCTGTTGGTCTACAAGGACACCCTGCTGTCGTTCGTCGCCAGCGTGCAACTGACCAGCAATGACATGCTGCGGGTCGGCGACTGGATCGAAATGCCGCAAGTCGGCGCCGATGGCGACGTGGTCGACATCACCCTGCACACGGTCAAAGTGCAGAATTTCGACAAAACCATCGTCTCGATCCCGACCTGGCGCCTGATGTCCGAGTCGTTCAGAAACTGGCGCGGCATGCAGCAGTCCGGCGGACGACGGATCAAGCGCAGCCTGTTCATCGACGCCAGCGGTGTGCGTTTCATCCGCGACGATGAAGAAGAAAAACTCTCCCAGGTGCACCTGCTGACCGCGTACATGGGCCGCAAGAAAGCCGAGCTCAAGGCCTGGAACGAAGCGCAGGGCAATGTTGCGGCAATGTCCGCCAACCGCCGGCGCATGACCAACATCGGCACCTTCCGCGCCTACGCCTTGGCTTACTTGAAGAGCCATCCGGAGATCCAGCCGAACATGACCTGCATGGTCCGCCAGATGCAGACCACGGCCCAGGGCATTCCGCTGGAAATCTACTGCTTTACCACCACCACGGTGTGGGCTGATTACGAGCGGATCCAGGGGGATATTTTCGATTACCTGCTGGCGGTGCTGCCGGAGTTTGGCTTGAGCCTGTATCAGCAGCCGAGTGGTGGGGATTTGCGTTCCGGGATATTGCCGGCGGTGTTGGGTTCGGCGCATATCCCCGAAGCTGAAAAGCTTCTGAGGTAGATGCAGATTCACGACCGTTCAAAGATTCATTAAAAAATTTTGCGTTCCCCACTTAAAATTGCTCATTCGTTCGAAAAAACATCATTACCTTTAAATCAGACCCCTCATTGGATTGTTAGATTCATGAACACAATCCACTTGAGGAAACGTTTCAGAAAACCATTACAGATGGCAAACATCTCGACTTCCTTAACACAACACAACACAACACAAACCAGACTAAATCTTTCCGCCAGCCAGTACTAACTTTATATTTTAGAAGAAGGCAAACAATCCGATAAGCAAAGAGACACAACCCGTAAGTAACGCTGCATTGGATAGGGGTCGCTAGACCCTCTCAGTTAAAGCGCTACGAAATATTCGAGTAACGAAAAATCGCAACACTAGCCATCATGATATTTCTAACTACGGGAAAGCTAGGACTTTCTAACCAAAAAGTTGTGGAGACCGGCGTCTTTATGGCCAATATTACATGCGCCAAAGAACTCCTTGCCCCGAACTTTTTACAGTTCAGATCGTACAGAAATGCTTGCAACCAAGCCAATCAATGGCAATCAATGGCAATCAATGGCAATCAATGGCAATCAATGGCAATCAATGGCAATCGTAGCCCTGCATAACGGCATCAACGCCAACTCAGCTAAAAAATTAATTCCGGTTCAAAATACGAGCTGCCGGCACAGACTAGGACGCGATCCAAGCCTTCTTTAGTTTCAGTGAATTCTCCGCCCGTGCGCAAACCAGATCAGACAAAATCAGCCTGTATCGAGCGTAGTCGGCCAGCTAACACAATTTTCTGGTGCCACCTCCAAAGGTTATGGTGTCCACATAAAAACATGTAGACACCTTCATCCTTATCACAAGGATTACCATGCGCCAGCACGCCGCTTCGGCCGGCGGATTGTAGGGTTCAATGATCATGTTGATCGCTGAATCAGCTGCAATTTTCCGAATCGTCAGCGTTTGACTTAAAAATTCGGAGTTGATGTTACGCCATCGTCGTAGATCTTCGTCACCTTATACGTTCTAGCCCACTCTTTAGAGTCCTCTGGCAGCCAAGTTACAAAAACCTCGGCCGTGCACGAGTAACAATCACTTTCAATTTTTTCAATAGTGCCAGCCTGGCCCCATAAGGTGAGATAGACATTTCCCTTCGTAAAATTTTTGAGAGTGCTCGATCCGCAAAGCGTAATGGTTTTACCGTCGCCGATAGAGATGACTCGCTTAGAAATCAGTGTTTTAGCTAATGCGTTAGGCAATACCTGAGTAAACATCGTCCCGCTCACATTACCGATTGTGGGTACGACGATCACACCGGAGCCATGGCTCAGGCAAAGCTCGAAAAACTTAGCGAGACCCACCCGCGTACCCTCTGGATTACCTCCATAAGACGACACTAAATACCGCTCACGACTCATTGAAAATCCCTCGCAAAAAAATTCAATCTATGGACTCTTGGTGCACAGCGGCATCCTGCTTTAGGAAGGCTCGAACCGCACCACCTCATTGATTCTATGTCAATGAAGGTTACGCAGTAATGGCCATTTGACGCCCTTTCGTTCCAGATCGACTTGGCTGTGATGGGTTCCGAGCAACCTAATCCTCATGAATGATCAAGTAGGCCAAAGTGACCAGTGAGCACTCCTTCTAAATGCAGCGTGCTGTCGCGAAAGTGCAACTCAATGAAACTCAATAAAACGCTGCTCACATTCAGCCCAAAGCGAACTGGACGATCGAACCGACGGACATAATCGATGAGGAAACACTTGAGGCATATCGTCTGCATGCATCAACTGAACATAATGGTGCTGTCGTCCGACCATCACAGCTAAAAGCGGGCTCCACCCTACCGCAACCCTAAATACGATTTCGAGGCAGGCCAAGCATCCCATCAGGAGTCGCCACACAACCGATTGCATTCCTGCAATCTACGAGCGCTAAAATAAGGTCACCCAGACAGAACCGTCTGCCGTTCAGCTCGACCAGTAAGGATACCCAATGAGCACGACCGTTGTATTTGACTCCAATGTGTGGGAACTGATTGTTGACGACGCAAAGCGCGCTGACGCTAAGACCCCAGCTGCCGTTCGCACCCTGTATACCCTTATCAACGACAAGGTCATCACCTCGTTCATCTTCGAAGGCATTGCGAATTTCGAAGCAATCCCGAGGAAGGGGCGCAAGGCATTTGTTCGAGATTACAAAGCGACGATTTCCATGTCCGAAGGTGACCAAGCGGCCAAGAAGATTAACGGAACGCCCGCCGCAGAAATCTCGGAGCAGCTCGAAGCGACCATTGAAAAAGCAGCATCACTGGATTTCAGCTTTATACACCTGCCGCGTATTGCAGCCCCGCGACACCAGATCGTGAACAAGTACAAAGCTCCAGAAGCACTTGATCTGGAAACTCGGCTCGAACGGAGCTTCCGTTGCGCGCGAGACATCGAATCGATGGGCTGCGGCATGCAGGTGCTGAAGGACATGCTGTTGAGCCCTGAAAATGGCCTGCTCCCAGCCCTTCAGGATGATCCAATTGCCGAGAAAAAATTTAGCGAGGGCGTGGCTGAGTGGATGGATGGTGATGCCCTCGCCGCCACCTACGGCTACGGCCACGAATATTTCTGCACGTACGACCAAGGCAAGAATGCGGGTCAAAGCTCGATTCTGCACCCGAAAAATCGCGCGACCTACATGCAAAAATACGGAGTAAAGATCGTCACTCCCGAAGAGTTGATCGCCGCTCTAATCTCACCGGCTCCAGTTTAAAAAACTGCTACGTTGAGCTGATCTATCGATTTGCATATCTCGTTTTAGCGCTCTGCGCAAAAAAAAGACGCAACTCAAGTTGCGTCTTTTTTGTCCCACCGATTTATCAGGCCTGCCGCTGCGACGACTTGTGCACCATAGTGTATGGCGTAATTGACGCCCATGCCGTACGCGCCGCTGTGTTCCAGCACCAGGTCCATCACTGCCTGATAATTGTCTTTGTGCGCCCTGTCACGCTGGTACTCGAGCAGCACTTGCTGCCAGGTCACCCGCATCGCACCTACTTGAATCATCCTTTCATGACCTCTTTGGCCCATAAGGTCGACCCGACTAAAAGTTAGATAGAAAAGACGGTGGATTTAGATTTTCCAAACCTCACCTGTATCGGTCGCACTCCACCTTGAAGACGCATTGCGGTCGTAGCCGTGCTTCGCCGCTTCAGGGCCTAGTAACATCAAGGTTTTATGGCGATTTTCTGGGCTGGGTTTACGACCGCTTTCAGGTGTCCAGTAAATCCAGGCGTTGAAGTACGGCTTATCGCGCTCCTCGATGATATCAGGGCGCAGACGAACAATTTCAGATGGTTTGGGGTTGGCCCCGGGCAGTGGCCTGAGTTGGGATAGCCTGATTCAGTTGCGCCAAGAAATCCTTGGGCTTCAGACACTCACTACTCACTCTACCCGACCTGAGCACAGCGACCAAATCGCCATACATGTCACCCAAATAATCCCGAATTCTGTAACCGTTGAGCACATCGAAACGCCCCTCCTGACTTCGCCTCGGGCGGTGAGCGTCAGTACGAAGGGAGTGTCACGGGTAGAGAAGAGGCAATCGAAGCTCGCAGCGCCCGTTGTCAACAAGAACTGCTGCATGTCGCTACCGATTGAAATCATGCTGCGATGAAGCAGCCTGAGAGACGTCATTCCATCAAGCTCTAGCCTCGGAAAACCTTGAGCTAGAGATCATTGCGAGATAAAACAAAGCGGACAAGCGAAGTGCTACCACTATTCTTTAGACCTTAGTCGCACTTCCAACTCAGACGAATAGCTCCTTCAAACTTCACCTCATTCTGACTTGGCTTGAATCACTCTTTTTGACGAAGAGAGCGAGCAGCTCCTGCACGAACAGACACACACTGATGGCATTTTTAAACACCATCTGACCCATGCCCATTGCAGAGTATCTATCTGCAACGGACACAAGTTACTGAGAGTTCGGTCTCACCAAAAAATGAATATATGAAGTACCTGCAGAAGCATCACCCCGACCTTGAGAATGTCCCGAATGACTTTAACTTGCGCCCCCCACTTCTCGAACCTGGGAAGTTCAGGAGGCCGTCGGAGGCGATGAGACACGCGTCGAGGAGGTACGGACGAATGTAATGGGCAGCGCTTGTTAGAGCGTAAACTACAGGTGCATGACTTTTTGATGGGCATAGCTAGGCCTATTCGAAATAGTTTTCGACGGAGTTTTTATTCGCAGATATTCGAAAAGGTTTAGCGGAGGCGATGCTTGAAACCATTCATCTCTGGCCCATCAAGGAAGAGAGGAACGGTGAGTACAGCCCGAAGAGATCGGGCCTGAAGCTTGATTAGGTGAGCAAGGAAAATTCGGAAAAACGCGAGGATGCGTTTCCTCAAGGTGTGCAACGGTGAATCGGGATCAGGCTGACCTGCCTCACTAAGGACTGTGTCCAGAGCGCGCAGCTGCTCCCTCAGCATGTTAATACCGCCGATGAGTCCGCAAAGGATAGGGCCACCATTCGGAACCGCATGACGCTCCAAGATATTCCTAGCGCGCCGCGAATTATCAATGTCAGATGCAGTAACACGAGGCATGTAAGCCAATAACTGTTCACGTGCAAGCCTGGCAAACTCAGCCTTCAGCTGTTCGGTTACAGCATCCAGTCTGCGTTGACCATGTCGCCTTGAGCGCACAAGTTTCGCTGATGATGAGTGATCGTCCATAAGGACTCCCGCGTGATGTTACGTGCCAAACCTTACTGACTCGCCCTCGAATTCACAAATCTTTTTCGCCTGGCGCACATAGTCCCAGCCCAAATACCTCTCCCTGGAAGAGACTAAACAAGGTACAGCTCATCCCTGAGCTATGGCCAAGCAGATAGCGCCTTCCCTGAACGACCGCATGCAGCGCTTTTTAACAACTACTGATCACAACGGCGACTCGTATTCGGGATCCAGCATGTAGATGATCTCCGGCACGTGCGGGGACAAAATCTGGATCAAGCTGGCCCGCAGACGGCTATCGATCTCTTTGTGCAGGCGGATTTTGCCGATAGCCAACGCCATCACGAACTCCATGGCGGCTTCCCCACGCTCTTGCCCATACCCTGCGGCGACGCGCTGAATGATGTCCGCCATCGACAGGCTATGGGTTTCTTGGGCCCGGTAGTCGAGTTCTGTCGGTAGCGCGGCACGCAAGAACGCGGCTTGGATGACACCATCGTCGAAGCGCGAGAACACGTCTGGCGAGAGCAGTACCTGTTGAAGCTCCCCCGATTCCAACCGCTTGGCGTTCTGAACCTTGTCGCTGTACCGGGCATTCTGGAGAATCCAAAGGATGGTGAGGTAAATGTCCGTCGACGTCGCCCCTGTCACATCCTTCTTGCCATCGACAAATGCAAAGCCACGGCTCAGGGTCATCGGCTTACCCGTGTGGCTACTGGGCCAGAATGGGTGCAGCCCAAGCCCCCCCGTAGCGGCGTTACCAAACACGCCCATGCGCTGAGTGATCGCCGGTGAGAAGGTATCCGCAAATGAATACAAAGAGCCGAGTACTCGCTGCTCTTCGGCCCAGTGATGCGTACAAGAGAGCTCTGCTGCCGGGATCTCCATGAACGTTTTAAAGACATAGCGACTGTGATCCTTGGCAGGTTGCGTCAGGTTGCTCTGCAGATCCTTCATCAGCGCATAGCTACGTCCGAAGAGTGCTCCTGTGATGTACAGCCGGGTGCCAGCTTGCTGTGCGGTGCGCAGCCGACGGCTGACGCTCTGCAGGCGAGATCCACGCTCAGCAGCGGCGGTAATGACGATGACAGAACCCTCAAAACTCATGCCGGCATCGAACTTATCGAAGGACACCTTATGAGTCACTTTGACTCCGCAAGACGCCAAGTAAGCGATCGCTTGGTCGGCCAACGTTTCACTACCCGTGTCGTCGTCGTGGATGATCCACTTGGTCGACGCGACGGCTTCCTCACGCAGTACCCGTTCGAACCACACGCCGAAATCATCTGTAGCTACCAGTCTGTCTTTTTCGACATGCACCGTCCGAGGCCTCAGCCCTGACCGGTCATGGGTATAGCAGCTGAACAGGTTGGCCCCCATGAAAGAGTAAAACTTGGATTGCAGTAAGGCTGGCGCATGATCAGTGCCGATGTTCAGAACCTTGGTTTCGCTGTGTTCGGCGACGAACCGCTCACCATGGATTCGAATAAGACGAATCCCGCCCGCTTCGCCCTCCCCCAACATCTCGAAGTCTTCGGGTTGCTTCAGCGTGTGCAAGACCGAGCAGGAATTCGACGAGCGTTCAAAGGAGAGAATGGTCGCCACGCGCGTCGGCGGAGCGCTGTTCACTTTGACCCACTGATGCGCGAGACCGCACTGGGTCGATGCGGAGATCAGGCATAGAGCGGAAACTGCCTTGGGCAAAGGCCCGTCCTTAATTAGGCCTTCGTGCGAGTGGAACGACCGGATATTCGCGAAGCCCGGCTGTCCGAAGCGCATAAGGTAAATCTGCATGCACATCGCAAGAGGCAATAGTGCAATGGTATCCAGGTATAGCGTATCGGGCACCGCCATCCCATCTTCCGCGGCTCGTTTGATGAGGGGCAAGCATGCAAACGCTAAGTAATGGGCATGCAAGGTCTCGGATAGTAAGTCTTCCGCACGGATGAAATAGTTCGAGGCACGAGAAGACGGCTTTGAGTAGAAGAAGCCAGCGGGTGCCTTCTTCAACACATTGGAGCGCTCGACGAGGTTTGTCAGACCGGTCTTCACGATGTCACTGGAGTTGTCCTTGATGAGCGCTTCGAAACCTTCTTCAGGCCCAGAAATGTGGACATAGTCGGAGATCGCGCCATTCACGTCGTAGAATGCACACGCGTAGGTACGAGGTGAACCAGGGCCTTTGCGGCTGAGCTCCGCCATCAAGGGCGACGTGGTGTCCGTCTGCTGAGTGCAGAATTCTGCCAAGCTGTACTCCGGCATCAGAAACACCAAGAGATCGGGCATTACGTAGTCAGAGAGCTGATGCTGCAGAGCGTGCGCTGCTTGCGTATCGGTGAGAAGATCAGGGCCAGTGAAGAAAACCACTACATGAACTGGCTTACCGGACTGACTCAGCTCGATTTCAAAATCCATGAGATCGAACATGTCAGTTCACCGGAATGCAGATGGTGAAGACTGTTCCTTCCACAGCAGTCAGTACCCGACCACCATATCGAATCGACGGATCGAACTCCATAGTCTCATCACTTCCCTGAAAAGCCTGATGCAGTGAAAGCCGACCTGTCCGGACACGCACGAACGCCTTAAGCTTATTGAGTGCCTGAACCGCGTTAAACAGACCCATACCCGAGGTCGGTGACTGCGACTTAGATGTCACGTGCTTCTTGAAGCAATCGAGCGTTGCCTCAAGCTCCGCCTCCAAGCTCAGTTCCTCTAGGCTCTCTACTGGCCGCTTCTCCTTGGCCGTCAGCCACCGCCGTGCCAACCCTGGGCCGCTGTCGATGACCGAAATCTCTAAGAAGTCCAACACCTCAGCTTTCAAGAAATGCTTAAGGATGAACCGCGCCAGTTCAGGCTCGTTGGCGGAATACTCAAGCGCATCCTGACGATTTATGCGGTTAAGCTTGATAGATGTACCACGCAGCGCCTTCTTGTACTTTATTCCGTCCACGTCAGTGACGGCATGCTGGTCGGCGTTTGAAATCAGTTCCCAGAGCACGCTGCCCAAGGCTGGAAGGCCTGACTTGAGAAGCGTCCCCCGGTCACCTCGCGCGTTCATCAGCAGCGAAGACTGCTCAACCAGCGTTGAGAACCAAGACTTTGGCTGTACCTTGGGCTCGGCGTGCTCGAAGTAGAATGGCTTGATGAACTCACGCTTGGCGTGGTTGACACTGAACAAATTAATTACTGTAGGGCGGGCACCACGGGTGCCTGCTGTATAGCGCAGTTCACCTTCAAACATCGCATCGACCAAGGGTCTGATGGCAATCAACGCAGCGCGTCGGTCTATTACTTGGTGATCCTGGGAATGGACTTCACTGCACATGATCAACGCGGAGAACCCAGCAGCGGTCTGGGCCAATTGTGTTATTTGCGTTATCGCGTCGTCGCCAACGGCTGCATATAGGTGAAGGACAGTTTTATCGTAAGTTCGGGCCCAAGTTACGATGAACTGAGCCAAAGCTGCATCGACGCCCAATCCACCGCCGTGGCTCATACTTATGGGAAGCCGGAGGTTAGGATCAGTACCAAGCGACTGATAAAGATCCTCGATTTCGTAAAGATTGAGCTTTCGGCTTATTTGCATTTACGCCCTCACATTCCTTCGTTGACTTAGCGATACCCGAAATTCCGATCTGCCATCGTCGTGACCTACCTCAGCAGTCCCAAGCACGGTTTCAGAACGGTCGGTGCAGGCGGAGCACGCGGCAGACTCTACGCGATGCAACAAATTTAGGCGATGATATGAATAGCTTGTGCGCTCACCAACTCTTCAGCACTGGCGGCCCATAAAGTTGGGCCCCGTAGCACATCAAGGAATAAGGCATATGACCAACATCGAGAAGGATAGCTATCAGAAGGTTGACCAGAATCACCCGACCTGAAAGTGACCTGCATGGTCCGCCAGATGCAGACCACGGCCCAGGGCATTCCGCTGGAAATCTACTGCTTTACCACCACCACGGTGTGGGCCGATTACGAGCGGATTCAGGGGGATATTTTCGATTACCTGCTGGCGGTGCTGCCGGAGTTCGGGTTGAGCCTGTATCAGCAGCCGAGTGGTGGGGATTTGCGTTCCGGGATATTGCCGGCAGTCCTTGGCGCGAGCCATATTCCGGAAGCCGAAAAACATCTGATGTAACGCTTTCTTCAAACGCAAAAAAAGACGCAACCCCGGTTGCGTCTTTTTTTGTCCCGCCGATTTATCAGGCCTGCCGCTGCGGTGCCTTGTGCACCATGGTGTAGGCGTAATCGACGCCCATGCCGTACGCGCCGCTGTGTTCCAGCACCAGGTCCATCACCGCCTGATAAGTGTCTTTGTGCGCCCAGTCACGCTGGTACTCGAGCAGCACTTGCTGCCAGGTCACCGGTACTGCGCCGGCCTGAATCATCCGTTGTACCGACATGTCGTGGGCTTCTTTGGTCGTGCCGCCGGAAGCGTCGGTGACGATGTACACCTCGTAGCCTTCAGCCAGGGCTTCCAGGGCCGGGAAGGTCAGGCAGACCTCGGTCCACAGCGCGGCGATGATCAGCTTCTTGCGCCCGGTGGCCTTCACTGCGTCAACCAGCGCCTTGTCTTCCCAGGAGTTCATCGAGGTGCGCTCGATCGGCTTCTGCTCAGGGTGTACCGCCAGCAGCTCCGGCCAGATGTAGCCGCTGAAGCTTTCGGTTTCGACCGAGGTGTAGATGGTCGGCACGTTGAAGATCTTGGCAGCCTTGGCCAGGCCGACGGTGTTGTTCTTCAGGGTCTGACGGTCGATCGATTGCACGCCGAAAGCCATTTGCGGCTGGTGGTCGATCAGGATCAGGGCGGAGTTGGTTGGGTTCAGCAGTTCACGGATAGACATGGCGCGTTCCTTTTGATGTCGATTCAGAGTTTCGATTGAGTAATGGGTGAGTCGAGTGGCTGGCCGTCTGCGGCGTTGTTGTCTCGGCTTGGATGTCACTTTAGGGGCTAGCCGATAAAGGGACAATTCCCTAAAATCGAGAATCATTGATTCTAAAAAAGGGACAATCATGGATCGCATCGAATGCATGCGCGCCTTCGTGGTGACGGTCGGCGAGAACGGCTTCGCGGCCGCCGCACGGGCCATGGACGTGCCCCGCTCGAAAGTCAGCAAACAGATTCAGGCGCTCGAAGAAGCCATCGGCGTACAACTGCTGCAACGCACCACCCGCAGCCTGCACCTGACCGAGGCCGGTGCCGAATATTTCGAAGCAGCGCGGGAGGTGATTGCGGCACTGGACGAGGCCGAGCAGCGGGCGCGGGACGGGGTGGGTGAATTGCGTGGTGTGTTGCGAGTCAACGCACCGATGTCGTTCGGCCTGCGGCGACTGGGCAAACTGATTCCGCTGTTCCACGAGCAGCACCCGAACATCGAGCTGCAACTGGTGCTCAGCGACCAGCAGGTCGATCCGGTGCGCGGCGGGTTCGACGTGACGATCCGCATCGCCAGCCTGCCCGACTCGACCATGATCGCCCGGCAACTGGCGCCGGCGCCGCGCATCATGGTCGCCTCCCCTGCTTACCTCGAACGCGCGGGCACGCCGCAGTCGCCGCAGGATCTGCGTTCACATCAATGCTTGAACTACGGCTATCTGCAGAGCGGGGTCAGCCTGCAACTGTGCAACGGCAAGGAGACCCAGCGTGTCAACGTGACCGGGCCGTTGCACGCCAACAATGGCGACCTGCTGGCGCAAGCGGCCGAGGCCGGCATGGGCATTGCGCTGCTGCCGGACTTCATCGTCGAAGAGGCGTTGGCAGCCGGGCGGCTGGTACCGGTGCTGTGCGAATGGCAGGCGCCAGCGATCACCATCAACGCCGTGTATTCCTCAGCCCGGCGGGTGCCGCAGAAGACGCGCGCGTTTATCGAGTTTCTGGTGGGGCAACTGGCGCCGGCTTGCGAATCCCCAACCGGCTGATCCACACCGCCGCCAGAATCACGCTGCCACCGAGTAACAACCGCCCGAGCTCTTCATGCTGATTCCAGATCAGCAGGTTCAGCAGCAAGCCCACCGGCACGTGCAGGTTGTTCATCACCGCCAGGGTGCCGCCGTTGACCAGGCACGCGCCCTTGTTCCACCAGTACAGACCGAGTGCGGTGGAGACCAGACCCAGGAACACCAGCACGCCCCATTGCAACGGCGCTTCGGGCAGGAAATTGGATTTGCCGAACAACAGGAACGCAGGCAACGCCACCGCCAGTGCGCCGAGGTAGAAGAAACCGAAACGCCGGTAGTGCGGCAGATCGCTCGGGTGCTTCGCCACCAGATGTTTGTACAGCACCTGCCCGGCGGCGTAGGTGAAGTTGGCCAGTTGCAGCAGCAAAAAGCCCATGAAGAAGTCCGGGTTGATCCGGTCGTAGCGAATCACCGCTGCCCCCGCCACCGCCACCAGTGCGGCGATCAACGCCCACGGATTGAAGCGTCGGTTGAGCGCATCTTCGATCAGCGTCACATGCAACGGCGTGAGGATGGTGAACAGCAGCACTTCCGGCACCGTCAGCACGCGGAAGCTCAGATACAGGCAGACGTAGGTCACGCCGAACTGCAACGCGCCGATCAGCAACATGCCGCGCATGAACGCCGGTTCCACCGAGCGCCAGCGCGTCAGCGGGATGAACACCAGCCCGGCCAGCACCACCCGCACCAGCACCGCAAAGTAGCTGTCGACATGACCGGCCAGGTATTCGCCGATCAGACTGAAGGAAAACGCCTGGATCAGCGTGACAAAAAGTAGATAGCCCATGCTCGCCTCGATTTCGAATGGCGGCGACGATAGCGGTTTTTGCCGGCCATCGCTAAATCCCGGGCAAAAAAAAGCCCGATCTCGCTAAAGCGTTCAATCGGGCTACAGCACTCAGGAGCAACAAGTGCAAAGGGAGGTTCGATGCGCGTAGAGCCTTGAAGGGGTTGCGCCAGGTCACTAGAACAATCGGCGATTATCTGGCGATTAACATATCAAGCGACCTGGGACAGTTTGGCGTTGGCCTGGTTGAGGCCTTTCTCCTGGAAGTCGCCGCCCAGGTTCATGCCTTCAGCGTGGATGAAGGTCACGTCGTGGATACCGATGAAACCCATCACCTGACGCAGGTACGGTTCCTGATGATCCGCCGGGCCGCCGGCGTAGATACCGCCGCGAGCGGTCAGCACGTAGGCACGCTTGCCGCTGAGCAGGCCTTGCGGGCCGGTTTCGGTGTATTTGAAGGTCACGCCGGCACGCAGTACGTGGTCGAGCCAGGCTTTCAGGGTGCTCGGGATGGCGAAGTTGTACATCGGAGCGGCCATCACCAGCACGTCGGCGGCGAGCAATTCATCGGTCAATTCGTTGGAACGGTCCAGTGAGGACTGCTCGCTGTCGTTGCGCTGCTCGGCGGATTTCATCCAGCCGCCCAGCAGGTTGATGTCCAGGTGCGGCACCGGGTTCACGGCGAGGTCACGTACGGTGATCTGATCGGCCGGATGCGCCGCTTTCCACTGACTGATAAAGGTCTGGGTCAGTTGACGGGAAACCGAGTCTTGTTGGCGGGCGCTGCTTTCGATGATCAGAACGCGGGACATGTTGTGTAGCCTCCATCCGAGAATGTTGTAAGTCGATGGAGTGAAGGTTAAACAGAGTCGTATCGATGAAAAAGCGCAAATAATTGCTGCAAAGCATCGAAAAAATCGTTTAGATGCAAGCCATACCCTGTGGGAGCCCGCCCCCACAGGGGCCGTGACGCTATTTCGGGGTGCAGCTCAGCTTGATGCGCAGCTTGATGATGGTCCGGGTGAACTTGGCCGTGGCGTTCTTATGCTTGCCCGCAGCCACTTCGATGTTGCGGGTGCGCGGCGCTTCCGGGCCGTTGGTGAACACCACCTTGCAGGTCGCGTCGACATCGCCGTAGTTGTTGACCTGGATGGAGCCGATGTCGTTATCGGTGTCGAACGCGTTGTAGTCGATCTTCAGGCCGTTGAGGTCCTTTTCCACATCGATCGGGTACGCGAACGCAGTCAGCGGAAGCAGCGCCAGCAACACACAAAAGAATTTTTTCATTCGGCAGTCTCCATGAGGGACCGCCAGCTTAGGACAAGAGGAGCTATTGATGAAAGCGCCCCGCGTGACCCTTGATCAATGGCGAACGTTGCAGGCCGTGGTCGACCACGGCGGATTCGCCCAGGCCGCCGAGGCCCTGCATCGCTCGCAATCGTCGGTGAGTTACACCGTCGCCCGCATGCAGGATCAGCTCGGCGTGCCGCTGTTGCGCATCGACGGCCGCAAGGCGGTGCTGACCGAAGCCGGCGGCGTGTTGCTGCGCCGCTCGCGACAACTGGTGAAACAGGCCAGCCAGCTGGAAGACCTCGCCCATCACATGGAGCAGGGTTGGGAAGCCGAAGTGCGGCTGGTGGTCGACGCCGCCTACCCGAGCGCCCGCCTCGTCCGCGCCCTGACCGCGTTCATGCCGCAAAGCCGTGGCTGCCGCGTGCGTCTGCGTGAGGAAGTGCTGTCGGGCGTCGAAGAAGTGCTGCTCGAAGGCGTGGCCGACCTGGCCATCACCGGCCTGAGCATTCCCGGTTACCTCGGCGCGGAATTGAGCGACGTGGAATTCGTCGCCGTCGCCCACCCGGAACACGCGCTGCACCGGCTGAACCGCGAGCTGAATTTCCAGGACCTGGAAACCCAGATGCAAGTGGTGATCCGCGACTCCGGCCGCCAGCAACCCCGGGACGTCGGCTGGCTCGGCGCCGAACAGCGCTGGACTGTCGGCAGCCTCGCCACCGCCGCCAACTTTGTCTCCAGCGGCCTGGGTTTCGCCTGGCTGCCACGGCACATGATCGAACGGGAATTGAAAGAAGGCCTGCTCAAGCTGCTACCGTTGGATCAGGGCGGCAGCCGCAATCCGAGCTTCTATCTGTACTCGAACAAGGACAAACCCCTGGGCCCGGCTTCGCAGATCCTCGTCGAACTGCTGCGCACCTTCGACACTCTGCCGCTGGACGCACCGTTCGCCGCCCCCGAACAAGCCTGACACGGAGTTCACCGATGGCGTATTTCGAGCATGAAGGTTGCAACCTGCACTACGAGGAATATGGCCACGGCGATCCGTTGCTGCTGGTTCACGGTCTGGGCTCCAGCACCCTGGACTGGGAAATGCAGATTCCCGCGCTGGCCGCGCATTACCGGGTGATCGTCCCGGATGTGCGCGGTCACGGCCGCTCCGACAAGCCCCGCGAGCGCTACAGCATCGCCGGGTTCAGCGCCGACATCGTTGCCCTGATCGAGCATTTGAAGCTCGGCCCGGTGCACTACGCCGGGCTGTCCATGGGCGGCATGATCGGCTTCCAGTTCGCCGTCGATCAGCCGCAGATGCTCAAGAGCCTGACCATCGTCAACAGCGCACCCGAGGTCAAAGTGCGCAGCCGCGACGATTACTGGCAGTGGTTCAAGCGCTGGAGCCTGATGCGCCTGCTCAGCCTCGCCACCATCGGCAAAGCCCTTGGCGCCAAGCTGTTCCCCAAACCGGAGCAGGCCGATTTGCGTCAGAAAATGGCGGAGCGCTGGGCAAAAAACGACAAACGTGCTTATCTCGCCAGCTTCGATGCGATTGTTGGCTGGGGGGTTCAGGAACGACTTTCCCGGGTCACCTGTCCAACCCTCGTCGTCAGCGCCGACCGGGACTACACCCCGGTTTCGCTGAAAGAAACCTATGTCAGACTGCTGCCCGATGCGCGGCTGGTGGTGATCGCCGATTCGCGCCACGCCACCCCGCTCGATCAGCCCGAACGCTTCAATCAAACGCTGCTGGAGTTCCTCGCCACAGCCGATAATCACCCTCAGGATCACTGACCCATGCTGAAAAAACTCGCCCTCGCCGCCGGCACCGTGCTGTTCGCTGCCAACCTGATGGCTGCCACGCCGGCAAAAGCGCCGCACGTGCTGCTGGACACCACCAACGGCCAGATCGAAATCGAACTGGACCCGGTCAAGGCGCCGATCAGTACCAAGAACTTCCTCGAGTACGTCGACAGCGGTTTCTACACCAACACCATTTTCCACCGCGTGATCCCGGGCTTCATGGCCCAGGGCGGCGGCTTCACCCAGCAGATGCAACAGAAAGAAACCAAGGCCCCGATCAAGAACGAAGCCAGCAACGGTCTGCATAACGTTCGTGGCACCCTGTCGATGGCTCGTACTTCCAACCCGGATTCGGCCACCAGCCAGTTCTTTATCAACGTCGCCGACAACGCCTTCCTCGACCCGGGCCGTGACGCCGGTTACGCGGTGTTCGCCAAAGTGGTCAAGGGCATGGACGTGGTCGACATCATCGTCAACTCCCAGACCACCACCAAACAGGGCATGCAAAACGTGCCGGTCGACCCTGTGATCATCAAGTCGGCCAAGCGCATCGACTAAGCTTTACAGGGCATATCGAGCGGTGCTGACTGACGTCACGCCGCTCACACTGATAAAAGGAGAGCCCGTGCTCCGGGCGGTTATCTGATGCTCTATCGCCGTTTCGAACAACTGATCGACATATTCCGCGATGCCCCGACGGCATCCCCGCCGGACCGCGTTCTGCCCTTCTATACCTATTACCTGAAGCAGGTCTGGCCGAGTTTCGCCGCCCTGCTGATCGTCGGCCTGTTCGGTGCCTTGATCGAAGTGGCGCTGTTCAGTTACCTGAGCCGCATTATCGACCTTGCCCAAGGCACGCCGAACGCCGACTTCTTCAAAGTACATGGCGTCGAACTGGCGTGGATGGCGGTGGTGGCATTGCTGCTGCGCCCCCTGTTCCTGGCCCTGCACGACATGCTGGTGCACCAGACCCTGAGCCCGAGCATGACCAGCATGATTCGCTGGCAGAACCACAGCTACGTGCTCAAGCAGAGCCTGAACTTCTTCCAGAACGACTTCGCCGGACGCATTGCCCAGCGCATCATGCAGACCGGTAACTCGCTGCGCGATTCCGCTGTGCAAGCGGTGGATGCGTTGTGGCATGTGCTGATCTACGCGATCAGTTCGCTGGTGCTGTTCGCCGAGGCTGACTGGCGCCTGATGATCCCGCTGCTGACGTGGATCGCCGCCTACATCGGCGCGCTCTATTACTTCGTGCCACGGGTCAAGGACCGCTCGGTGGAAGCCTCCGATGCGCGTTCGAAGCTGATGGGCCGGATCGTCGACGGCTACACCAACATCGCCACCCTGAAGCTGTTCGCCCACACCAACTTCGAACAGCACTACGCCCGCGAGGCGATCCAGGAACAGACCGAAAAGGCCCAACTGGCCGGCCGCGTGGTCACCAGCATGGACGTGGCCATCACCACCATGAACGGCCTGTTGATCGTCGGCACCACGGCGCTGGCCCTGTGGCTGTGGACGCAATCGCTGATCAGCGTCGGCGCGATTGCTCTGGCCACCGGCCTGGTGATCCGCATCGTCAACATGTCCGGCTGGATCATGTGGGTGGTCACCGGCATCTTCGAAAACATCGGTATGGTTCAGGACGGTCTGCAGACCATCTCGCAACCGGTCAGCGTCACCGATCGGGAGCAGGCCAAACCGCTGGCCGTGGCCCGTGGCGAAGTGCGTTTCGAGCACGTGGATTTTCACTACGGCAAGAAGAAAGGCATCATCGGCGACCTCAACCTGACCATCAAACCGGGCGAGAAAATCGGTCTGATCGGCCCGTCCGGCGCCGGCAAATCGACTTTGGTAAACCTGCTGCTGCGTCTCTACGACGTCGAGGGCGGGCGGATCCTGATCGACGGTCAGAACATCGCCGAAGTCGGCCAGGAAAGCCTGCGCGCGCGGATCGGCATGATCACTCAGGACACTTCGCTGCTGCACCGCTCGATCCGCGACAACTTGCTGTACGGCAAGCCCGACGCCACCGACGCCGAACTCTGGGAAGCGGTGCGCAAGGCCCGTGCCGATGAGTTCATCCCGCTGCTGTCGGACGCCGAGGGGCGCACCGGATTCGACGCGCATGTCGGCGAACGCGGGGTGAAACTGTCCGGTGGCCAGCGTCAGCGGATCGCCATTGCGCGGGTGCTGCTCAAGGACGCGCCGATCCTGATCATGGACGAAGCGACCTCGGCGCTGGACTCGGAAGTCGAGGCGGCAATTCAGGAAAGCCTGGAAACCCTGATGCAGGGCAAGACCGTGATCGCCATCGCTCACCGCCTTTCGACCATTGCCCGCATGGATCGGCTGGTAGTGCTGGAAAACGGCAAGATTGCTGAAAGCGGCAACCATGCCGAACTGCTGGCCCATGGCGGATTGTATGCGCGGCTGTGGGCGCACCAGACCGGAGGGTTTGTCGGCATCGACTGATCCTGCGTCAAAACACAAAAACCGCCAGAGCCCTCTACCCACGGGCTCTGGCGGTTTTTTATCGCCTGCTGGAAATCCGCACAAACCCTGCTGTACTGAGCCAAGGCTCCGGAACGGAACCTGTCGTAAGTCTGCAGGGACGCACCACTCGATGCAGTCTCGATAGCACTCAAGGACTCTCTCATGTCTCTGTTCAAACGTTCAGTTACTGAGTTGCTGGGTACGTTCTGGTTGGTGTTGGGCGGTTGCGGCAGTGCGGTCATCGCCGCGTCTTCACCTTTGGGTATCGGCGTGCTGGGGGTGGCCCTGGCGTTTGGTCTGACGGTGCTGACCATGGCGTTTGCCATCGGCCACATCAGCGGCTGTCACCTCAACCCGGCCGTGTCGGTCGGTCTGGTCGTCGGCGGTCGGTTCCCGGCCAAAGAACTGCCTGCCTACGTCATCGCCCAGGTGATCGGCGGGATTCTGGCAGCGGCACTGCTCTACCACATCGCCAGCGGCAAGGAAGGCTTCGACATCGCTGCCGGCCTGGCCTCAAACGGTTATGGCGAGCACTCGCCCGGCAAATACTCGATGGCCGCAGGCTTCGTCACCGAGCTGGTGATGACCGCCATGTTCGTGGTGATCATCCTCGGCGCCACCGACAAACGCGCCCCAGCGGGACTGGCACCGATCGCCATCGGCCTGGCCCTGACGCTGATCCACCTGATCTCGATTCCGGTCACCAACACCTCGGTCAACCCGGCCCGCAGCACGGGCCCGGCGCTGATGGTCGGCGGCTGGGCCATCGCGCAGTTGTGGATGTTCTGGGTCGCGCCACTGCTCGGTGCGGTGGTAGGCGGCGTGGTCTATCGCTGGCTGGGCAAGGAAGACATCTAACATCCTGTGGGAGCGAGCTTGCTCGCGAAAAGCGGTGTGTCAATGCAGCAAATATTGACTGATACCAACCTTTCGCGAGCAAGCTCGCTCCCACATTGGAATCTAGGCCTGGCGGTAGGGCAAGGCTGCTCTTGCCTCTTCGGCATAGGCCAGTACACCGGCGCGCTCCTGGTGCAGGAAGTCTTTGACCGCGGCTTTCAAACCGGGATGACGCAGGTAATGCCAGGAATGAGTGATCACCGGTTCGAAGCCGCGAATCAGTTTGTGCTCGCCCTGGGCACCGGCATCGAAACGTTGAAATCCGTTGGCAATCGCATAGTCCATGCCCTGATAGAAACAGGTCTCGAAGTGCAGCCGGTCGAACTCGGCCAGGCATCCCCAGTAGCGCCCGTAAAAACTGTCGCCGCCCACCAGACTGAACGCCATCGCCACCGGCCGTGAGCCCTGCCGGGCCAGCACCACGCGGATCGATTCCGGCATGCGCTCGGCCAGCAGGCTGAAGAATTCCCGGGTCAGGTACGGCGCCTGCCGGCGTACCGCGTAGGTGTTGGCGTAACAGGCATAGACGAAATCCCACTGGGCCTCGTCCAGCTCCCGCCCTTCCAGCCATTCGAACTCGAAGCCCTGCCCCGCCACTTGCTCGCGCTCCTTGCGCATCTGTTTGCGCTTGCGCGAGGCAAGCACGTCGAGGAAATCCTGAAAGTCGCGGTAACCGCGATTCTGCCAGTGGTACTGACAGCCGATGCGTTGCAGCCAACCCGGCTGCTCGGCCATGGCGGCATCGGTAAACGCGTCGGTGAAATTGATGTGGGCGCTGGAGAGTTCTTCGATTTCCAGATACCCCGGCAGGCTCTTGAGCAGTTCGAATCCGTCTTCGACATTCGCTGCCAGCAACCGAGGGCCGCTGACCGGGCTGAACGGCACCGCGCTCAAAAACTTGGGGTAGTAATCGATGCCGGCCCGGGCGCAGGCATCGGCCCAGCCGTGATCGAAAACGTATTCACCGTAGGAATGCCACTTGCGATAACCGGGCAGCGCCGCAATCACTCGCCCCGCTTCGACGTGCAGCAAATGCTCCGCTTGCCAGCCGGTGTGCGGGCCGACGCTGCCGCTGTCCTCCAGCGAAGCCAGGAAGGCGTGGCGCAGAAACGGCTGGTTTTGCGGGACCAGAACATCCCAGTCGGACGCTGGAATTTCCGACAGTTTGTGCAGACGTTGCAGCGGCATTTTCCTCTCCACTTTCGGGCGTGAACGCCCGGCGAGTATCGCTGATCGGCCCGGCGTTGCCCACGCCAGAATGCGCGACAGCGCTCTAGATCAATAGTTCACGGCAGTTTTGTATCGTCATCAACCTGCCATCATCGTGCCACTGCTCTGTCATAAACCATCGCGATACTGGCGCCTGTTTTTAGAGCGCCGGGTTCTACCCCGGACACTGTTTTCCGACCGTCAAACCGTCGGTTGTGCCCAGGATGGTTCAGCCATCCCCTTCATCTTCGGAGATTGCTATGCGTCTTGCTTCCACGAAAACTGCGGCGGCCCTGTGCGGTGGCCTGTTGCTGGCCATGAGTGTTCCGGCCAGTGCCGCAGTCGACGCCAAACTGCTCGACATGCTCAAGGCTAACGGTTCGATTTCCCAGGCGCAGTACGTTGAACTGCAAACTGAACTGGCCAAGGATCAGAAGGCCCAGCAAATCGCGCAGCAGGCGCAGCAAGAGACCAACGAGCAAATCGCGGCGACCGCGAAGAAAACCAACGAGCTCAGCAGTTTCGACCAGAAACTGGCCTGGGCCGCCAAGACCCAGTTCAAGGGCGACGTGCGTATCCGTCAGGAAACCATCAAGATCGATGGCGAGCCGAACAACGGCGGCCGCGACAAGGATCGCCAGCGCATCCGTGCCCGTCTGGGTGCGTACACCGAGATCAACCCGCAAGTCGACACCGGCATCCGTATCGCTACCGGCGGCGGCGACGACGCCCGTTCGACCAACCAGGACCAGGACAACTACTTCGACAAGAAGCAGATCTGGCTCGACCTGGGCTACATCGACTACCACCCGGATCAGATCAAGAACCTGCACATCATCGGCGGCAAGATGCTGCAGCCGTGGGTGAGCATGGGCGACGTGATCTGGGACAGCGACATCAACCCGGAAGGTCTGGCCGTTACTTACAAATATCCATTGGGCAGCAGCGTCGAACTGTTCGGCAGCCTGGGTAACTACAACCTCAAGGACAACGTCGACGGCGACGGCGTGCAGTTCCGTCACGACCTGCGCCTGACCGCCGGCCAGCTGGGCAGCCGCTTCACCATCACCGACAACCTGAAACTGACCCTGGGCGGCAGCGTCTACGCCTATCAGAACGACGAAGACAGCCGTTGCACCGGCACCTCCACGCCGTGCGCCCTGGCCGTCAACGGCAACTCGGCAGACAACGAATTCCGTCTGTACGAAGGCTTCAGCCAGGTCGACATCGGCGGCCTGCCAATGCCGCTGTCGTTCTATGGTCAGTACGTGAAGAACAACGATGCAGTGACCGATCAGGACACCGCCTGGCTGGTGGGTGCCAAGTCGAAAGTCTTCGGCCTGAACCTCGACTACAACTATCGTGACGTGCAGCGCAATGCTGTGGTCGGCGCCTTCACCGATTCGGACTTCGCCAACGGCACCACCGGTTCCCGTGGCCACAAGTTCAAGGTCGGTTACGACATCGACAAGAACTTCGCCATCGGTGCGACTTACTTCCTGACCAAGGCCGACTTCTCCAGCCGTACCCAGCGTGATGCAGACACCAACACCCTGCAGCTGGACGCGGAAGCGAAGTTCTAAGCAACCCGGCAACAGACTTCAAACGATGGGTTGTACATCCGGTTCCATCGTTTGAAGAGGCTTCAACAGACTGGCGCGACCGCAGCGATCCCCATCATCCGTTCGCTGCGGCCGCGCCAGTCTGTGTTTTCAGGATCGATCCTTGCGCCGCAGCTGTGCCAACTGCTCGGCCAGCGCGTCCACGCCCTCTTCAGGCTTTTGCGGCATCGCCCGCAACGTCGCCTGCATCAAACGCATCTGGCGAATGAAACGCCGGCAATTGCGGCAGAACATCAGGTGATGACGCACCATCAGTTTCTCGCGAAAGCTCAACTGGCCATCGAGATAATCGCTGGATCGCGCCACTTGCTCCTTGCAGGTCAACATTCTCCCGTCTCCTCAAAATGCTCCACGGTCGCGAAGACCTTCAAGCGTGCCCGATGCAGCAGCACGCGGACATTGGAGAGCGAGATCTCCAGAAGATTACAGATCTCCTCCAGCTCCAGACCCTGGCGCTCGCGCAGCAACAGAACGCTGCTTTGCAGTTCCGACAGGCTCAACAACGTGTGTTCGAGGCATTCACGCAGCTCGCCTTCTGTCAGCAACGCTTCGGGCGTGTCCTGGTGCCAGGCGAAGGGTGCGACCAGCCAGTGGCCGTCGCCGGGAGAGAAGCGATTGTCGTCGATGGTGCCGTGGGGGGACGGCAGATCATCCAGCAACACTTCGCGACGATTGAGTTTGTAGCGGCTCTTGGCCGAGTTGGCGGTGATGGTCAGCAGCCAGGTCTTGAGACTGGAGCGCCCTTCGAAACGGTCGATATTGCGCACCACCGAGAGCCAGGCATCCTGCACCACTTCTTCGACATGGCGCTGGCCGACAATCGCGTAGGCCACCGCGCGCATGGGGCTTTGATAGGTGCTGACCAGTTCCTTGAAGGCTTTCTGTTCGCCTGCCAACAACCGTTCGAGCAGTTGTGTGTCGTCAACCGCCATCCATCAATCCCCTTTTCCTGACTCCGAAAATGATAGCGGCAGGATCTCTCCTGCCGCCAGTTTCGAAAATTACAGCGTTCGCGCCGATTCGGATGTAGGAAACGTCAGCGCGATTAAGAGGAAATGAACTCGCTCTTAGCGTTTACGCAGAATCACGCTACCAATCGAGTAACCGGCACCGAACGAACTCAGCACTGCCAGCGAGCCGGCTGCCAAATCGTCCTGATACTTGTGGAACGCGATCACGGAACCGGCGGAGCTGGTGTTGGCGTAGGTGTCGAGAATCACCGGGGCTTCTTCTTCGGTGGCTTCGCGGCCCAGCAGCTTGCGCACGATCAGGTGGTTCATGCTCAGGTTGGCCTGGTGCAGCCAGAAGCGCTTCACGTCGCCGACGTTGAGCTTGTTCTCTTCCAGATGTTCGCCGATCAGCTCGGCGACCATTGGGCAGACATCCTTGAACACCTTGCGGCCTTCCTGCACGAACAGTTTGTCGCGGGCGCCGATGCCCTCTTCCGCTGCGCGGTTGAGGAAGCCGAAGTTGTTGCGGATGTTGTTGGAGAACTTGGTCAGCAGTTTGGTGCTGACCACGTCGAACTGGTGCTTCGACGTCGCCGTATCGGCACGCTCGATGATCACCGCAGTAGCCGCGTCACCGAAAATGAAGTGGCTGTCACGGTCACGGAAGTTCAAGTGACCGGTGCAGACTTCCGGGTTGACCATCAGGATCGCCCGGGCCTGGCCCAGTTGCACGGTGTTGGCCGCTTGCTGGATGCCGAAGGTCGCCGACGAGCAGGCAACGTTCATGTCGAAACCGAAACCCTGGATGCCCAGTGCTTCCTGGACTTCGATGGCGATGGCCGGATAGGCGCGCTGCAGGTTGGAGCAGGCGACGATCACGCCGTCGATATCGGCGGCAGTCTTGCCGGCACGCTGCAGGGCTTGTTCGGCAGCACCGATGGCCATCTGGCAGAGCACCGACCATTCGTCGTTGGAACGCTCCGGCAGACGTGGTGCCATGCGTTGCGGATCGAGGATGCCGTCCTTGTCCATGACAAAGCGGCTCTTGATGCCGGAGGCTTTTTCGATGAACGCGGCGCTGGACTCGGTCAGGGCCTGCACTTCGCCGCTGGCGATGGCTTCGGCGTTGTCCGCATTGAACTGGGCGACGTAGGTATTGAAAGACTGCACCAGCTCTTCGTTGGAGATGCTGTTGGCCGGGGTGTACAGGCCGGTGCCGCTGATGACGACGTTATGCATGGTCGTTTCTCTAATCTGTTCAGGCAGAAAGTGCTGGCACCGACGTGCCAACACGCAAAGGGTCCATTCCCGTATAAGGGACGCAAAAACCTGGCATCGCTTTATTCCGACCTCGCCCGCGGTTGAGAAGGCTCAAAACCGCGGGGCCGGCGTTTATAGGCGCGAAGTTTGCCATAAACCTTGGCTTTTGGCGCCTTTTGCAGGATCGGAGGTCAGGCCTCGACCTGCGTCCACTGTTTGTTCAGGCGCTTGTCGGAGATCGGCACTTTCGTCCCCAACTGCTGGGCGAACAGCGAAACCCGATACTCCTCCAGCCACCAGCGATACAGTTCGAGCTGCGGATCGCGTTTGCCTTCCTGGGCATGTTTGGCGGCGCGGGTCTGGTATTGCGTCCAGAGGCCGGCGAGTTCGCCGCTCCACACCCGATCCTTCTGCACCTGCGCGCCCAGTTTCTCGAAACGCTGCTCGACCGCTTTCAGGTAGCGCGGCAACTCCTTGAGCCAGAGCATCGGCGTTTCCCGGACGAAGCCCGGATACACCAGATGACTGAGCTGCTGCTTGATGTCGTTGAGCGCCACCGCCTGAGCCAGGTCGATCTTGCCCTTGAAGCGTTTTTGCAGACCGTGCCAGAGCTTGAGGATCTCAAGAGTCAGACGCGCCACTCGCTCGGCGTGCTCGGTCCAGCTGCCACGCTTGCGCTCGGCCAGTGCCGCCAGCCCTGCGCCGTCACGCGGCAACGGGTCTTCGCCCTCGAGAATGCAGCTGTCGAGGCTGGCCAGCAGAATGTCTTCCACCAGCGCATCGACGCGACCCAGTTCGCGGTACAGCAACCCCATTTCGGTCAGGCCCGGCAACTTGCCGCGCAGGAACTTCGCCGGTTCGGCCAGTTGCTGCATCAGCAGGCGTTGCAAGGCGCGGCGGTGCTGGAATTCGGCTTCGGCCGGGGTCGAGAAGCGCCCTTCCTTGACCGTACCGCCCTCTTCCACTAGCGCCGGATAGACCGTCATCGACAGCCCGGCGATCTTCTGCTGCGTCTTTTCCGCCACCGGTGCGAAGACCTTGGCCTCCACCGGTTGCTGGCTTTTCGCACTCTGCGGCACAGCCAAAGCAGCCTGGCTGGCTTCGGCGAAACGTGCGGTCAGCTCGGCCAGATCCCGTCCTTCGCCAAGGAACTTGCCCTGGCCGTCGACGATTTCCAGGTTCATCCGCAGGTGGCTTTCAACCTGCTGCGCCGCTTCGGCCCAGGCTTCATCGCTGACCCGCGCACCGGTCATGCGCAGCAGTTCACGGCCCAACGCTTGCGGTAACGAACCTTCGGCAAAGGTCATGCGTTGCAGCGCGGCCTTGATGAAGTCCGGCACCGGCACGAAGTTCTTGCGCAGGGCCTTGGGCAGGTTGCGCACCAGCGCAATGCACTTGGCCTCGATCAGCCCCGGCACCAGCCACTCCAGGCGTTCCGGCGGCAGCATCGGCAACAGCGGCGCCGGCACACGCAGGGTCACGCCGTCGCGCGGGTGATTCGGTTCGAAGTGGTAACTCAGGGCCAGTTCCAGATCGCCGATGTGCAGCGTGTCCGGGTAATGCTGCGCGGTAACTTCGCTGGCTTCGCGAGCCAGCACGTCTTCCTCGCGCATGATCAGCAGTTGCGGATCTTTCTGGCTGTTGACCCGATACCAGCTGTCGAACGTCGCGGTCTGGTGAATCTCCGCCGGCAAACGTGCGTCGTAGAACGCGTAGAGCGTTTCTTCGTCGGCCAGAATGTCCCGGCGACGGGCCTTGGCCTCCAGTTCGTCGAGCTGTTCGAGCAATTGTTTGTTGGCAGTCAGGCATTTGGCCCGGGACTGAATCTCGCCGCGCACCAGGCCTTCGCGGATGAACAGTTCACGCGATACCACCGGATCCACGGGGCCGTAGTGCACCGGTCGACGGCCGACCACGATCAGACCGAACAGGGTGATCTGTTCAAACGCGACGACCTGGCCGCGCTTCTTCTCCCAGTGCGGTTCGAAGTGGTTCTTCTTGATCAGGTGCCCGGCCAGCGGTTCGATCCAGTCGGCGTCGATCTTCGCCACCATCCGAGCGTAGAGCTTGGTGGTTTCCACCAGTTCGGCGGTCATCACCCACTGCGGGCGTTTCTTGCCGATACCCGACGACGGGTGAATCCAGAACCGCCGCTGACGGGCACCAAGGTAATCACCGTCCTCGGTTTTCTGGCCGATCTGGCTGAGCAGGCCGACCAGCACCGCTTTGTGCAGCTTCGGATAATCCGCCGGCTCTTTGTTCAGGCTCAGCTGCAAGTCGCGGCAGATCAGGCTCAACTGACGGTGGGAATCACGCCACTCGCGCAGACGCAGATAGTTGAGGAAATTCTTGCGGCACCAGTTGCGCAGCGGGCTGGCGGTCAGCGCCTGGCGCTGCTCTTCAAAACCGCGCCACAGATTGACCAGCCCGGCGAAGTCGGAGTCGGCGTCCTTCCATTGGGCGTGAGCCTGGTCAGCGGCTTGCTGACGCTCCGGCGGACGCTCGCGCGGATCCTGAATCGACATGGCACTGGCGACGATCATCACTTCCTGCAGGCTGCCGAGCTTTGCCGCTTCAAGCAGCATGCGGCCCATACGCGGGTCCACCGGCAGGCGCGCCAGCTGACGGCCGAGCGGGGTCAGCTGACTGTTGCGATCCACCGCCGAGAGTTCTTGCAGCAGGTTGAAACCGTCGCTGATCGCCTTGCCGTCCGGCGGCTCGATGAACGGGAAATCGGTGATCTCGCCGAGGCGCAGATGGAGCATCTGCAGGATTACCGCCGCGAGGTTGGTACGCAGGATTTCCGGATCGGTGAATTCCGGGCGACCGAGGAAATCCTCTTCGCTGTACAAGCGCACGCAAATGCCCGGCTCGACCCGGCCGCAGCGACCTTTACGCTGGTTGGCGCTGGCCTGGGAAATCGCTTCGATCGGCAGTCGCTGGACCTTGGCGCGGTAGCTGTAGCGGCTGATGCGCGCGGTGCCGCTGTCGATCACGTAACGGATGCCCGGTACGGTCAGGGAGGTTTCGGCAACGTTGGTTGCCAGCACCACACGACGGCCCGGGTGCGACTGGAAAATCCGCTGCTGCTCGGCCGGCGACAGGCGCGCGTACAACGGCAGGATTTCGGTGTGTTTGAGCTGGGCCTTGCGCAGCATGTCGGCGGCGTCGCGGATCTCGCGCTCGCCCGGCAGGAACACCAGCACATCGCCGGGGCTGCGGCGTTCGCTGCGTTCATAGGCGGCGATTTCGTCGAGGGTGGCGAGGATCGCCTGATCGACGGTCAGGTCGTCTTCGACACGGTTGCCCTCTTCGTCCTGCTCAAGCGTCAGCGGGCGATACCAGGTTTCCACCGGGAAGGTACGCCCGGACACTTCGACAATCGGCGCGTCATCGAAATGCTTGGAGAAACGCTCCAGATCGATGGTCGCCGAGGTGATGATGACTTTCAGGTCCGGACGACGCGGCAGCAGGGTTTTCAGGTAACCGAGCAGGAAATCGATGTTGAGGCTGCGCTCGTGGGCTTCGTCGACGATGATCGTGTCGTAGCGTTCGAGATAACGGTCGTTCTGGGTTTCCGCCAGCAGGATGCCGTCGGTCATCAGTTTGATCAGGGTGTTCGAATCGCTTTGGTCTTCAAAGCGCACCTGATAGCCGACCAGCGCGCCCAGCGGCGTGCCGAGTTCTTCGGCAACCCGGCTGGCCACGCTGCGCGCTGCGATTCTGCGAGGCTGGGTGTGGCCGATCAGACCATGCTGGCCGCGACCGATCTCCAGGCAGATTTTCGGCAACTGGGTGGTTTTACCCGATCCGGTTTCGCCAGCGATGATCAGCACCTGGTGCTTTTCCAGGGCCTTCTTGATTTCGTCACGCTTGGCCGCAATCGGCAGGCTGTCGTCGTAACGGATCACCGGCAGGCTGGCCTTGCGCGCCAGCACCTGATCGCAGGACGCCTGCATGCGCGCCACCCACTGGGCCAGCTTGGCCTCGTCAGGTTTCTTGCGCAGCTCAAGCAACTGCCGCCGCAGCCGGTGGCGGTCGGCGAGCATGGCGTGATCGAGGTTTTTCAGCAGTTTGTCGATGGAGGGCGATTCGTCGGTCATCGGGTACGCAATTCGGTCGTCTAGTGGCGCAAGGACGCGATTGTCGCAGATTTTACGACCGCTGCGCGGCCGATCGCGAGCAGGCTCGCTCCCACCCTGAATCTCCAGCGGTCATAAAACCGCTGCACAGCGCGATCAAATGTGGGAGCGAGCCTGCTCGCGATGAATTGCGCGGCAATTCCAGAAAGTCACTCGTTATCGAGGCCCTTTCGCCGGTACGGAAAGACGTCAATGACTTTCCCCGCCCGGATCGCCTCCTGTAGCCCCTTCCAGTAATCAGCGTTGTACAGCTCGCCATGCAGCTGATCGAACAATTTGCGCTGCGCCGAATCGGCAAACAGGAACGGCGGAAACTCCTCGGGGAATACATCCAGCGGGCCGATCGAATACCACGGTTCGGAGGCCATTTCATCCTCCGGTGTGCGCGGTGCCGGGATGTGGCGGAAGTTGGCTTCAGTGAGGAAACAGATCTCGTCGTAGTCGTAGAACACCACCCGACCGTGGCGGGTGACGCCGAAGTTCTTCAGCAGCATGTCGCCAGGGAAGATGTTGGCCGCCGCCAATTGCTTGATCGCCAGCCCGTAATCCTCCAGCGCTTCGCGTACCTGAGCTTCGTTGGCGTTGTCCAGATAGAGGTTGAGCGGGGTCATCCGGCGTTCGGTCCAGCAGTGACGAATCAACACGGTTTCACCTTCCAGCGACACCGTGGACGGCGCAACTTCCAGCAGTTCCGCCAGGCACGCAGGCTCGAACTTGCTCAGGGGAAAACGGAAGTCGGCGAATTCCTGGGTATCGGCCATGCGCCCTACGCGGTCGACGCTTTTCACCAACCGGTACTTCTCGATCACCGTGGCGCGGTCGACGTTTTTCGACGGCGAGAACCGGTCCTTGATGATCTTGAACACGGTGTTGAAGCCCGGCAGCGTGAACACGCTCATGACCATGCCGCGCACGCCCGGCGCCATGATGAAC
The DNA here is from genome assembly GCF_000282255.1 of Pseudomonas sp. GM25. NCBI lineage: Bacteria > Pseudomonadati > Pseudomonadota > Gammaproteobacteria > Pseudomonadales > Pseudomonadaceae > Pseudomonas > Pseudomonas sp. GM25. The sequence goes on along the minus strand of NZ_AKJQ01000046.1, from coordinate 21,290 downwards.
TGGTCGTCGGTGTTGGCCAGATGATTGATCAGGGCGCGGTAGAACTCCGACTTGCCGTGCTTGTAGAAGCCGATCGAGGTGTACAGCTCGGCGATGTGCTTGCCCGGCAAGATGCGCTTGAGAAAGCCGATGAACTCCGCCGGCACCGGCACATCCACCATGAAATACGAACGGGTGAACGAGAAGATGATCGACACATCGGCTTCGTCGGTGATCAGCGCGTCGATCTGAATCCCCCGCCCTTCGCGGTGCAGCAGTGGAATCACCAGCGGCCACTGATCGTCATTGGTGTAGATGCGCCCGACCAGGTACGCGCCCTTGTTGCGGTACAGCACCGAGGAGAACAGCTCGACGCTCAGCTCCGGGTCCTTGCACACCCAGTCCGGCAGGTTCTCGCGCAGCTGTGCTTCCAGGCGATGCAAGTCACCGGGCAGATCGGCGTAGGCCTCGTTGAACCGGTAATCGGCAAAGATGCTCGCAAGCATGCCCGAGATCTGCCCTTGCGGTTTATAGGTGCGGGTTTGCGCGGCGCGGGCCCGACGCAGGCTCGGGCGCGTGGTGTGGATGAACATGCAGCCGTCGCTGATCAGGTCGTGACTGAACAGGCCGCAGAAAATCGAGTTGTACCAGGTCTCGGACAGCTCATCGTCGAAGCGCAGGTCGATGATGCTGATGTAGGCGCTTTTCACCAGCGGCCAACAGGTGACGTCCATCAAGGTGTCCGGCTCGAAATACTCGCGCAGCCGGGCGACGGTTTCACCGACCTTTTCTTCGTAGAGGTTGATCCGCGCCGCCGACGCCGTTTGCGTATCCTGCCAGCGGGCCTGCTCGAAGCGCTCCCGGGCACCGTCGGTGATCCGCCGGAAATGCTCGCGGTAATCGTCAAAGCCATCGAGGATCAGGCGGGCGATGTCGGTGGCTGGCCATTGCTGCGGCATAGATGAGACCTCTGCGGGAATTGGAGAATCTGTGCTCGAAGGCCTGAGCTTAGCCACGGAAGCGGGCGCAGGAGAAGCGCAATTTCTGCCAAATCCTCTTGCGGCTTGTACAGCGACACAGTTTTTATCAAGTTTTTTTAATCGACCGTTCGGTCAATAAACGCCCACTTCGGTTCTCCCCACCACTGGGCGCCAGCCCGCGTCTTCTGTGGGTTTCGGATCCAATTAAGCAGCGACATCTCTAGCCTGCGCTTCTGCCCGACTTGTTCATGCCTGTCCATTCCCCTCAGCGACTGGTCTTACCAAGATAGTGGCACTTTGATATACAGCCCGCCATCACCCGCCTCACAACAAGATCCTCGGCTCACGAGGACGACCTCTCCCCAAACGCCCAAGGAGCACATTGATGTCTATCCGGAATCTGCGCATCGGTTTGCGCGCCAGTTTGTGTTTTGCCGTTCTGGCCAGTCTGCTGGTGGTGGTCGGCCTGTTCGGTCTGGGCCAGATGAAAACCCTGCGCGAGAGCGCAGCGGTGATCGAGGAATCGTGGATGCCCAGCATCGAAAGCATCCATGACGCAGCGGCGAACATCGCCAGCATCCGCCTCGAATCCCTGCGCCTGATCACCAGTACTCAGGCTGCCGTTCGCGAACGCAGCAAAGGCCTTCTCACCGCACAACGCCAGGAATTGCTCAAGCGCCTCGACGATCATAAGGCCCTGATTGCCAACGACCAGGAACGGGCGATGCTTGAAGGCCTGAGTTCCGATACCGCCAAGTACCTGAGCATCCTCGACCAGATCATCAAACAGATCGACGCCGGACAAAACGACCAAGCCTACGCACGCCTGACCAACGAACTGGCGCCCCAGGGCACGGTGCTCGACAAAACCCTGGAGCAAATGATCAGCCTCAACCAGCAAGGCGCGGATGTCGCGGCCAAGTCTGCGGCGGCGATGTACCAGCAGGCGCTGTGGATCGTCGCCACAATCATCGTCATCGCCCTGATTGCCACGTTGCTGCTGGCCTGGTTGCTGACCCGCAGCATCACCGCGCCGATCAATCAGGCGCTGAACGTGGCGCGGCGGATTGCTTCGGGAGACCTCAGCGGTCGCATCGACAGCAACGGCAAGGACGAAGCGGCGCAGTTGCTCACGGCTCTGGCCGAGATGCAGGGCAATCTGCGCTCGACCATTCGCGGCATCAGCGAGTCGGCCCAGCAACTGGCCTCCGCTGCCGAGGAAATGAGTTCGGTGATGGAACAGAGCACCCGCGGGTTGCAACAGCAAAACGACCAGATCGAACAGGCCGCCACGGCGGTCACCGAGATGAGCACGGCAGTCGATGAAGTCGCGGCAAATGCGGTGTCCAGCGCCGAAGCCTCCGAAGCCTCGAACGAGGACAGCAAGCACGGGCATGTGCAGGTCAGCGAGACCATCAGTTCGATTCAGGAGCTGGTCAGTGCGGTGCTCGGTGCGTCCGAACAGGCCGAAGGCCTTGCGACCCAGGCCCAGGACATCAGCAAGGTGCTGGAAGTGATTCGCGGCATCGCCGGACAGACCAACCTGCTGGCCCTGAACGCCGCCATTGAAGCCGCGCGGGCCGGCGAGGCCGGACGTGGGTTTGCAGTGGTTGCCGACGAAGTCCGTTCGCTGGCCCAGCGCACGCAGAACTCCACCGAAGAAATCGAGCTGATGATCAGCAGCATCCAGCAAGGCACCGGAGCCACCGTCGACGCGTTGCAAAGCAGTGCCGAGCAAGCCAGCCACACCCTGCGTCGGGCCAACAGCGCCGGCCATGCACTGGAGAAAATCACCGCGTCGATTTCGCAGATCAACCAGCGCAACCTAGTGATCGCCAGCGCCGCCGAGCAACAGGCGCTGGTGGCCCGGGAAGTCGATGAAAACCTGGTGACCATCCGCGATCTGTCGACCCAGACCGCTGCCGGTGCGACCCAGACGTCTGCCGCCAGCCAGGAACTGTCACGGTTGGCGGTCGACCTGAACGGGCTGGTGACGCGCTTCGTGATCTGATCAGAAAATTAAATGCCCGATTAGCGGTTGCCATCGCCGGGGCCCTCGGCAACACTCTCGTCCCGATCAAGGAAGGAGTGGCCCGTGAGCCCTGTCGATATTTTCCGCATGTTGTCGCTGGCCGCCATCTGGGGCGCGAGCTTCCTGTTCATGCGCATCATCGCTCCCGCGATCGGTACGGTTCCGACCGGATTCTTCCGCGTTTCGATTGCCGCCGTCGGCCTGCTGGTGATCCTCGGACTGATGCGCATCAGCTGGGATTTCAAAGGCAAGCTCAAGACCGTGATGATGCTCGGCGTGATCAACTCCGGCGTTCCGGCGACGCTGTATTCGGTCGCCGCCCAGGTGTTGCCCGCCGGGTACTCGGCAATCTTCAACGCCACCACACCGTTGATGGGCGTGTTGATCGGCGGGTTGTTCTTCAGTGAAAAACTGACGCTGGCCAAACTCGCCGGGGTCTTCCTCGGCCTGCTCGGGGTGGGCGTGCTGACCCGCGCCGGCCCGGTCGCGTTCGATCTGCACCTGCTGATGGGCGCCGTTGCCTGCCTGCTCGCAACCACTTGCTATGGCTTCGCCGGGTTTCTTGCACGACGCTGGCTGGATCAGGCCGGTGGGCTCGACAGCCGTCTTTCGGCGTTGGGCAGCATGCTCGGTGCGACCCTGTTTCTGTTGCCGTTGTTCGGTTACAGCGTCATCACTCAGCCGCCGGTGAGCTGGGGTGGCTGGAATGTCTGGCTGTCGCTGCTGGGCCTGGGTCTGGGCTGCACCGCGTTTGCCTACATCATTTACTTCCGCCTGCTGAGCTCCATCGGGCCGGTGAAGTCGATGACCGTGACCTTCATGATTCCGCCGTTCGGCGTGTTGTGGGGGGCGCTGTTTCTCGATGAGCCGCTGTCGATGGCGCACGTGTATGGCGGGGTGTTGATCGCGATTGCGCTGTGGCTGGTGCTGAAACCCGCAGTGGTGAAGCCGGCAGAAATCGCCACTCGCTGATTCGCAGATGCACAAAGGCCCGGGAGTTTCCTCCCGGGCCTTTTTTCATGCGCGGCGGTTACGCCGATTTACGGAACACGAACACCAGACCGACGATGATCAACAGCATCCCCAGCACGCTCAACGCCGCCAGACGATTGCCGAAGATCAGGTAGTCCATCACCGCCGTCACGGCCGGCACCAAATAGAACAGACTGGTGACATTCACCAGATTGCCCCGGGCGATCAGTCGATACAGCAGCAACGTCGCCAGCACGGAAACCACCAGCCCCATCCACAACACCGGCACGATGAAACCGGCGCTGTGCTCGAAGTGAAACGGCTGGAACGGCACGAAAATCCCGCACAGCAACAGGCCGGCCAAGTACTGCACCGGCAGCGTGCCGAGGGGATTGTCGGTGATGCGCTTTTGCATGATTGAGCCGAAGGTCATGCTCGCCAGCGCCAGCAGACCGAACAGCATCCCCGCCAGCGACATCCCGGCCAGACCGATGCCTTGGTAAACCACCATGATCAACCCGGCCAATCCCAGCGCCAGCCCAAACATCCGGCTCGCCGAGCGCTGCCGCTCCATGATCACCACCGTGAGGATCGGCTGCACGCCCATGATGGTCGCCATCACGCCGGGCGTGACTTTGAGATCCAGCGCCAGCAGATAAAAGATCTGATAAGCCCCCAACAGCACCACACCCGTGGCCATCGCGTACAGCATCGGCTTGCCGCCCTTGGGCAGTTTCAACTTGAGCAACGGCACCAGCAGCACCAGCCCGCACAAGGCAATCACAAAACGGATCAGCAGAAAGGCAAAGGGCGAAGCGTGGGCCAGCCCCCACTTGGAGAAGATCGCCCCGCTGCTCCACAGCAGAACGAACAGGCTCGTGGACGCCGCCGCGAGCGCGGACTTTTTCGAAAGGACAAACATGAATACCACCTGTAGTCAGGCAAATAGCCAACTCAGCCGAAGCTGAAATTCAGTAGGTTTTTTCAGGCGGGCAAAGGGGTCAGCAGAAAACGCCGATCAGCCCGAAACACCAACGCCCGGCGGTGATACGACTGCGCACACCGGCGTGCTACTGACAGGTGGAGGGTAATGACTGATCTGCACAGGCTGCTGATTCCCGCACGGCACGACGCCAGCGTTGATCGCTGAATCGACTACCGCGTTGATGAGGGATGCAGGCATCTGGGCTGATCTTTTTTGAAGGGTTGAAAGGTGAGTCATGCGACTCACGAGCGCCGACTATAACCAGCCCGCGACATGGATTGCAATGACTTGGACAAAGGGCCAGTAGCGACAGGCAGGAGGCAGGCGCATAGGCTCGTTTGCAATTGCAACGACCATTGATGGGGGACATGGAATGCGCGAGATCATATGCCAAGGGAACGTAATCATCTGCGGTATCAGTTGTACAAATCGCAAGCCAGGAAGTACGCGGGCATCACTTTCGCAAAGCTGCAGGAAGACATGGAGCAAAAAGGGATCGTAGATGTCGACCACTCCAGAGTTCGTTTCGAAGCTATCGACGCTTTGGCACTGAATGCCTATGAACAATGGCTGGACCCTTATTTCTCCTGGCAGGAAGTTGTCAGGTGGAAGGCCAGAGAACCACTGGGATTCGATTTAGCAATCTGGTTTGATCATGAGCTATGCGGACTCTGCTTTGGGAACCCGAACCAGAGCCGATTGAGAGTAAAAATCGTGCGTCTGGAAGGAAAGCCGGGAAACGATCACCCGCTCAAGAGCCGAATCGCAACATTTGCCTTGACCGCCGTGACGCACTTCGCGCGAATCGTAGGCAGCAAGCAAATCGAAATTCAGGAGCCTGTTCCCGGAGTAATACCGCTTTATCGGCAACTGGGGTTTGAGTTCGACTCGGAAGGTCGTCTTGTGAAGCCCATTGACTAAGTCTAGTATCGGATCACTGTTCATTAAATGATCAACGCCGGAGACGCCATGAAAGCTGTCGCTGAGAACAAAGCGCCAGGCGCCAAATTGACCAAGGCCAAAGGAAAGCGCTCTGCTGGAGAATTATCTGAAAAGGAGTTACTCCGAATTAGAGAGGCATTGACTAATCCAGCAGCGGAAGAGCCGGGAGGTGTTCTCGCCGGCGCATCCTTTACCTTCCCCGCATAAAAAAACCGCTCACAAGGAGCGGTTTTTTGTTTCTGCATCCAGCCTCAACCAAACAGCCAATACCCCAGCAACGTCAACACCGCCACCGCCAGCACGGGCCGCATCACACGGTAGGCTTTTGGATTACGGCGTTTCCACTGCTTGACCTTACCGCTGAACTTGTCGCTGAAGTTCTTGGTCCAGGCATAGGCCTGGTTAATCCCGCCGACGCGTTCGTCGTCAAGGTTCTGCGGTGCGGTGGCACGGCCCAGCCAGGCGCTGATGAAGCGGTTGATGCGGGTCATCAGGCGATTGCTCAGCGGACGCTCGATGTCGCAGAACAGGATGACGCGGGTCTTGTCGGTTTCGTTCTTGACCCAGTGCACGTAGGTTTCGTCGAACATCACGTCTTCACCGTCGCGCCAGGCGTAGACCTGACCGTCGACGAAGATCCGGCAATCGTCGGAGTTGGGTGTCGAAAGGCCGAGGTGATAACGCAGGGAACCCGCGAACGGATCGCGGTGCGGGTTCAAGTGGCTGCCGCCCGGCAACAGGGCGAACATTGCGCCTTTGACGTTGGGGATGGCACTGACCAGCGCCACGGTTTTCGGGCACAGGGTTTCGGCCGAAGGCAGCGGTTTGTCGTACCACTTGAGGTAGAAACGCTTCCAGCCTTTCTTGAAGAACGAGCCGAAACCGGCGTCGTTGTTCTTCTCGGCGGCGCGAATATAACCCTCGTCGAACAGGTGCATCGCCTCGTCGCGAATGGTTTCCCAGTTATCGCGCAGCACATCCAGTTCCGGAAACTTGCTGCGGTCCAGATACGGTTTGGACGGCACGCCCGAGAACAGGTACATCAAGGCGTTATACGGGGCGAACAGCGCCGAGTGGTTGACGAACTGACGCAGCACCGGCAAACGCGCCTTGCCGCGCAAATGCACGTAGAGGATGCTGCCAACAAAGAGCAGCAACACCGACACCTTGGCAGCTAACGGAAAGGTCATCAACAACTCCTTGAAAAAAGACAACACTGCGCAATGTCATTTACCCGACATGGCGGCCGGCCATGATAAACACTACCGGCTCCGGGAAAAACCCGCCCGGTTCAGGATTCAGTGTTAAAGATTGCGCAATAAAGCACTTCTTAACATAACGATCCTGAATCTTGGCTGACCTGAATCAACACGCCACTTACTGCTGGTTCTCCTGATCGGTGAACAGATCGCTGAAGAGCATGCTCGACAGGTAACGCTCACCGGAATCCGGCAACACCACGACGATGGTCTTGCCCTGCATTTCCGGAGTTTCCGCCAGGCGCACCGCTACCGACATGGCCGCACCACAGGAAATCCCGCACAGGATCCCCTCTTCCTGCATCAGGCGCAGGGCCATGGCCTTGGACTCGTCATCCGTCACCAGCTCGACCCGGTCAACCATCGACAGATCCAGGTTTTTCGGCACGAAACCGGCGCCGATACCCTGAATCTTGTGCGGGCTCGGCTTGATCTCTTCACCCGCCAGCGCCTGGGTGATCACCGGCGAGGACACCGGTTCCACCGCCACCGACAGAATCGGTTTGCCCGCCGTATTCTTGATATACCGCGACACACCGGTAATGGTTCCACCGGTGCCGACGCCCGCCACCAGCACATCGATGGCGCCATCGGTGTCGTTCCAGATTTCCGGGCCGGTGGTTTTTTCGTGGATGGCCGGGTTGGCCGGGTTATCGAACTGGGCCGGCATGAAATATTTGCCCGCATCGCTGGCGACGATCTCGGCGGCCTTTTCGATCGCGCCTTTCATGCCCTTGGCAGGCTCGGTCAGCACCAACTCGGCGCCCAGCGCCTTGAGCACCTTGCGTCGCTCGATGCTCATCGAGGCCGGCATGGTCAGCAGCAATTTGTAACCGCGAGCGGCAGCGACAAATGCCAGGCCGATGCCGGTGTTGCCCGAGGTCGGCTCGACGATGGTCATGCCCGGCTTGAGTTTGCCGCTGCTTTCGGCGTCCCAGATCATGTTGGCGCCAATCCGGCACTTGACCGAGTAGCCCGGGTTGCGACCTTCGATCTTGGCCAGAATGGTCACGCCACGGGGCGCGATGCGGTTGATCTGCACCAGCGGCGTGTTGCCGATGGAGTGGGCGTTGTCAGCAAAAATACGGCTCATGGCTGGGTCCTTGTGCAGCGTTGAATTCAGCTCTCCAAGGTAAGCCTGTTGCCCTTCTCAGTCCAGTCGGGCCGAACGTCTGCGGCAGCCGGCAGTCAATCGCTTTACACCGTTCGGGATTTGCTGCCATGAAGCGTCGCTACCGTTGGCCGTTGTGGATTCTCGCCACTGTTGTGGTGTTGCTGGTCGCCCTGCACATCGCCCTGCCCTACCTCGTGCGTGACTATCTAAATGACAAACTGGCCAACATGGGCGACTACCGCGGCCAGATCACCGACGTCGATCTGGCGCTCTGGCGCGGGGCGTACAAGATCAACGGCCTGAAGATCGTCAAGGTCGACGGCAAGGTGCCGGTGCCGTTCGTCGATGCGCCGCTGATCGACCTGTCCGTCAGCTGGCATTCGCTGTGGTACGACCATGCGGTGGTGGCGCAGGTGAAGTTCTTCAAACCGCAGGTGAACTTCGTCGATGGTGGGGCCAACAAGCAGAACTCCCAGACCGGTCAGGGCACCGACTGGCGCGCGCAGTTGGGCAAACTGCTGCCGATCACCCTCGACGAAGTTCAGATCAACGATGGCCGCATCAGCTTTCGCAACTTCAACTCAAAACCACCGGTGAACATGAATGCGACGAATGTCGACGCCAGCATCTTCAACCTGACCAACGTGGTCGACACCAAAGGCAAACGCGACGCCCGCTTCGAAGGCAAAGCCCTGCTGCTGGGCCATGCGCCGCTGGAAACCAGCGCCACCTTCGACCCGCTGAGCAACTTCGAAGACTTCGAATTTCGCCTGCGGGCCCGGGATATCGAACTCAAACGCATGAACGACTTCGCCTCGGCCTACGGCAAATTCGACTTCAACGCCGGCCACGGCGACGTGGTCATCGAAGCCGCCGCGACCAAGGGCCAGCTCAAGGGCTACATCAAACCGCTGCTGCGCGACGTCGACGTGTTCAACTGGCAGCAGGATGTCGAGAACAAGAACAAGGGCATCTTCCGCTCGATCTGGGAAGCACTGGTCGGCGGCACTGAAACCGTGCTGAAAAACCAGGGCAAGAACCAGTTCGCGACCAAGGTCGAACTCAGCGGCAACGTGCACCAGCAAGATATCAGCGCGTTCGAAGCGTTTTTGCAGATTTTGCGAAACGGATTCATCCAGGCATTCAATGCCCGGTATGAACGGCCGAAGCCGGATGCGGGCTAGCGCACTTGCTCAACTCGCTCTCGGCCGAAACTGAGTCAACATGTGACGCCCCATTCAGAGACTGAATAAGCCGTCTGCGTTCACAGTCGACCGGGCCGCGCGTTATAGTCGGGCATCCGATTATTTCGCCCCCGCCCTGCCCGTTCAGGTCGGCGTTACCGTTCGAGGATTAGCAGATGAAGTTCGAAGGCACCCAGGCCTACGTCGCCACCGATGACCTGAAGCTGGCGGTCAACGCCGCCATCACCCTGGAGCGGCCGCTGCTGGTCAAGGGCGAACCGGGCACCGGCAAGACCATGCTCGCCGAGCAACTGGCCGAATCGTTCGGCGCCAAGCTGATCACCTGGCACATCAAGTCCACCACCAAGGCCCATCAGGGCCTGTACGAGTACGACGCGGTGAGCCGTCTGCGCGATTCGCAACTGGGCAATGAAAAAGTCCACGATGTGCGCAACTACCTGAAGAAGGGCAAGCTCTGGGAAGCGTTCGAGTCTGAAGAACGCGTCATCCTGCTGATCGACGAAATCGACAAGGCCGACATCGAGTTCCCCAACGACCTGCTGCAAGAACTCGACAAGATGGAGTTCTACGTTTACGAGATCGACGAGACCATCAAGGCCAAGAAGCGTCCAATCATCATCATTACCTCCAACAACGAGAAAGAGCTGCCGGACGCCTTCCTGCGCCGCTGCTTCTTCCACTACATCGCCTTCCCCGACCGCACCACCCTGCAGAAAATCGTCGATGTTCACTACCCGGACATCAAGAAAGACCTGGTCAGCGAAGCGCTGGACGTGTTCTTCGACGTGCGCAAGGTGCCGGGCCTGAAGAAGAAGCCATCGACCTCCGAACTGGTCGACTGGCTGAAACTGTTGATGGCCGACAACATCGGCGAAGCGGTGCTGCGCGAGCGCGATCCTACCAAAGCCATCCCGCCGCTGGCCGGTGCGCTGGTGAAGAACGAACAGGACGTGCAACTGCTTGAGCGCCTGGCGTTCATGAGCCGTCGCGGCACCCGCTAAGAGGCTGATGCCATGTTGCTCAACCTGTTCAATGAAATGCGTGCAGCCAAGGTGCCGGTGTCGGTGCGCGAGCTGCTCGACCTGATCAACGCGCTGAAACAGCGCGTGACCTTCGCCGACATGGACGAGTTTTACTACTTGTCGCGGGCGATTCTGGTGAAGGACGAACGGCATTTCGACAAGTTCGACCGTGCGTTCGGCGCCTACTTCAATGGCCTGGAAAAGCTCGACGATCATTTGCAGGCGCTGATCCCCGAAGACTGGCTGCGCAAGGAGTTCGAGCGCTCGCTGACCGATGAGGAACGCGCGCAGATCCAGTCCCTCGGCGGCCTGGACAAGCTGATCGAAGAGTTCAAGAAACGCCTGGAAGAACAGAAGGAACGCCACGCCGGCGGCAACAAATGGATCGGCACTGGCGGCACCAGCCCGTTCGGCTCCGGCGGATTCAACCCGGAAGGCATCCGGGTCGGCGATGCCGGCAAGCGCCAGGGTAAAGCGGTGAAAGTCTGGGATCAGCGCGAGTACAAGAACCTCGACGATTCCGTGGAGCTGGGCACCCGCAACATCAAGGTCGCCCTGCGCCGCCTGCGCAAATTCGCTCGTCAGGGCGCGGCGGAAGAGCTGGACATCGACGGCACCATCGACCACACCGCCAAGGATGCCGGCCTGCTGAACATCCAGATGCGCCCGGAACGACGCAACACGGTGAAGCTGTTGCTGCTGTTCGACATCGGCGGCTCGATGGACGCCCACGTGAAGATCTGCGAGGAACTGTTCTCGGCCTGCAAGACCGAGTTCAAGCATCTGGAGTACTTCTACTTCCACAACTTCATTTATGAATCGGTGTGGAAGAACAACATGCGCCGCACTTCCGAGCGCACGTCGACCCAGGACCTGCTGCACAAGTACGGTGCCGACTACAAAGTGATCTTCATCGGTGACGCGGCGATGGCGCCCTATGAAATCACCCAGGCCGGCGGCAGCGTCGAGCACTGGAACGAGGAGCCGGGTTACGTGTGGATGCAGCGCTTCATGGAGAAGTACAAGAAGCTCATCTGGATCAACCCGTACCCGAAAGACACCTGGGGCTACACCTCGTCGACCAATATCGTTCGGGACTTGATCGAGGATCAGATGTATCCGCTGACGTTGCGCGGACTGGAAGAAGGGATGCGGTTTCTGTCCAAGTAATCCGCAATGGCTCCCCCGCCAGCGGCGGGGGAAACAATCAAAAGCGCTTCAGATATTCGACATGCTCCCGGTGTGCAACTTCTTGCACCACCGGGCGCAATCTGACCTTCGCTCCCGGCAGACACTGTGCCAACCGGGCCAGCGCCAACGGCGTCAACGCTCCCAATCGCGGATAACCGCCAATGGTCTGCCGATCATTGAGCAACACGATCGGCTGCCCGTCCGGCGGCACCTGCACCGCGCCGAGCGGAATGCCCTCGGAAATTATCGGTTTGTCCTGATACTGCAACGCCGTCCCCAGCAACCGAATACCCATGCGATCGGCACGACTGTCCAGCGTCCAGGCACTGTTGAATGCATCGAACAGGCTCTGCCCGCTGAACTGACCGATCTGCGCGCCGAGCACCAGATCGAGCGGTGCGTCGAGGTGCAGATCCGGTCGATGCTGTGCCGGAACCTCACGCACCAACAGGGTTTCGCCCTGATAACTCAGCGAAGCGCCCTTGGCCAATGGCAAGCCAAAACCATCGAGACCACCGAGTTCTTCACGCACGACAGTGGCGCTGCTGCCCAGCACTTTCGGCGCACTGAAACCGCCGGGCGCCGCCAGATAGGCCCGCGCCCCGAGCAACGGCTGGGTGAGCTTCAAGGTCTGCCCTTTGCGCAGTTTGAAACTGCGCCACGGTGCCAGCGCTTCACCGTCAATCTGCGCACCGAGATCGGCCCCGGCCAATGCCAGCAAACAATCTTCTTCAGCCACCACTGTGAACCCGCCGAGGGTGATTTCGATCACCGGCAAGTCCAGTCCATTGCCCAGCAGCCAGTTGGCCCAGGCCATCGACCGCCAGTCCGCCGCACCGCCCTGGGTCACGCCCAGGTGGCGCACGCCAAACCGCCCGGCGTCCTGCAACAGGCACAGCGGTGTGCTTGCTTCAATCGTCAGTCGGCTCATGCGAAGGCCTCCAAAGGCGTGTCGTCACCGCCGAGACGGATGAATTCGGCATGGCTCACCGCTTCGAAACGCACGGTATCGCCGGGCTGCATGAGGCTGTAGCCATCGCGTTCACGATCGAACAGTTTTGCCGGCGTGCGACCGATCAGGTTCCAGCCACCGGGAGACACCACCGGATACGCGGCCGTCTGCCGCTCGGCGATGCCGACGCTGCCGGCGGCGACTTTCTTGCGTGGCGTATTCAGACGCGGTGCCGCGAGGACTTCTTCCACCAGCCCCATGAAGGCAAACCCCGGTGCAAAGCCAAGGGCGAACACCTGGTATTCCCGAGCGCTGTGACGGCGAATCACTTCTTCCACCGACAAACCGCTGCGTTGCGACAGCAGGCTCAATTCCGGTCCGACGCTAAGGTCGTACCACACCGGCAACACATGACACTGGCCGCCGGTGCGCGCATTCGGCGACAGGTCGATCAAGGCTTCGGCGATCAATTCCCGAGCCTGACCCGGATTCAATTCGGTCAGGTCGTAATGCACCATCAACGTGGTATACGACGGCACCAGATCGATCAGATGCTCGCCGAACACCGCGCGCAACCGCTCACTGGCCGCGAGCATCCACGGCATGTTGGTTTCGGCGATTTCATCGAACAGGCGCAGCATCAGGCAATCCAGCGCCACCACTTCCACCCGCGGATTCATGGCGCGCTCTGCTCGTTCAAGGCCTGACGAATGCGTTGCACGGCGGCCACCGAACTGGCGTTGTCACCGTGCACGCACAGCGTGTTGGTTTGCAGATGCAGCGCGCTGCCGTCGCTGGCCGTGAGGTTGTCGCCACGGGCGATGGTCAGTGCTTGCCCGATGATGGTTTCGGAATCGTGGTGCACCGCGCCCGGCAGTTGTCGCGAAACCAGTCGGCCGGCGCTGTCGTAGGCGCGGTCGGCGAAGGCTTCGAACCACAGGGTCACGCCGTATTCGTCACCGAGTTGCTGGGCTGCCGTGTTGTCGCGGGTGGCCATCAACATCAGCGGCAAGGTCCGGTCGTAAGCGGCGACTGCCTGGATCACGGCCCGCAGTTGCGCAGGGTTGGCCATCATGTCGTTGTACATCGCGCCGTGGGGTTTGACGTAGCTCACCCGTCCGCCCTGAGCACGGCAAATGCCGTCGAGGGCGCCGATCTGATAATGCAGGATGTCTTGCAGTTCCTGGGCGGTGTAGGCCATGGAACGGCGGCCGAACCCGACCAGATCCTGATAGGCCGGATGCGCGCCAATCTGCACGCCGTGGCTCAGGGCCAGGCTGACGGTCTTGCGCATGATGCCCGGGTCGCCGGCGTGGAAACCGCAGGCAATGTTGGCGCAATCGATGAAGGGCATGACTTCCGCGTCCAGACCCATGGTCCAGCTGCCGAAGCTCTCGCCGATGTCACAGTTCAATAGCAGGCGGCTCACGGTGAACACTCCTGTAGCTGATGTCTTTTTATGCTGTAGGACAGTTGTCGCAGGTTATCAGTTACTGCGCGTCCAGTTGCTTGCCACGGGTTTCCGGCAGGCTCAACGCCGCGAGGATCACCACCCCGTAGGACACCGCCGCAAAGGCACCGATGCCTACGCTCAGTGGCACTTTCTGGCTGAGCAGCCCGATCAGCAGCGGGAACAATGCCGCCAGCGCCCGGCCGATGTTGTAGCAGAAGCCCTGCCCCGAGCCGCGAATCCGGGTTGGAAACAACTCGGTGAGAAACGCGCCCATGCCACTGAAAATCCCCGAGGCGAAGAAGCCCAGCGGGAAGCCCAGCCACAGCATCACGCCGTTGCTGACCGGCAATTGGGTGTAGAGCAGAACGATGGTGAACGAGCCGACCGCGAACAGGATGAAGTTCTTCTTGCGACCCAACAGGTCGGTCAAATAGGCGCTGATCACATAACCGACGTAGGAACCGATGATCACCATCGCCAGATAACCGCCGGTGCCGAGTACGCTCAAGCCGCGTTCGTTCTTCAGAAAAGTCGGCAGCCAGGAGGTGATCGCGTAGTAACCGCCGAGGGCGCCGGTGGTCAGCAACGAGGCACGGATCGTGGTGAATAGCATGCCGGGGGCGAATATCTCGTAGAACTTCGACTGACTATCCGGAGTTTGCTTGGCCTTGGCTTCGCGGTAGATCTCCGGATCTTTCACCAGACGGCGGACGAAAATCACGAACACCGCCGGCACGATGCCGAGGATGAACAGTGCGCGCCAGGCATCTTCCGGTAGCAGCACCGAGAACAGCAGCGCATAGAGAATCGCCGTCAGCCCCCAACCCAAGGCCCAGCCGGATTGCACCATGCCCACCGCCTTGCCGCGATCCTTGGCGCGGATCACTTCGCCGATCAGCACCGCGCCGGCAGTCCACTCACCGCCGAAACCGAAGCCCATCAAGGTGCGGGCGATCAACAGCTGTTCGTAGTTCTGAGCGAAGCCGCAAAGGAAAGTGAAGAAGGCAAACCACAGCACCGTCAGTTGCAGGGTACGCACGCGGCCGATGCGGTCGGAGAGAATCCCCGCCACCCAACCGCCGATGGCCGAAGCGATCAGCGTGCTGGTGTGGATCAGGCCGGCTTCGCCGGTGGTGATGCCCCACATCGCGATCAGGGTCGGCACCACGAAGCTGAGCATCTGGGTGTCCATGCCGTCCAGACCGTAGCCGATCTTGCAGCTCCAGAAGGTCCGGCGCTCCTGCTGATTGATGTTGCGATACCAGTCGAACGGGCCGGGACGGGCCGCAGTCTTGGGGAGGTCGAGGGTGTCGGGCGCACTCATGGCATGTCTCCGCAGGCTTTTATTGGTCTTGTTCGAAGCTCCGACGACGCCTATCGTGGGAACCGGATGCGTCGATTCTTGGGTGCGTCACCCGGTCGCGTCCAACGAATAAAAACCCGCCCAAGACATCAGAAAAATTTGTTGCCATGAACCTGAAGTTTCTCGAAACCTTCGTCTGGGTCGCCCGGCTGAAAAGTTTTCGCCTGACCGCCGACAAGCTGTTCACCACCCAGGCCTCGATCTCCAGCCGGATTGCAGTGCTCGAAGGCGAGCTCGGGGTGAAGCTGTTCCTGCGTGATTCACGTGGCGTCAGCCTGACGCCCGAAGGTTTGAAAGTGCTGGACTATGCCGAGCAGATGCTCGACACGATGCAGGCGCTGAAGCAGTCGATCGAGACCCGATCGAGCAAGGTTGGCCGGGTACGGATCGGGGTGATGGACACGGTGATTCACACCTGGCTCAGCCCGCTGGTGGCGCAGATGACCGATCTGTACCCACGGGTGGAAATCGAGCTGGTGGCGGATACCTCACTGAACCTCTGCGATCAGTTGCAAAAAGGCTTTCTCGATCTGATCCTGCAAACCGATCTGGTACGCCAGGAAAGCGTGCGCAGCCTGGAACTGGCCAGCCACCCCATCGGCTGGATCGTCGCCAGCAATTCGATCTACAACCGCGACTATCAAAGCCTCGCCGACCTGGCGCAGGAACGGATCATCACCTACTCGAAAAACTCACGGCCGCATCAGGACATCCTGGCGTTGATGCAGGCCCAGGGCGTGCTGGCGCCACGCTTGAACTGTGTGAATTCGGTGTCGGCGATCACCCGGCTGTTGCGCGACGGGTTCGGCATTGGCGCGTTGCCGCCAGTGCTGGTGGCCGAGGAACTGGCGCGGGGGGAATTGACCCTGCTCGACATCGAACAGCGCCCGCCGAACCTGCAAGTCGTGGTGTCGTGGCGGGTGGGTGTGGAATGGGTCGAGGAGATCGTGACGCTGTGTCAGCAGGTGCTGGAGGGGTATGCACGCAAGGTGGGTACGGATTACATCGTTCTAAGTTGATCGTTCCCACTGCGTGGGAACGATGCATCGAAGCTTACAGCCCGCGCACATCCCGGTCTTCGATCGGCCGGCTCTGGCGCAGGCGCTTGCCGCCCAGCACCACCCAGTCGATCAGACGGAACAGGCATTCAAGACCGAACGACAGCAGCAGCGCGCCGCTCATGCCCCAGATCATCGCTTCCGGCGTCAGCAGGATCTGGTAGCTGTAGCCATTCCAGGTTTCCTTGCGGATGTCCGGGTCGGCGGCCAGCACCACTTGCAGGAAGCGGATGTACCACGGCCCCTGCATCGCCTGGAATTGCTTGTCCAGCGCCAGCTGACGATTGAGCAAGGTGCTCAGGCTGTCGGCATCGCTGCGAAACACCGGGTCTTCGCTGGCACGGTAATGGGCGACCAGTGCCTGAATGTCACCCTTGAAAAACTGCTCGGCGGTGCCCTGGAAGCCGCGCAGACCGGTCTGCGCCTCGATCAGGTGCGCTTCGACCCGCTTGGCGTAATCGTTGATGAAGCCCGGCACCTGGACACCGATCAACAGGCCCGCCGCAAACAACACCAGCCGTAGATAACTGAGCAACATGGGGGTGCAATCCTTATTCGGTCGTGCCTTGGCTTACGCATTCACCGCGTCGCCACAGGCTCCATTGGCCCGGTTCGTAGCGGGTCCAGGTTTCGTTTTCGGTCAAGGGTTCGGTAGCAATCACCGTGACCACGTCGTTGGGCGTGGTTTCGGCCTGGAAGTCGACGATCACATCGACGTCCTTGAGCCGCGCCGGGCCAAACGGTGCGCGTCGGGTGATCTGCGCCAGTTTGGTCGAGCAATAGCAGAACAGCCAGTCGCCGTCGCTGAGCAGGCAGTTGAACACGCCTTTGCTGCGATATTCGGCGCAAGCTGCGACCAGATCCGGCAGCAGCACTTCTATATCGACCGGTTCCGGAAACGCTGCACGTACGCGGTTGAGCAAATCGCAGAACGCCGCTTCGCTGTCGGTATCGCCGACCGGGCGGTAGAAACTCTTGATCGGCGAGAAGTCGGCGAGCTGGCCATTGTGCGCGAAGCACCAGTTGCGGCCCCACAATTCACGGACGAACGGGTGGGTGTTGGACAGGCAGACCTTGCCGACATTGGCCTGACGAATATGACCGATGACCACTTCGCTCTTGATCGGATAACGCTGCACCAGATTGGCCACTTCCGACTCGCTGCTGGCCGCCGGGTCCTGGAACAGGCGCAAGCCGCGCCCTTCGTAGAAACCGATGCCCCAGCCGTCGCGGTGCGGACCGGTGCGACCACCGCGCTGCATCAGCCCGGTGAAGCTGAACACGATGTCGGTCGGCACGTTGGCACTCATGCCCAGTAATTCACACATGTGCGGACTCTCGTGATTACAGACGCGGCTCGACCCGCATGCGCTGCGGATTGCTTGGCACCGGCGGGCGACCATAGCGGTCATCGCCGGCGCCGCCGAACGGTTGATCGGCGTCCCGCTCGTCATCGGCACGGGCCGCTGCGCGGGCGGCTTCAGCCTGTTCCTTGCGGGCCTTGGAGGCGCGCTCGATCGGCAGGCGGATCAGCACGAAAATCAGGTACAGGCCGAACGCGATCATGGCGTACATGAGCAATTCGGAAATCGCGCGCCAGGCGTTGTTGCCGACCTTGAACGCCAGATCCAGCGCGGTAATGGCGATGGCCGGGGCGAATTTTTCCTTCACCGGGTCAATGATGGTCGGGCTGAACAGCAACACCGCCATCAATACACGCAGCGGCTCACGCAGCCAGCGCCACATCCAGCGGGTCATGCGCATCCACACCAGCAGGCAGCCCACGGCGGCAAAGGCGTAAAGGCCCCAGGCGATCAGATAGTCGTTCTCGGTCATGGTGTCCATGGCAAGGCAGGCAAAGAGGCGCTTATAGTAACGACTTTTCGCACGTCAGGCTTCCCCGCCGTCCGTGCGGCCCTTATTTGTCATGTCCGAGAGCTTTCCATGCCCGTATCCGCCAACGTCAGCAGCGCCCCGATTGCCCACAAGGCCGCCGGTCACGACCCGTACGCCTGGCTGCAGGAACGCGACACCGATGCGGTGCTCGACTACCTCAAGGCTGAAAACGACTATCAGCAGGCGCAGACCGCCGATCAGGCAGAACTGCGCGAAACCCTGTTCGAAGAGATCAAAGGCCGGATCCTCGAAACCGACCTGTCCCTGCCGTCGCCATGGGGCCCGTACCTGTATTACACCCGCACCACAGCGGGTGACGAATACGCCCGTCACTACCGCTGCCCGCGCCCGGCCGACGACAGCCTGACCCTCGATGAAAGCCGCGAACAACTGCTGCTCGACCCGAACGCACTGGCCAACGGCGGCTTTTTCTCCCTCGGCGCCTTCAGCATCAGCCCGGATCACCAGCGTCTGGCCTACAGCGTCGATGCCTCGGGCGACGAGATTTACACGCTGTTCGTGAAGGAATTATCCAGCGAACGCGTCAGCGAACTGGAATTCCAGGACTGCGACGGCAGCATGACCTGGGCCAACGACAGCCTGACGCTGTTCTTCGGCGTGCTCGACGACACCCATCGTCCGCACAAACTGTTCCGCTATCGTCTGGACGGCACCGCCGCCGAAGAGGTCTTCCACGAGCCGGACGGGCGTTTTTTCCTGCATTGCTACCGCGCCAGCTCCGAACAGCAATTGCTGTTGTCGCTGGGCAGCAAGACCACCAGTGAAGTCTGGGCGCTGGACGCCAATCAGCCGCAGCAGCCGTTCACTTGCCTGGCGCCACGGGTCGAGGATCACGAATACGACGTCGATCACGGCAAGCTCGATGGCGAATGGACCTGGTTCATCCGCACCAACCGCGACGGCATCAACTTCGCCCTGTATCAGGCGCCGGACACCGGCATCGCACCGAGCGAAGCCGACTGGCAGAACCTGATCCCGCACAGCGATTCGGTGATGCTCGATGGCGTGACCCTCAACGCCGAAGCCCTGACCCTGAGCCTGCGCGAAGGTGGCCTGCCGATCATCGAAGTTCGCCCACACGGTCTGGCGCCTTATCGCGTGCAATTACCGGACGCGGCCTACAGCCTCTATGTGCAAAACAGCCTTGAATTCGAAAGCGACCGCATTCGCCTGCGCTATGAAGCGCTGAACCGTCCGGCCCAGGTTCGGCAACTGATCCTCGCCACCGGCGAACAGACCGTCCTCAAGGAAACCCCGGTGCTCGGCCCGTTCGACGCCGACGCCTACGTCAGCCAGCGCCTGTGGGCGACTGCGCCGGACGGCACCCAGGTGCCGATCAGCCTGGTGATGAAACGGGAAATGGTCGGCAAAGCGGTGCCACTGTACCTGTACGGTTACGGCGCCTACGGTTCGAGCCTCGATCCGTGGTTCTCCCACGCTCGCCTGAGCCTGCTGGATCGCGGCATGGCGTTCGCCATCGCCCACGTGCGCGGCGGCGGCGAGCTGGGCGAAGCCTGGTACCGCGCCGGCAAGCAGGAACACAAGCACAACACCTTCAGCGACTTCATTGCCTGCGCCGAATTCCTGATCCTCAACGGCATCACCACCGCACCACAACTGGCGATCAGTGGTGGCAGCGCCGGTGGCTTGCTGATCGGCGCGGTGCTCAACCAGCGTCCGGATCTGTTCGGCGTGGCGATTGCCGAAGTGCCGTTCGTCGACGTGCTCAACACCATGCTCGACCCGGATCTGCCGCTGACCGTCACTGAATACGACGAGTGGGGCAATCCCGAAGAGCCGGAGGTCTACGAGCGGATCAAGGCCTACGCGCCGTACGAAAACGTCACTGCACAGGCGTATCCCGCAACACTGGTGATCGCCGGCTACAACGACAGCCGCGTGCAGTATTGGGAAGCGGCCAAGTGGGTGGCGAAATTGCGCGCGACCAAGACCGATGACAATCCATTGCTGCTCAAGACCGAACTGGGCGCCGGCCACGGCGGCATGAGCGGGCGTTATCAGGGATTACGTGACGTAGCGCTCGAATATGCATTTGTTTTCAAGGTTCTGGGCGTTGCCTGAGGAACTCCGCCGGTCACTTGGGTCTTAATTCCAGACCCGATAGGCCGATAGCACATCAATCCCTTGTGGGAGCGAGCTTGCTCGCGATGGCGATCTGTCAGTCAAATTGATGCTGGCAGACACTCCGCTATCGCGAGCAAGCTCGCTCCCACAGGAGTTATGTGCAACGCCTTGAAACAGTGAAAACAAAAAAAGACCGCACGACATGTCAGAACCCACTCTACTGAACAACGAAATCCGCGACTGGCTGATGGACTGCGGCCTGTTCGATCAATTGCAGCTGGCGGATTTTGCCGCTGCTTCGGGCTACTTCAGCATCAGCACCGTGGCTGAAGGCGAAGCGATCTTTCGCGAAGGCGATGCCGGCAGTTTCATGTGCATCATCCACACCGGCCAGGTGGCCGTGCAGAAAACCGGTGGCGACGGCCAGGTCGTGACCATGGCCACCCTGCGCAGCGGCCGGGCGTTCGGTGAAATGGCCGTGCTCGACGGCGAGCGCCGCTCGGCGACTTGCGTGGCGGCGAGCAACTGTCAGTTGCTCAACCTCGGCAAGGATTCGCTGGAAAAAATGCTCAACGACGCACCGAAGATCGCCGCCAAGATCATCCGCGCCCTCGCCGTCTCCCTCTCCAAACGTCTGCGCATGGCCGACGGCCAGCTCGCCGCCCAGCAGATCTAGCCCCCCGGGGATTTGGGTTTGCTGTCGTTCTGTTCCAGGCCCGGCAATGGCTGATCCTTGGTCGGCGGGCTGGGCATTTCGATCGGCACCAGCGGCGGGCCGCCA
>NZ_AKJQ01000045.1:0-126409 GCF_000282255.1 Pseudomonas sp. GM25 | reverse complement strand
AAACCTATTTCAGGACTAGACACAGCTCAAATCACAACTGATCCCGCGCAATCCCGCTGCGAATCCGCAGGATATCCGCGAGCACCGCCAAAGCAATTTCCGCCGGCGTCTTGCTGCCAAGGTTAAGACCGATCGGCGCATGAATCCGCCCCAGCTCGCTTTCACCCAGACCGCCAATCCGGCGCAAACGCTCGAAGCGCTTCTGCGATGTCTGCTGCGAGCCCATTACGCCAATGTAGAACGCTTCGGTGCGCACGGCTTCCATCATCGCCAGATCGTCGATACGCGGATCGTGGGTCAACGCCACCACCGCCGTATCACGGTGGCAACCGCCGTCGGCGATAAACACCGACGGCAATTGCCGGCGGATCTCCACGCCATTGAGCACCACGCCTTCCAGCACCTCTTCGCGCGGGTCGCAGAGAATGACTTCGAAGCCGAGACCGACCGCGAATTCCGCACAGGCCTGCGCCACGCTGGAATATCCCGCCAGCAACAAACGCTGAGCGGCGCCGATGCGGATCCGCACCCGGTCGATCTCACGCTCGATCCGCGCACCCTGCTCGCGATCGGCAAACAGGCTGCGCGCTCCGGTGGTCAGATCGACCTCGCGAATCAACCGGCGCTGCCCCAGCAACGCCGATTCGAGTTCACGCAGGTGCGCCTGCACATCGCAGCCGGCGTCAAATTTCTCTACCAGCACATCGAGAATGCCGCCGCAAGGCAGGCTGACCCGCGAACGCGGATCGTCACCTTCGCCATAACGCACGACATTGATCGCATCGAGAAACGCACCTTCGGCGACGCGCTCGAGAAAGTCTTCCTCGACGCAACCACCGGACAGCGACCCGATCCACTGTCCGCCGTCATTCACCGCCAGCAGTGAACCCGGCGCGCGCGGCGCCGAGCCGTAGGTGGTCAACACGGTGCAAAGCCAGATGCGCTGCCCCGCCGTCGACCACTCCAGCGCCCGACGAACCACTTGCAGATCGAGATGCTGCATGATCAGTGCGCCTTGTGCTCGATGGACGGGGCGTCAGCCTGAAGCTTCTGCACATCGCTGACCGCCAGTTCGGCCGACTGACCACCCCAACCCTGACGTAGGTAGTTCAGCAAATCGGTCAGTTGTTCAGCACTGAGCTTGTCGGCAAAACCCGGCATCGGCTGCATGTGTTCGAACCCGGCGAATTTCTGTTCGCCGATGCCATCCTCGACCACTCGCAACAGGTTGCGCGGGTCTTCCAGACGCAGCGTGGTGTTGCCGCGCATGGCCACCGCGATGTGCGGCTTGCCCTCGCCACCGGCCGCGTGACAGCCGGCGCAGACGTTCAAGTATTCCTGACGGCCGCGCTGAGCGCTGGCACTGAGTTTTTCCACCGGCACTTCGGCCAGTTCTTTCGCCGCCGGAGGCTTGTCGCCCAGCAGGAAAGTCGCCATCGCCGCCAGATCCGGATCATTCAGGCCCTGAGTGCTGTTGTGGAACACCGGGAACATCTCGTTGAACATCGTGCCCTGGGCGCTCATGCCGTGCTTGAGGAACGTGCTCAGGTCCTGATGATTCCAGCCGCGCGCCGCCAGATCCGTTGCCAGCAGGCTCGGTGCCAGATAGCCGTTGAGGATGCCGCCAGTCAGGCGCTTGTCCAACTGCATCGCGCCCGGCAAGCCGCGTGGCGTATGGCACTCGCCACAATGGCCGAGCACTTCGACCATGTACTGGCCGCGCTTCCAGGCCTCGCTTTTGCCTTCGGCAGGCTCCAGCTTCAAGGCTTTGCCGTACATCATGTTCCAGCCGATCAAGCCAGGACGCACGTTGAACGGAAAGCTCAGGCTGGTCACCGGCGCTGCACGCTCGATTGGCTCGATGGTTTTCAGATACGCGTGAATCGCATCCGAATCCGCACGCGGCATCAAGTGATACGAGGTGTACGGCATCGCTGGATAGAGGTTCGCGCCGTCACGACGCTTGCCTTCAGTCAGCGCAGCGAAAAACTCGTCGTCGTTGTACAAACCGATGCCGTGCTCTTTGCTTGGAGTAATGTTGGTGCCGTAGATCGTGCCGAACGGCGACACGATCGGCAGGCCGCCGGCAAAAGGCGCGCCGCCGGGCGCCGTGTGGCATGCCATGCAGTCAGCCGCGCGGGCGAGGTATTCGCCGCGCTTGACCTGATCATCCGCGTGCACCGCCAACACAGGCACAGCCAGCCCGACCGCCAGGGTCAGGCGGGTCAGTAATTGCTTCATGCTTAACCCTCCTTGACCAGGCCGAGATCGGTCAGCACGTTGCGGGTGGCGTTGTAGTAACGCACGTACCCGGTGCAGCGGCAGACGTGATGGCCGAGGCTGTCCTCGATGACTTGTTCCAGTTTGCTTTTGACGATTGGCTGGCGTTGCAGCTTTTCCACCAGCACGGTCGCGGCGTTGACGAAGCCCGGCGCGCAGTAGCTGCACTGGAAGGCGAATTCGTCGACGAAACGCTGCTGGATCGGGTTCAGCTCGGTGACCTGGCCTTGCTCGTCACGCTTGGCGTGGCCTTCGATGGTGCGGACTTTCTTGCCCTCGAAGTAATGCGCGCCGGTGATGCAGGTACGCACTTCTTCGCTGGTGCCGTCCGGGTTGTCGACGATCACCACGCAGGCGTGGCAGATACCCTGGCCGCAGCCCAGGCGCGAGCCGGTGAGGTTCTTGTATTCGTGCAGGTAATCGATCATCGGCAGGTCATCAGGGATGTCCACCGGGCCGACGGATTGACCATTGAGGGTCAGTTGAAGCGGACGGTTAGCCATTGAGGGCCTCCTTGATGCGCGCAGCAGTGATTGGCAGATCGCGAACACGTTTACCGATGGCATGGGCCACGGCGTTACCGATGGCGCCGACCACCGGGATCATCACCACTTCGGCGATGCCTTTGGACGGGTCGCTCGGGGACAGCGGCGGCAGGATTTCCGACGTCTGCTTCCACACCGCCACATGGCGCGCCATCGGCAGGCGATAACGGTTGAAGTTCCAGTCCCCCTCCCCCGGCCCGCCTTCGTACAGCGGCATCTCTTCCATCAAGGCGTGACCAATGCCCATGGCGATCCCGCCTTCGAGCTGGCCACGAACCAGCTCTTCGACCAGCACCCGGCCGCATTCCAGCCACGAGTGATGGTTAAGCACTTCGACTTCTGCCGAACCTTTGTTGACCTTCAACTCGACCAGCGTTGCGACCGGGCTGTAGTAGGTCACGGCGGCGTTGTTCAACTGAACCACCGGGTAGGCGATGTTCTGCCGATCCAGCAGGTGGAAACCGGCGCTGGTCATCTGCGCTTTCTTCGCCTTAGGGGCGCCGTCACCGTACTTCACCGCCAGACCGTCGAGCGGCAGACGCTCGCGCACGCCGTCGATGCTGTATTCGGCTTCTGCCCAGCTCCAGCGGTTGAAACCATGAACCGTGGCGCCAGTGACCAGACCGCGCTCGTGAGCACGCTTGGCCAGCTCTTCGAAGGTCAGCGGCTGCATACCGTTGGCGGTCAGTTTGCCGTCGACCCAATGCGCATCTTCGCGGCGTACCACGTAAGGGTTGGCCTGGCCACCGTACGGGCCCTGACGCCAGATCTCCAACGCCGCCGGCCACAGACCGTGGTTGAACAGCACGCGCGCCGCTTCACGGGTGGCGTGGCTGAAGTAGTAGGCGGAGTTGGTCGCGGACGAGGCCGATGCCAGCTTGCCGACCCAGCGCGGATTGCGCAGGAAGTTGTCCTGCTCGGCCTGGCTCATGATGTAAGGGTTGCCGGCGGTGACCAGCTGCATTTCATCCCACTCGGTTTCGCCGGTCTTCACGTCGTGAGCCGCGCTGCCGAGGAAGTCGGCTACCACCAACGCCTGCGAGGTGGACATGCCGGTACCGATTTCGATGCCAATGTGGCGCAGGGAAATGCGCCCGTCAGCGGTGAACTCGATGCTGGCCATCGGCGCTTCAGAACCGGTGCCGAAGTCTTTCTGGCAAATGGCGAAACCCACGCCATACCAGTTGTCCGGGTCTGCCGCTTCGCGCTGTTTCTTGATCGCGTCGCGGTTTTTCCAGACTTCGTGCAGCGAAGCCTTGTCGAGAATCTCGTGCAGGCGCAACGCACCCGCCGGGATCGCACCCTGGGTGTTTTTCATCCCAGAGCGCAGCGCGTTCTTGCGGCGCAGATCGATGGCATCGACACCAAGGCGATCGGCGATTTCGTCGACCATCATCTCGGTGGAAGCCATGCTCTGCAGCGTGCCGTAGCCGCGCATCGAACCCGCTTCAACGGCGCGGGAATGGTAAGCGGTGACCTGCAGGTCGTTCTGCGGCATGTAGTAGATCGACTGCGCCGCAGTAGCGCCAACGGCGGCGACCGACGGGCTGTAGTTGATCCGACCGCCACCGTCGACGCTCATTTCGGCACGGAAAATCTTGAAGCTGTGATCGGTCTTGTCCACCGCCAACTGGTAGCGGATGTCGAACGGGTGGCGCTTGATGCCGCTCTGGAACTGCTCGTAGCGGTCGTTGGCCAGGCGAATCGGCACGCCTGCGCCGTACAACGCCGCCAGGGCCGCGTAGTAGACGAAAATATTGTGGTCCTTGGAACCGTAACCGACGGTATAACCCGGGTGCATGTTCAGGTTGGCCAGACCGAAACGCGACGGCCCGATCATCTTCGCGGTCTCGGTGGCGGTTTCCAGCGGACACTGAGTGGCGACGACGAAATGCAGGGTCTTGGTCGCCGGGTCGTACCAGCCGTTGCCGTTGTCCGGCTCCATGGCGGCCGGTTCGATCGACGGGGTCTTGTAGCGCTCGTCGAACACCAGCCAGTTATCCGGCGGGGTGTCGATCTCTTTTTTCATGCGGTCGGCGTAGAACAGACCGCGTTCGGTCAGGTTGCCGTGCAGGTTCGGTTGGGAATTCCACACCGGACGACGGTTCTTCAGCATCGGGAACAGGATCGAGTCCTTGAGGCTGGCGAACTCGTCTTCGTCCGCCGACGTCGGGCCACCGACGCGCACGTAGCGGAAGCTGCCATAGGGATCGCCTTCGTAGAACGGTACTTGCGCACCGTAACGAATCGCTTTGTCATTGAATTTGAGTTTGTTCTTGGCCTGACGGAAACGCTCGAAGTCGTTCCAGATCAGGATCGCGACCGGGTGGCCGATGAACATCGGCACTTTGCCTTCCGGCAGCAGAGGATCCGGTGCGTGCTCTTCAGGGAACACGATGCCGTCCTTGTCCAGGTCGGCGGCGGTAACGATACGATCAGGCTGCAGATCGGCGCCGAGCCACGACAGGTCGTAGCCGTCGTAGATGCGGTCGGCCTTGATGGTTTTCAGCAACATGGCATGGCCTTGCTGCTGGGGCCAGCCCGGCATGTCCTTGGAACGGATGTCGCGGGCAAACACCTTGCTGCCGCAGACCTTGGACAAGGCATCGTTACGCTGGCGCGCCTTGCCGTTGTTGCCGAGCCACTGCTCGGACGGCACAGTCACGCTGTTTTCCATCAAGGCAGCCAGCGCCTGACTGCTGAGCGGCGTGAGCGTAACGCTCACACCCGCCACCAGCCCGCCCTGAAGGAACGAGCGCCGGGATATTTCACGGTTGGACATGGATCATCCTCTGGGCGGTTATGGATCCGCCCTTCTGGTTATCTACTGGGAATCTCGAGTCTTGCAGAAGCCCTTTTTGGCTAAACAAAGGGCGTGATGACAGTGCAAAGCTGACCGAAAGGTTAACTTTAAAGGTTTCTGCGCTCGCAGCAAACAACCAGTTACAAAAATTTGACCAAAGAATCAAAAATCAATGTGGCATCGCATCGCAGCGACCCATGGACGCAGGCCAGATTGCTAGGCGGCATCGAACGAGCCAAGGCTTACGATCATCGCTGAATTTCAGAGGAGGAATGTGGGAAAGGTCAAATTTCAGACACAAAAAACCCCGGTCTTTCGACCAGGGTCTTTGCTATCGAAGCCGAATCAACCAGCGGTTGCTTTCGGTGCTTCAAGGCGTTCAGTGGTCCTTGAAACAGATATGGCGCAGCGGACGGGACTCGAACCCGCGACCCCCGGCGTGACAGGCCGGTATTCTAACCGACTGAACTACCGCTGCGTATCGCTTTGAGCTGACGCTCAAGTAACTCGTTTGACTGAAAGCTTCGGTGCTTTTCAATCGCGAACCAGACAGTGTCTGACTCGTTAAATATGGCGCAGCGGACGGGACTCGAACCCGCGACCCCCGGCGTGACAGGCCGGTATTCTAACCGACTGAACTACCGCTGCGCGTCGGTGCAGGCACTTTCAGCCTACGTTCTTGCTTACGCAAGTATCTCGGAAGTGGTGGGTGATGACGGGATCGAACCGCCGACATTCTGCTTGTAAGGCAGACGCTCTCCCAGCTGAGCTAATCACCCGTTTGCATCTCCGAGGCCGCGAAATTTACGCAGGTAGCGAACCTAAGTCAATAGCAGGATTGAAGTTTTTCTAAAAAAGACGAAATTGCTTCATTCCGTATAAATCATCTTCTTGGTCATGCCGCCATCGACCACGAATTCCTGCCCCGTCACAAACCCTGCATTCTTCGACAGCAACCACGCCACCATCGCCGCCACATCCTCGACCGTCCCTACCCTGCCCGCAGGATGCTGGGCATGATCGGTATCGGTCAGCGGCTCCGCGCGCCGGGCGGATGGATCCCGCGCATCGATCCAGCCCGGACTGACCGCATTGACGCGAATCTCCGGCCCCAAGCTGATCGCCAGCGCGTGAGTCAACGCCAGCAAACCACCCTTGCTCGCCGCATAGGCTTCCGTATCAGGTTCCGACTGCGCCGCACGGGTCGAGGCCAGATTGACGATCGCCCCGTTGTGCGCACGCAGATACGGCGCGCAGTGCTTGGCCAGCAACATCGGCCCACCGAGGTTCACCGCCAGCACCCGATTCCAGTAAGCCAGATCGAGGCTTTCCAGCGTGATGTTGTGCGGATCGGCCACGGCGGCATTGCACACCAACGCATCCAGACGACCGAACTGTCCCAGCACCTCAGCGACACCCAACGCCACCTGGCTTTCGTCCGCAACGTCCATGGCGATGAACCAGGCGTTTTCGCCCAGCACTTTCGCCACTTTCGAACCCCGCGCACGGTCCAGATCCGTCAACACCACCTGCCAGCCTTCGCTGATCAGCCACGCAGCGATTCCCAGACCGATCCCGCGTGCAGCACCCGTGACCAATGCAACGCGGCCATGGGTGCCGATCTTTGGCGTAGACAACTCGATCACAACGCCGCCAGACCGCGCGACAGGTCGGTTTGCAGGTCAGCGACGTCTTCCAGACCGACCGCGATGCGGATCAGGCTGTCACGAATGCCGGCTGCCTCACGCTCCTGCGGCGCCAGACGGCCGTGGGACGTGGTGCTCGGGTGGGTGATGGTGGTTTTGCTGTCACCCAGGTTGGCGGTGATCGAGATCAGACGGGTCGCATCGATGAAGCGCCAGGCGCCCTCTTTGCCGCCCTTGACCTCAAAGCTCACCACGGCGCCGAAGCCCTTCTGCTGACGCTGAGCCAGCTCGTGCTGCGGATGGCTCTTGAGGCCGGCGTAATGCACCTTCTCGATACCGTCCTGCTGCTCCAGCCATTCGGCCAGTTGTTGGGCGTTGGCGCAGTGCGCCTTCATCCGCAGGTTCAGGGTTTCCAGGCCTTTGAGGAAGATCCAGGCGTTGAACGGGCTGAGGGTCGGCCCGGCGGTACGCAGGAAACCGACGATTTCTTTCATCTGCTCGCTGCGACCGGCAACCACGCCACCCATGCAACGGCCCTGGCCATCGATGAACTTGGTGGCCGAATGCACAACGATGTCTGCGCCCAACTTCAGCGGCTGCTGCAAGGCAGGCGTGCAGAAGCAGTTGTCGACCACCAGCATCGCACCCTTGGCGTGCGCGATTTCCGACAGCGCGGTGATATCCACCAGCTCAGCCAACGGATTGGACGGCGACTCGACGAACAGCAATTTGGTGTTGGACTTGATCGCTGCGTCCCAGGCCGACAGATCGGCCAGCGGCACGTAATCGACTTCCACGCCGAAGCGCTTGAAGTACTTTTCGAACAGGCTGATGGTCGAACCGAACACGCTGCGCGACACCAGCACATGATCGCCGGCACTGCACAAGCTCATCACCACCGCCATGATTGCGGCCATGCCAGTCGCCGTGGCAACTGCTTGCTCGGCGCCTTCCAGCGCAGCAATGCGCTCTTCGAACGAGCGAACGGTCGGGTTGGTGTAACGCGAGTAAACGTTGCCCGGTACTTCCCCGGCAAACCGTGCAGCCGCGTCGGCGGCGGTACGGAACACGTAGCTGGAAGTGAAGAACATCGGATCACCGTGTTCGCCTTCCGGCGTACGGTGCTGACCGGCACGTACGGCCAGGGTATCGAACGCTACGCCTTCGAGGTCGCTGTCCAGCCGACCGGCATCCCATTCCTGACTCATGCTGTCACTCCTTGCCCTGTTCTCGATAAATAAAAGTCTTTTGCCAGATACAAAACCGGCCCCTAAGGGCCGGTTGAAACTCAGTTGTTGTACAGATCGATGATCGCACTGACCGCCTGGGTCTTGACCTTCGAGGCATCGTTGCGTGCCTGTTCGATCTTGTTCAGGTAAGCCTCGTCGACGTCGCCGGTGACGTACTTGCCGTCAAACACTGCGCAATCGAAGTTTTCGATCTTGATTTTGCCGCCACCGACCGCCTCGATCAAGTCAGGCAGGTCCTGATAGATCAGCCAGTCAGCGCCGATCAGGTCAGCGACATCCTGAGTCGAACGGTTGTGCGCGATCAGCTCGTGAGCGCTCGGCATGTCGATGCCGTATACGTTCGGGAAGCGCACAGCCGGAGCCGCCGAGCAGAAGTAGACGTTTTTCGCGCCGGCTTCACGGGCCATCTGGATGATCTGCTTGCAGGTGGTGCCGCGAACGATCGAGTCGTCCACCAGCATCACGTTCTTGCCGCGGAATTCCAGTTCGATGGCGTTGAGCTTCTGGCGTACCGATTTCTTGCGCGCGGCCTGGCCGGGCATGATGAAGGTACGGCCGATATAACGGTTCTTGACGAAACCTTCGCGGAATTTCACGCCCAGATGGTTGGCCAGCTCCAGCGCGGCAGTGCGGCTGGTGTCCGGAATCGGGATGACCACGTCGATGTCGTGCTCCGGACGCTCGCGCAGGATCTTCTCCGCCAGCTTCTCACCCATGCGCAGACGGGCCTTGTAGACCGACACGCCGTCGATGATCGAATCCGGGCGCGCCAGGTAGACGTGTTCGAAGATGCACGGGGTCAGGGACGGATTGGTTGCGCACTGACGGGTGTGCAGCTTGCCGTCTTCAGTGATGTAGACCGCTTCGCCTGGTGCCAGGTCGCGAATCAGGGTGAAACCGAGCACGTCAAGCGAAACGCTTTCGGAAGCGATCATGTACTCGACGCCTTCGTCGGTGTGACGCTGGCCGAACACGATCGGGCGAATGCCGTGCGGGTCACGGAAACCGACGATGCCGTAACCGGTCACCATCGCCACGACAGCGTAGCCACCGACGCAACGGTTATGCACGTCGGTCACGGCGGCAAACACGTCTTCTTCTGTCGGTTGCAGCTTGCCGCGCTGGGCCAGCTCGTGAGCGAACACGTTCAGCAGCACTTCCGAGTCGGAGCTGGTGTTGACGTGACGCAGATCGGATTCGTAGATCTCTTTGGCCAACTGTTCAACGTTGGTCAGGTTACCGTTGTGCGCCAGAGTGATGCCGTAAGGCGAGTTGACGTAGAACGGCTGAGCCTCGGCCGACGTCGAGCTGCCAGCAGTCGGGTAACGGACGTGGCCGATACCCATGTGGCCGACCAGGCGCTGCATGTGACGCTGCTGAAACACGTCACGGACCAGGCCATTGTCCTTGCGCAAGAACAACCGGCCATCATGGCTGGTCACGATACCGGCAGCGTCCTGGCCGCGGTGCTGGAGCACGGTTAGCGCGTCATACAGCGCCTGATTGACGTTCGACTTACCGACGATACCGACGATGCCACACATGCGACGCAACCCCTACTTAATGGATCTGAACTGAACAACACTCACTGAGGCGTTTTGGCCGACGGCAAGAGTTGCTCCTTGAACGGAATATCAGCGGGTACGCTGATTCCGCTGGCAAGCCACTGACTGCTCCACCCGAGAATCAGGTTCTTGGACCAGTCTGCGACCAATAGAAACTTTGGCACGAGCTGTGATTCTTTCCACCACCCGTCCTGCTGTACCGGCCCCAGGCTCAACAGCCCGACCGCCACGACCACCAGCAACACGCCACGCGCAGCGCCGAAGGCCATGCCGAGGAATCGATCGGTCCCGGACAACCCGGTGACGCGAACCAACTCGCCGATAAGATAATTGATCATTGCGCCCACGATCAGTGTGGCGACAAACATGATGGCACAGCCCGTGATCACACGAGCCGACGGTGTTTGAATGTATCCGGCGAGGTACTCGGACAGTGAGCCACCGAACATCCAGGCAACGGCTCCTGCGATGATCCAGGTCACCAGCGACAATGCTTCTTTGACGAAGCCGCGGCTCAAACTGATCAAAGCGGAGATGGCGATGATTGCAACGATCGCCCAGTCAACCCAAGTAAATGGCACAGTGCAGCCTACAGACGGATAAGGCGGCGCATTTTAGCAGAGCGCATGGCTGTCGGTAAGCTGCGATTTTCAGTGCATTTCTATCGAAGTGATAGATATCAGCCACGTTCAGGCTGGAAGCGCACCACAAACCCCTTGAGGTTCTGCTGGCGGCTCAACAGATCGCGCAGACGATCGGCTTCGGCACGCTCGATCAGCGGGCCAACGAACACCCGGTTCTTGCCATCGGCGGAACGGATGTAAGCGTTATAGCCCTGGCTGCGCAGGGTTTTCTGCAGGCTTTCAGCGCTGGCACGGCTCGACAGACTGGCCAGTTGCACCGACCAGCTCACCGACAGGCCATTGGCATCGACGCGGCTTTGAGTGGTATCCGGTTTCGCAGACAGCGCTGCGATCGGCTGGGCCGGGGCTGTGGTTGGCTTGGCCGCGGGAATCGGAGCAGGCGCCGGTGCAACCGGCTTGGCTACCGGAGCCGTAGCCGGGGCTGGCGCGGCGGAAGCAATCGGTGCCGCTGGCGCAGCCTGCTCGGCGACTTCGTCATCGCTCGGCACGGGCTCTTGCGGCAGAACCTGCGGCTCGGGCACGGCCACGGTTTCCATCTGGATCTGCGCCACGGCAGGCGCCTGCGGTGCGGCCGGCGCATCGACGGTTACCTGACGCTGCTCATCCTGACGGGAAAACAGCATCGGCAGGAAAATCACCGCCAGCGCCACCAACACCAGGGCACCGACCATGCGCTGTTTGTACGCTTTATCCAGCAAAGCCATTTGCCGCTTCCTCCGTGGAGCGCCGAGACAGCCATTCAAGGGCCTCGGCGACACAATAAAATGATCCGAACAGCAAGATCTCGTCGTCGCTGGTGGCCACTGCACACTGCCCTTCCAGCGCAGCCGCCACACTGTCATAAGACGTGACCGACGCGCCAAGGTTCTGCAGTGCAACATTCAATTCAGCCACCGGACGCGCACGCGGCGAATCCAGCGGCGCCACCGCCCAATGCTGGACGCTGGCATTCAATTCACCGATGACACCGTCCAGATCCTTGTCCGCCAACAGGCCGAACACCGCCAGACGCTTGCCGACCGGTGGACGCGCAGCCAGACGCCGCGCCAGATACTCCGCCGCATGCGGGTTATGGCCAACGTCCAGCAGCAGGTTCAAGCGCTTGCCGTTCCATTCGAACGAACGACGATCCAGGCGACCGACCACGCGAGTCGCCTGCAACGCCGCAACAATCTGTTTGGCATCCCATGGCAAACCGAGCAGCAGATAAGCCTGCAACGCCAGCGCGGCGTTCTCCATTGGCAGATCAAGCAGCGGCAAATCACGCAACTCGACGACCTGACCGTCAGCATCAGTGCCGCGCCACTGCCAGAATTGATCCGTGATACCCAGATCGAAATCACGCCCGCGCAGGAAGAATGGGCAAGCAAGCTCGCGCGCCTTGTCCAGCAGGGGTTGTGGAGGATTCAGATCGCCGCACAGCGCAGGTTTGCCCTGACGGAAAATCCCGGCCTTCTCGAAGGCCACGGATTCGCGAGTATTGCCAAGGTAGTCGGCGTGATCGACACCAATGCTGGTGACCAGCGCGATATCGGCATCGACCACGTTGACCGTGTCCAGACGCCCGCCCAGCCCGACTTCCAGCACCACCGCATCGAGCCCGGCCTGTTGAAACAGCCAGAACGCCGCCAGGGTGCCCATTTCGAAGTAAGTCAGGGAAGTGTCGCCGCGCCCCGCTTCGACCGCCGCGAAGGCTTCGCACAGCTGCGCGTCAGTGGCTTCGACGCCATTGAGCTGCACCCGCTCGTTGTAACGCAGCAGGTGCGGAGAATTGTAGACACCGACGCTCAGGCCCTGCGCCCGCAGCAATGAAGCCACGAAAGCGCAGGTCGAACCCTTGCCGTTGGTGCCGGTGACCGTAATCACCCGAGGCGCCGGCTGGCCCAGTCCCATACGGGACGCTACCTGTTGCGAACGCTCCAGCCCCATGTCGATGGCCGATGGATGCAACTGTTCAAGGTAGGCGAGCCACTCGCCAAGGGTGCGCTCGGTCATACGTTGGCAGGCACCGGCGGAACGACGATCGGCTCGATCGGCGCGGCAACGAAGGTCGGGGTCGGCTTGCCGGTCAGTTGCGCCAGCAGGTTGCCCAGACGCGGACGCAGTTCGCGACGGTCGATGATCAGGTCGATTGCACCGTGCTCTAGCAGGAACTCGCTGCGCTGGAAGCCTTCCGGCAGTTTTTCACGCACGGTCTGCTCGATCACGCGCGGACCGGCGAAGCCGATCAGGGCTTTAGGCTCGCCGACGATCACGTCGCCCAGCATCGCCAGACTGGCGGAAACGCCGCCGTAGACCGGGTCGGTCAGCACGGAGATGAACGGAATGCCTTCTTCACGCAGACGCGCCAGCACAGCCGAAGTCTTGGCCATCTGCATCAGAGAGATCAGGGCTTCCTGCATGCGCGCACCACCGGAGGCGGAGAAGCAGACCATCGGGCAACGGTTTTCCAGCGCGTAGTTGGCGGCGCGCACGAAGCGCTCACCGACGATGGCGCCCATGGAACCGCCCATGAAGCTGAATTCGAACGCCGAAACCACGACCGGCATGCCCAGCAGGGTGCCGCTCATGGAAACCAGTGCATCTTTCTCGCCGGTCTGCTTCTGGGCAGCGACCAGACGGTCCTTGTACTTCTTGCCGTCGCGGAATTTCAGACGGTCAACCGGCTCCAGGTCGGCGCCCAGTTCGGCACGGCCTTCGGCGTCCAGGAAGATGTCGATGCGCGCACGTGCGCCGATGCGCATGTGGTGGTTGCACTTAGGGCAAACGTCCAGGGTCTTTTCCAGCTCCGGACGATACAGCACAGCCTCGCAGGACGGGCATTTGTGCCACAGACCTTCAGGGACCGAGCTCTTCTTGACCTCGGAACGCATGATCGAAGGGATCAGCTTGTCTACCAACCAGTTGCTCATGCTTTCTTTCTCCAGTACCGGCGGCCCGAACGCTCTAGTTCGCGGCCCCGCGTATGCCCTTCAGCTAAATTCATGTGTGGCGATGATCGGCCGGGCTGCCGGGTCAGCGGAACTGACCTGCGTACACCCCGAAAAGACCCTCAGCCTCTTTTCTACAGAGCTGTGGACGGCGGCAGTCTGCCAGCCGTCACATCAGCGTACGGCGTTGATGAATGCACGAATCTTTGCGTGATCCTTGATGCCCTTGCTCGCCTCTACCCCGCCGCTGACATCCACGGCATACGGCCGCACCCGGGCGATCGCATCGGCGACGTTCTCCGGCGTCAGGCCACCAGCCAGAATCAACGGCTTGCTCAAGCCTTGCGGAATCAATGACCAATCGAACGCCTCGCCGGTTCCGCCGGGCACGCCTTCGACATAAGTGTCGAGCAGCACGCCGCTGGCGCTCGGGTAGGCATTGCAAGCGGCGGCGATGTCATCGCCGGCCTTGACCCGCAGGGCCTTGATGTACGGCCGGTGCCAGCCTTCGCAGTCGGCGGCGGTTTCGTCGCCGTGAAATTGCAGCAGATCCAGCGGCACGGCATCGAGGATTTCCCCGAGTTCGCAGCGGCTGGCATTGACGAACAGCCCGACCGTGGTCACGAACGGCGGCAATGCGGCGATGATCGCCCGCGCCTGCTGCACGGTCACGGCCCGCGGACTTTTAGCGTAGAACACAAAACCGATGGCATCGGCCCCGGCCTCGACGGCTGCCAACGCATCTTCTATGCGGGTAATCCCGCAAATCTTGCTGCGAACGGCTGACATGTCGATAAAAACCCCAAGGCAAATCCGAGAAAGTCCCGGATGGTAACAAATGCGTTCGAGGGCGTCAGCCGTCAAGTTCCGAGAAACCCGTAAGGAAATGTGGCCCGATGAAACGCTCGGGCAACGGGAACTCGTCGTGGTACTCGACCTGCACCAGATACAGGCCGAACGGATGCGCCGTGACCCCGCCGGAACGCCGCTCGCGGCTCTCCAGCACTTCTTTCATCCACTCCACCGGCCGCTCGCCGGCACCGATGGTCATCAGCACACCGGCGATGTTGCGCACCATGTGATGCAGGAACGCGTTGGCGCGGATATCCAGAACGATCATTTTGCCGTGACGGGTCACGCGCAGGTGATGCATCTTCTTGATCGGCGACTTGGCCTGGCACTGGCCGGCACGGAACGCACTGAAATCATGGGTACCGATCAGGTACTGCGCGGCTTCGGCCATGCGCTCGACGTCCAGCGGACGGTGATTCCAGGTGATTTCTTCGTTGAGATGCGCCGGGCGGATCTGATCGTTGTAGATCACGTAGCGATAGCGCCGGGCAATCGCCTTGAATCGCGCATGGAAATGCGCCGGCATGACCTTCGCCCAACTCACGCTGATGTCGTGCGGCAGATTGATGTTGGCGCCCATGACCCAGGCTTTCAGCGAACGGTCGACCTGGGTATCGAAATGCACCACTTGCCCGCAGGCATGCACACCGGCATCGGTGCGCCCGGCACATTGCAGCGAGATCGGCGAGTCGGCGACCTTCGACAGAGCTTTTTCCAGGGTTTCCTGCACGGTGGGCACACCGGTGGACTGGCGCTGCCAGCCGCTGTAGCGCGAGCCCTTGTATTCAACGCCCAGCGCGACGCGGAAAAAGCCTTCGGGTGCCATTTCGGCGGCCGGGTTATCTATGTTTGCCAAGTCGGTACAGCCTGCTGATCTACAAAGGCGGGCATTATAAGGCGGCGGGACGGGGAAACCAGACCCAAACAAAAACGGCAGCCTCATGGGCTGCCGTTTTGTTTACCGCTGAATGCCGACTCAGGCCAGATGCGAAAGCATTTCGCTCGCTTCGCTCTTCTGCTTGTCGTTCCCCTCGCTGATGACTTCATTGAGGATGTCGCGCGCGCCGTCGTTGTCGCCCATGTCGATGTAGGCCTGAGCCAGATCGAGCTTGGTAGCGGCTTCGTCGGTACCGGACAGGAAGTCGAAGTCATCCTCACCCAGATCATCGCCCAACGCGGCATCAGCTTCGGTGAAGCTTGGCTCGTTGATGCTGCTCGACAGACGATCCAGCTCGGCGTTGACGTCGTCCAGTTCGGCGGCGAACGCATCCGGCTCGGCAGGCGCCGCGTCCATTTCGTCGGCCAGGGACAGGTCGAAATCGGCTGGCAGCTCCAGATCGTCCTGCGGCACGTCGGCCACGGTTGGGGTTTCGACCAGCGGCAGATCCTTCACGCCCTCGTCCAGATCCAGCAGGAAGTCATCGTCTGCCAACTCGACCGGCGCAGGCGCAGGATCGGCACCGAGGTCCAGATCCAGGTCGAAGTCCGACAGGTCGTCGAGGTTTTCCTTGATGTCGGTCTGCTGTTGCAGCACGGACTCGAAGCTCAGGTCGTCGTCAGTCGGAAACGCGTCCAGCTCGACCGGCGCTTCCGGCTCGACAGCCGCCACAGGCTCTACTGGCGTGATGTTGTCGAGATCGTCGAGGCTCAGGTCGAAAGCACTGTCCAGTTCGTCATCTGCCGCAACAGGTGCTTCAGGCTCGTCGAGCAACAGGTCCTTGACGTAATCCTCGTCCAGCTCGGCGGCAATGGCCGCTGCCGCCAGACCGCTGGCCGCAACGACCGCCATGGCCGGGAAGCGGCTTTTCAGCTCTTCGACCTTGGCGAAGTTGTCGCCATTGGCAACCAGTTGACGCTCCTGACCGACGAAGGCATCGCGATCACCCTGGCGACCGTAGACTTCCATCAGCTTCAGACGCAGATCGCTGCGCTGCGGCTCCAGGCTCACGCCCTCCTCCAGCAACGCGGCGGCTTGATTCAGACGACCGCCTTCGATGTGCGACTGCGCCTTGTCCAGCACGTCGTCGGAACGCTCGGCGGCCGGCGCCACCAGAGGCGCGGCGATCGGCTCGGCCATCACGACTGGCGCAGCTACAGCAGCAGCGGCGGCAGGCGCCGGAGCTGGAGCTGGAGCTGGAGCTGGAGCCGGGGTCAGCTTGACGCTGGCGGCTGGCACTTCCAGACCTTCGAAGCTGCTTTCCGGCAGATCGAGATCCTGGGAGAAGGATTGCTCCTCCAGCGCGCGGGCCATGCGCAGGTGTTTTTCGGCTTCCTGCTGCGCCTTGCGGCGACGCGCAAGCAGCAACAGCAGGAGCAGCAGAACCACCGCACCGCCACCGACCAGACCCAGCAGGATCGGATTGGTCAGCAGTTCGTTGAAGGTTTTCTCGTCATCGGCAGCCGGTTTGGTTTCAACCACAGGCTCGACAACCGGCTCGACCGGCGCCGGAGCAGCAGCCTCAGGTGCAGGTGCGGTCGAGGCCGACTCTGCCGGAGTGGCCGGCGGCGTGGCCGCCAGTTCCGCGGTGATCGCCGGCACTACTGGCGCAGTCGCGGTGGCTGGAGCAGCGCCCGAACCTTCGGCCTGCATTTTCGCCAGTTGATTGTTTTTCAGCTCGATCAGGCGTTGCAGCTTGTCCAGCTGACTTTGCAGATCGGACATGCGGCTTTTCAGCTCTTCGTTGTCACGACGGGTGGTGTCGAGACTTTCCTGAGTGACCGCCAGCTTGTTGCTCAGGGCCTTGGCATCGCCGGCCGGGCCCTTGCCACGCGCCTTGGCGCTTTCGGCGGACACCAGGCTCAGGTTGTCCTTGGTGTTTTGCGCAGCACCGGTATTGGCGCGACCACGATTGGTCGCATCGAGCTGCTGCTGACCGGTGCCCGGCTTGGCCACATAACGACGACCCTGACGCCAGGCTTCGTTCTGCGCCGCCACTTCGGCAATCGCCTTGGACTGCGGCAGCGCGGTGCTTTGTACTTGATCCGGAAGACGCAGCACCTGACCGGTTTTCAGGCGGTTGATGTTGCCGCCGATGAACGCGTCCGGGTTCAGGGCCTGGATCGCCAGCATGGTCTGCTGCACCGAACCGCCGGTGCGCGCCTTGGCGGCGATTTCCCACAGGGTGTCGCGCGGCGTGGTGGTGTGGGTCGAATGCGTGGCGCCGGTGGTCGGTGCGGTGATGGTTTGCGCTGGCGCAGGCTGAGCGGCGGCATCAGCGGTCTGCGGCGAAAACTTCGACGGATCCAGCAGCACGCTGTAATCACGCAGCAGACGGCCGTTCGGCCACATCACCTGCACGAGGAATTTCACCATCGGTTCCGACAGCGGCTTGCTCGACGTTACGCGCAGCACGCTTTTGCCGCTGGCGTTGAGCACCGGGGTAAAGGTCAGATCATTGAGGAAGGCCTGGCGATCGACGCCGGCCTTGGCGAAATCTTCCGGCGAGGCCAGGCTCGGCACCACTTCGGCAGCGGTCAGATCCTTGACATCGAGCAGCTCGATTTCCGCCACCAGCGGCTGGTTCAGGGTCGACTTCAGGGTCAGCTCCCCGAGCCCGAGGGCATGCGCCATACCGGAGGACAGCGCCGAGGCGGCCGCTATTGCTAACACCAGTTTGCGAACTTGAACCATAGCCTCTTCCTTTGTTTGAACGTTCCTCGGCCAGCGAGAAGATGTTGATTGTCGCTGCCGTAAGGCATTGCGCGCGACGACGACAGCATGCCGCGCGCGATCATTTCTTTGATGCCCCGGAAAGTCCCGGAGGGTGACACGTCATCGAGTGCTCCGGCCAAGCATAGCGCTCGCCTAGAACCAGTCGACAAATTGTTGCCAAGTATCTTTTACAGCAGGTCTTTTATCAACAACTCGGCGACCTGCACGGCGTTGAGGGCCGCACCTTTGCGTACGTTATCTGACGTCAGCCACAGATTAAGTTCCGACGGCTCGTCGACACCGGCACGCACCCGGCCGACGTAGACCACGTCCTGCCCCACCGCGTCACCGACGGCGGTTGGATAATCGCCCGCCTCTACAAGCTCGATACCCTCGGCCTCTTCAAGCGCGGCGTTGACCTTTTCCAGGTCGACCGCACTCGCTGACTGCAAGGTCACGCTAAAGCTATCGCCAAAAAACACCGGGGCTTGAACGCAAGTTGCGGAAATCTTTAATAAAGGCTTGGCAAGCACCTGACGCAGCTCGCGCACCAGACGTTTTTCCAGCAGCGTGTGGCCTTGCGCGTCGGGCGTACCGACCTGAGCCAGCAGGTTGAAAGCCATCTGCCGGTCGAAGAATGTCGGCTCCAGCGGACGCATATTCAGCAGCTCGGCGGTCTGACGCGCCAGCTCGGTCACGGCTTCGCGGCCCTGGGCGGAAACCGCCAGATTGGCGGTGACATGCACGTATTGCAGCTCGATCAGATCGAGCAGCGGCGCCAGCACCACAGCCAACGTAGTAGCCGACGGGCTCGGGCTGCTGACCTGGAACGGTACTTTCAAACCGGCCAGCACATCGGCATTGGCTTCCGGCACCACTTGCGGCGCCTGATCCGCCGGCAAGGCGCCGGACAGGTCGACCAGCGAGCAACCCGCCGCGTGAGCGCGGGCGGCGTAACTCAAGGTGATGGCAGGGCCGGCGGCGAAGAACGCCAGCTTGACCTTGCTGAAATCGAACTCGTCGACTTCACGCACGCGCACGTTCTTGTTGCGAAACAGCACCGAACTGCCGGCGGATTCGCTGCTGGCCAGCAGGTGCAAGGTGCCGACCGGGAAGTCGCGCTCTTCGAGAATCTGTACGAGAGTTTCGCCGACAGTACCGGTGGCGCCGATCACGGCAATATCAAGGGTCTGGGTCATGTTGCTACCTCTGGCGAAACGGGGGGAGCGGCACTTTACCGGGTGAGTCGCACACAGGCAATTCGCGCCCGCCGCGAAGAGCGGACGCGGAGCGTCCATGGCTGCATTCCCACGCAGAGCGTGGGAACGATCAGCAGGTACAAAAAAACCCGCGCCTCTTGCGAGGCGCGGGTTCTTTCATTGCATCAAGCGATCAACGCTCAAGCAGGATCCGCAGCATGCGACGCAGCGGTTCGGCCGCGCCCCACAGCAGTTGGTCGCCGACGGTGAAAGCACCGACGAACTGCGAACCCATGTTCAGCTTGCGCAGACGACCGACCGGTACGTTCAGGGTGCCGGTGACTTTCGTCGGGCTCAGCTCCTGCATGCTGATTTCGCGCTGGTTCGGCACCAGTTTGACCCAAGGGTTGTGCTGGCTGATCAGCCCTTCGATGTCGGCGATCGGCACGTCTTTGTTCAGCTTGATGGTCAGCGCCTGGCTGTGGCAGCGCATGGCGCCGATGCGCACACAGATGCCGTCGACCGGGATCGGGCTCTTGAAGCGACCGAGGATCTTGTTGGTCTCGGCCTGGGCCTTCCACTCTTCGCGGCTCTGGCCGTTCGGCAGTTCCTTGTCGATCCACGGGATCAGGCTGCCGGCCAGCGGTACGCCGAAGTTTTCGGTCGGGTACGCGTCGCTGCGCATGGCTTCGGCCACACGGCGGTCGATGTCGAGGATCGCGCTGGCAGGATCAGCCAGTTGATCGGCGACAGCGGCGTGGGTCGCACCCATCTGTTTGATCAGTTCACGCATGTTCTGCGCGCCGGCACCGGAGGCCGCCTGATAGGTCATGGCGCTCATCCACTCGACCAGACCGGCCTCGAACAGACCGCCCAGGCCCATCAGCATCAGGCTGACGGTGCAGTTGCCGCCGATGTAGTTCTTGGTGCCCGCGTCGAGCTGCTGGTCGATGACCTTGCGGTTGACCGGATCGAGGATGATGACGGCGTCGTCGTTCATCCGCAGGCTCGAGGCCGCGTCGATCCAGTAACCCTGCCAGCCGGCTTCGCGCAGCTTCGGGAACACTTCGCTGGTGTAGTCGCCGCCCTGGCAGGTCAGGATCACGTCGAGGGTCTTCAGCTCTTCAATGCTGTAAGCGTCCTTGAGCGGAGCAATGTCCTTGCCCACGGACGGGCCTTGGCCACCGACATTGGAAGTGGTGAAAAACACCGGCTCGATAAGATCGAAATCCTGCTCTTCCAGCATCCGCTGCATGAGCACGGAACCGACCATGCCGCGCCAACCGATCAGACCTACACGTTTCATCGCAACTACACCTTCTTGAAAAGTGGGCCGCTGCTTTGTATTGAATTTCGCAGCGGGCCCGAGAGATTACAGATTCCGCAGCGCGGCGACTACTGCGTCACCCATTTCCTGCGTACCGACTTTAGTGCAACCGGTCGAAAAGATGTCGCCGGTGCGCAGACCTTGATCCAGCACCACGCTGACCGCTTTCTCGATGGCATCCGCCGCTTCGTGCAGATTGAAGCTGTAACGCAGCATCATCGATACCGACAGAATGGTCGCCAGCGGGTTGGCGATGCCTTTGCCCGCGATATCCGGCGCCGAACCGTGGCAAGGCTCGTACATGCCCTTGTTGTTGGCATCCAGCGAGGCCGACGGCAGCATGCCGATGGAGCCGGTGAGCATCGACGCTTCATCGGACAGGATGTCGCCGAACATGTTGTCGGTGACGATCACGTCGAACTGCTTCGGTGCGCGCACCAGTTGCATGGCGGCGTTGTCGACGTACATGTGGCTCAGCTCGACGTCCGGGTAAT
Source organism: Pseudomonas sp. GM25 (assembly GCF_000282255.1). Classification (NCBI taxonomy): domain Bacteria; kingdom Pseudomonadati; phylum Pseudomonadota; class Gammaproteobacteria; order Pseudomonadales; family Pseudomonadaceae; genus Pseudomonas; species Pseudomonas sp. GM25. The sequence continues at coordinate 105,222 of NZ_AKJQ01000045.1, read as the reverse complement.
CCTTGGCGACCTGCTCGACCACTTCACGCCACAGTTGGCTGGACGCCAGCACGTTGGCCTTGTCCACCGAGCACAGTTTCTTGCCACGCACGCGGGCCATGTCGAAACCGACACGGGCGATACGGCGGATTTCGCTTTCGCTGTACGGCAGCGTGTCGTAGGACTGGCGCTCGCCGTTTTCCAGAGTGCGAGTGCCGCGCGGCGCGCCAAAGTAGATGCCGCCGGTCAGCTCACGGACGATCAGGATGTCCAGGCCGGCAACGATTTCCGGCTTCAGGCTCGAAGCGTCGGCCAGTTGCGGGTACAGGATCGCCGGACGCAGGTTGCCGAACAGGCCCAGTTGCGCACGGATTTTCAGCAGGCCGCGCTCAGGGCGGATGTCACGCTCGATGGTGTCCCATTTCGGGCCGCCGACGGCGCCCAGCAGCACCGCGTCGGCTGCACGGGCACGCTCGAGGGTTTCGTCGGCCAGCGGCACGCCGTGCTTGTCGATGGCGGCGCCACCGATCACGTCATGGCTCAGCTCGAAGCCCAGGCTGTACTTGTCATTGGCCAGCTCCAGCACCTTGACCGCTTCGGCCATGATTTCCGGACCAATACCGTCGCCTGGGAGAATCAGAATCTGCTTGCTCATGCTTTCCTCGTGTCTTCAGTCGGTGCGCCATCGACTGGCGCGCCCGGAAAAATACTTATCGTTCCAAGATTACTTTTCAGCCCAGAGCACCAGTACATCTGTACTGAACGAACCATCGGCCTCAATCTCAAAATATTCGCGCACTTCGTTGCCCATCGATTGCTGCAACTGGCGGATCGCGGCGCGCATCACTTCGGGTGTGCGCATGCGCTCGACCCAGCTGTTGTACTCCAGACGCAGGCGCTGACGCGTGGTGCTGCGGGTGTGCAGACCGGCCTCGCTGACCTGGCGCAACCACTCACCAGCCGAATAATCGCGTACATGGCTGGTGTCGCGCAGCACTTCGACGCTCTGCAAATAGGTGTCGAACAGCGGACTGCCCGGCGACAGCACATCGATGAACGCCGCCACGCCGCCCGGTTTCAGCACCCGACGCACTTCGCGCAAGGCCACGCCGAGATCGCTCCAATGGTGCGCCGAATAACGGCTGAAGACGAAGTCGAACTCGCCATCGGCAAACGGCAGACGCTCGGCGGCACCGTTGACCGTGGACACGTTGCTCAAACCGCGATCAACCGCCGCGGCGGCGACCACGTCGAGCATCTGCTGCGACAGGTCGTACGCCACCACTTCTTTCACCAACGGGGCGACGTGAAAACTCACGTGCCCGGCGCCGCAACCCAGATCCAGCACCCGAGCCTCGCCCTGCCCCGCCAGCTCAGCCTGCAGCAGCGCAAATTCAGTGCCTTGAGCGTGAACGGCGCTGCTCAGGTAGGCGGCGGCCTGTTCACCGAATTGCTTTTGTACAACCTGACTGTGGGCGGTGCTGGTCATGGGTACGTCCTTTTCCGGGTTTCAACCTTTCAGATTCACGCGTCGCGGAACAACCACGGCTGGCTCGCGCGATGCTTGGCTTCGAACGCGGCAATCGCATCGCCGTCCTGCAGGGTCAGGCCGATGTCGTCCAGGCCGTTGAGCAGGCAGTGTTTGCGGAAGGCGTCGATCTCGAAGCGGTAGACCTTGCCGTTCGGGCTGGTCACGGTCTGCTCGTGCAAATCGATCTGCAACTGATAGCCCGGCGCGGCCTCGACTTGCTTGAACAGTTCGTCGACTTCGGCGTCGCTCAGGATGATCGGCAGCAAGCCGTTCTTGAAGCTGTTGTTGAAGAAGATGTCGGCATAGCTCGGCGCGATGATGCTGCGGAAACCGTATTCTTCCAGCGCCCACGGCGCGTGCTCACGGCTGGAGCCGCAACCGAAGTTTTCGCGGGCCAGCAACACGCTGGCGCCCTGATAACGCTCGGCGTTGAGCACGAACTCCTTGTTCAGCGGACGCTTGGAGTTGTCCTGATACGGCTGACCCACATCGAGGTAACGCCACTCGTCGAACAGGTTCGGGCCGAAACCGGTGCGCTTGATCGACTTCAGAAACTGCTTCGGAATGATCTGGTCGGTGTCGACGTTGGCACGATCCAGAGGCGCGACGAGACCAGTGTGCTGGGTAAAAGCTTTCATGCTGCGCTCCTTTAGATCAATTCACGAACGTCGATGAAACGACCGTTCACCGCCGCCGCAGCGGCCATGGCCGGGCTGACGAGGTGGGTACGGCCACCGGCGCCCTGACGGCCTTCAAAGTTACGGTTGGACGTCGAGGCGCAATGCTCGCCGGACTCCAAACGGTCCGGGTTCATCGCCAGGCACATCGAGCAACCCGGCTCGCGCCATTCGAAACCGGCTTCGAGGAAGATCTTGTCCAGACCTTCGGCCTCAGCCTGCGCCTTCACCAGACCCGAACCCGGCACCACGATGGCCTGTTTGATGGTCGAAGCGACCTTGCGGCCCTTGGCGATCACGGCTGCAGCGCGCAAATCTTCGATCCGCGAGTTGGTGCAGGAACCGATGAATACGCGGTCGAGCTGAATGTCGGTGATCGCCTGATTGGCGGTCAAACCCATGTATTTCAAGGCACGGACGATCGAGTCGCGCTTGACCAGATCCATCTCTTTAGCCGGGTCCGGCACGTTCTGATCAACGGCCAACACCATTTCCGGCGAAGTGCCCCAGCTGACCTGCGGCTTGATCTGCGCGGCGTCGAGCTCGACCACGGTGTCAAAATGCGCGTCGGCGTCGGACACCAGGTCTTTCCAGGACTCGACAGCCAGATCCCACTCGGCGCCTTTCGGAGCGAACGGACGACCGTTGACGTAATCCACAGTCTTCTGGTCCGCCGCCACCAGGCCCACGCGGGCACCGGCTTCGATGGACATGTTGCAGATGGTCATGCGGCCTTCGATGGACAGGTCGCGGATCGCGCTGCCGGCGAATTCGATGGCATGGCCGTTACCGCCGGCGGTGCCGATCTTGCCGATCACCGCGAGGACGATGTCCTTGGCGGTCACACCGAACGGCAACTGGCCTTCGACGCGCACCAGCATGTTCTTCATTTTCTTGGCGACCAGGCACTGGGTAGCGAGCACGTGCTCGACCTCGGAAGTGCCGATCCCGTGAGCCAGGGCGCCGAACGCGCCGTGGGTCGAGGTGTGCGAGTCGCCGCAGACCACGGTCATGCCCGGCAAGGTCGCGCCTTGCTCCGGGCTGATCACGTGAACGATGCCCTGACGCACGTCGTTCATCTTGAACTCGACGATGCCGTATTCATCGCAGTTGTCGTCGAGAGTCTGAACCTGCAAACGCGAGACCTGGTCGGCAATGGCTTCGATGCCGCCCTTGCGCTCCGGGGTGGTCGGTACGTTGTGGTCCGGGGTGGCGATGTTGGCATCGATGCGCCACGGCTTGCGCCCGGCCAGACGCAGGCCTTCGAAGGCTTGCGGCGAGGTCACTTCGTGGATGATGTGACGATCGATATAGATCAGCGCCGAGCCATCGTCGCGCTGCTTGACCAAATGCGAATCCCAGAGCTTGTCGTAGAGCGTTTTGCCGGCCATCAGACGGTTCCTCATCAGCTTGTTTCTATGCCCTGGGCTTATCAATAACCCTTTGGCTTGTGAGGCCGATCCTATGGGGTTAGATTAAATAACTCAAATTCATATTTTTTATGCTTTGGATAACCAACTGGAATACGAACATGGACCTGGCCAACCTCAATGCTTTTATCGCGATTGCCGAGACCGGAAGCTTCTCCGGCGCCGGTGAACGGCTGCACCTGACGCAACCGGCGATCAGCAAACGCATCGCCGGGCTGGAGCAGCAATTGAATGTGCGGCTGTTCGACCGGCTCGGTCGTGAAGTGGGCCTGACCGAGGCCGGCCGGGCCCTGCTGCCACGGGCTTATCAGATTCTCAACGTGCTGGACGACACGCGTCGCGCCCTGACCAACCTGACCGGCGAAGTCACGGGCCGCCTGACCCTGGCCACCAGTCACCACATCGGCCTGCACCGCTTGCCGCCCTTATTAAGGGAATACACCCGCCGCTACCCACAGGTGGCGCTGGATATTCAGTTCCTCGATTCGGAAGTGGCCTACGAGGAAATTCTCCACGGCCGCGCAGAACTGGCGGTCATCACCCTGGCGCCGGAGCCGCATACGCTGGTCAAGGCCACGCCGGTCTGGGATGACCCGCTGGATTTCGTGGTCGCCCCGGAACATTCATTGATCAGCAACGGCGCCGTCACATTGGCGGATATTGCCGGCCACCCAGCGGTTTTCCCCGGCGGCAACACCTTCACCCACCATATTGTCCAACGGCTGTTCGAGGCTCAGGGCCTGACGCCGAACATCGCCATGAGCACCAACTACCTGGAAACCATCAAGATGATGGTGTCGATCGGCCTGGCCTGGAGCGTTTTGCCGCGCACGATGCTCGATGAACAGGTGGCGCGCATACCTTTACCGGGCATACAGCTCAGTCGCCAGCTAGGCTATATCCTGCACACTGAAAGGACGCTGTCGAATGCTGCACGGGCGTTTATGGCCCTGCTGGACGCTCAAATCGATCTGCCAGGGACTCTCGGCTAACTTGTGCTACTCCTATAGAGCTGCCGTCCCTGTGCCAAACGCCCACATCAGCTCAAGGCTTCTCGACAATGCCGAAATCTGTTGACCATATTCCGCCGATGCCGCGTATTCAGGCCATTGATCCACGGCGTTCCGAGCAGAGCTGGGAGAGCGCGCCGCAATTGCTCGCGGCGCTCAACGGCGCCCGCCTCGGCGCCTGGTATTGGGACATAGAGCGCGGGCAGATCAGCTGGTCGCGCGGCACTCAGGCCTTGTTCGGCTTCGACCCGCGGCAACCGCTGCCCGAAGACCTGGAATACCTCGACCTGCTGCCGCCGGAAGACCGGGCGAAAACCATCCGCGCCTTTCACGCCGTGATTGCCGGCGCGCCGCTGGAACAGGCGATGCACCACCGCATCCGCTGGCCCGACGGCAGCCTGCACTGGCTGGAAATCAACGGCAGCCTGCTGCCGGACAAACACGGCCGGCCCCGAATGATCGGGGTGATCCGCGAAATCACCCACCAGCGGCAACGGGAACAGGCCCTCAGCAGCTCCGAAAAACGTTTCGCCACGCTGTTCCACCTGTGCCCGAACATGGTGCTGCTGACCCGTCAGGAAGACGGCCTGATCAGCGAGGCCAACCAGTATTTCGAAAGCCTGTTTGGCTGGCCGGTGCAGAGCGCCATCGGTCGCACCACCCTGGAACTGGGCCTGTGGGTGCATCCCGAGCAACGGGCGGAGCTGGTCAAGAAGACCAAGGCCAAGGGCGAACTGATCAGCATGGAGGTGCAGTTCCGCGCCAGCAACGGCCAGATCCACGACGGCATCCTCAGTGCGCAAAAGGTCGAACTCGAAGGCCAGCCGTACCTGCTCAGCACCTTTCTCGACACCACCGAGCGCAAAGCCGCCGAACATGCCCTGAAAGACAGTCAGGAACGCCTCGACCTGGCGCTGGATTCGGCGCAGCTCGGCACCTGGGACTGGCACATTCCCAGCGGCATGCTGTACGGCTCGGCCCGCGCTGCGCAATTGCACGGCCTGGAGCCAAAACCGTTTCATGAATCGTTCGAAGAGTTTTTCGAGGGCGTCCCCGGCGAAGAGCGCGACAGCATGCGCGACGCCTATCGCAGCCTGCGCGAGGGCCCGGCCGGCAATTATCAGCTGACTTACCGCGTACAACTGCCGGACGGCAGCTCACGCTATCTGGAAAGCCGCGCCCGCCTCTATCGCGACGACAACGGCGTACCGTTGCGGATGGCCGGCACCCTGCTGGACATCACCGATCAGGTTGAACGCGAGCAACGGCTGGTGGCTTCGGAAGAAAAATTCGCCACGCTGTTCCAGGTCAGCCCCGACCCGATCTGTGTCACGCGCCAGGAAACCGGGGAATTCATCGAGATCAACTCCAGTTTTTCCCAGACCTTCGGCTGGAGCGCCAGCGATGTGATCGGCCACACCGCCGAAGAAATCGGCTTGTGGGACGCCTCGGCGAAAAGCCTGCAACGCATCGAACGGGTGATCCGCGAACAGGGCCTGAGCAATGTCGCGATCATCGTCCAGCACAAGGACGGCCAGTCGCTGACCTGCGTGATTTCCAGCCGGCAGATTAGCGTCGGCAACCAGCCGTGCATCGTCACCACGTTGCGCGACATTACCCAGCAACAGCGCTCCGAAGCGGCGCTCAAGGCCAGTGAAGAGAAATTCGCCAAGGCGTTTCACTCCAGCCCCGACGCGATCACCATCACCGAGCGCGACACCGGGCGTTATCTGGAGGTCAACGACGGTTTCTGCCGCCTCACCGGCTATCGCGCCGACGAAGTGGTGGGCAAAACCGTGTATCAGGTCGGCATCTGGGCCGAGGAAAAACAGCGTTCGGCACTGCTCGCCGAGCTACAGATCAAGGGCCGCGTGCACCATCAGGAAATGCTCGGGCGCAACAAACGCGGCGAGATCCTGACGGTGGAAGTCTCGGTCGAGCCGATCACCCTCAACGAAACCGCATGCCTGTTGCTCACGGCCCGGGACGTCAGCCTGCTGAAGAACGCCGAAGCGCAGATCCGCCATCTGGCCTATCACGACCCGCTGACCAACCTGCCCAACCGCGCGCTGTTGATGGATCGACTGAGCCAGCAGATCGCCCTGCTCAAGCGCCACAATTTGCGCGGTGCGCTGCTGTTTCTCGATCTGGATCACTTCAAGCACATCAACGACTCGCTGGGTCACCCGGTCGGCGACACGGTGCTGAAAATCATCACCGCGCGGCTTGAAGCCAGCGTGCGCATGGAAGACACGGTTGCGCGGCTCGGTGGCGATGAGTTCGTGGTGTTGCTCAGCGGCCTGGAAGGCACCCGCAATGAAGTCAGCACCCAGGTGCGCGAGCTGGCCGACACCATTCGCGAGTTGCTGTCGGAGCCGATGTTCCTCGACGGCCAGCGCCTGCAAGTGACGCCGAGCATCGGCGTGGCGCTGATCCCCGATCACGGTTCGACCCCGACCGACCTGCTCAAGCGCGCCGACATCGCGCTGTACCGCGCCAAGGATTCCGGGCGCAACACCACGCAGATGTACCACAACACCATGCAGAAAGCGGCCAGCGAACGGCTGCGCATGGAGACCGACCTGCGCCTGGCGCTGTCCCGGGGCGAGTTCGACGTGCATTACCAACCGCAGATCGACGCCCAGGACAACCGCATCATCGGCGCCGAAGCGCTGGTGCGCTGGAATCACCCGGAACTCGGCGCACAATCGCCCACCGAATTCATCAAGGTGCTGGAGGACAGCGGGTTGATTCTGGAGGTCGGCACCTGGATCCTCGATGAGGCGTGCGAAGCCTTCAAGCAATTGATCGCCGAAAAGCTGATCGACCCTCTGGCCTTCAGCCTGTGCGTGAACATCAGCCCCCGGCAGTTCCGCCAGAACGACTTCGTCGAGCGCATCGAGCGCAGCATGAGCAGCCACGGCCTGCCCTGCTCCTTGCTGAAACTGGAGATCACCGAAGGCATCGTCATCCAGAACCTGGAAGACACCATCAGCAAAATGCGTCGCCTGAAAAAACTCGGCGTGAGTTTTGCCATGGACGATTTCGGCACCGGCTATTCATCGTTGACCTATCTGAAACGATTGCCGGTGGACACGCTGAAGATCGATCAGTCGTTCATCCGCGACGCCACCACCGACCCCAACGACGCCGAAATCATCCGCGCCATCGTCGCCATGGCCCGCAGTCTGGAACTGGAAGTGATCGCCGAAGGCGTGGAAACCCCGGAGCAACTGGAGTTCCTGCAAGGGCTGGGTTGCCATTTGTATCAGGGCTATCTGCACAGTCGGCCGGTTGCGTTGGAGGTGTTAAAAGGTTTGCTTGAATGACGGGCACAAAAAAGGGCGCCTTTCGGCGCCCTTCTTCTCGGTCGGCTTATTGCAGAGCCGGCTTCTGCACCCCGTTAATCGGGATGCGCTTGGCTTTCGCCTCTTCCGGGATCACGCGCAACAGGTCGATGCTCAACAAACCGTTGCTCAGGCCGGCGGCCTTGATCTCGATGTGATCGGCCAGGCGGAAAGACAACTTGAATGCACGCTGGGCGATGCCCTGGTGCAGGAAAGTGACGCCTTCGTTGGCATCACGCTTGCCGCCACTGATGGTCAGCACGCCTTTCTCGACTTGCAGGTCCAGGTCTTCTTCCTGGAAACCGGCCGCCGCCACGACGATGCGGTATTGATCGTCACCGTGTTTTTCAACGTTGTAAGGCGGATAGGTGCTGCCTGGCTCGTTGCGCAGGGCGGTTTCGAACAGGTCGTTGAAACGGTCGAAACCTACCGAGGAACGGAACAGTGGAGCGAGGGAAAATGCGGTACTCATGGTTCAAATCTCCTGAAAACAATCAGCAAGGTTTTTTGTCTCCGCGACCCGAATTCGGCATCGCGTAACCCTTAGATAGGGACCTGCGTTTTGTTTTCAAGAGATCGTTTGAAGATTTTTTCAGGCGGCTTCGGCGACCGGCAAACCCAGCAAACGCGAGACCTGATCCGGCTCGGTCTCCCGGCGCAGCACGGTAAACAGCTCGACAGCCTCGGGATAATTGCGGGTCAACATGGCCAGCCATTGCTTTAAGCGGCCCGGCGATTGGCGCGGCGTCATCTGCGCTTTGGCTTGCAGCCAGAAGTCCTGGATCAGCGGCATCAGTTCGGTCCAGGTCATCTCGACGATTTCCTCGCCGGCACGGGCGGCGGCGATCTGTTTGGCCAGATCCGGGCGCGACACCAGACCACGACCGAGCATGATGTCTTCGACGCCGCTGATTTCCCGGCAGCGGCGCCAGTCTTCGACGCTCCAGATGTCACCGTTGGCGAACACGGGCACCTTGACCACGTCCTGCACGCGCGGAATCCACTCCCAATGCGCCGGCGGCTTGTAGCCGTCGACCTTGGTCCGAGCGTGAACCACGATGTGCTCGGCACCGCCCTCGGCCAGCGCGGTGGCGCAGACCAGCGAGCCGTCCGGGCTGTCGAAACCCAGGCGCATCTTGGCGGTGACCGGAATGTGTGCGGGTACGGCGCGACGCACGTGTTCGACGATCTGGTTGAGCAGCTCCGGCTCCTTGAGCAGCACCGCACCGCCACGGGACTTGTTGACGGTCTTGGCCGGGCAGCCGAAGTTCAGGTCGATCACTTCAGAACCGAGCTCGCAGGCCAGTGCCGCGTTTTCCGCCAGGCACACCGGGTCGGAGCCCAGCAACTGCACGCGCAGTGGCACGCCGGAAGCGGTGCGCGCACCGTTGAGCAGTTCAGGGCCGAACTTGTGGAAATAGGCCGGGGTCAGCAACTGGTCGTTGACCCGGATGAACTCGGTCACGCACCAGTCAATACCGCCGACACGGGTCAGGACATCGCGCAGGATGTCGTCGACCAACCCTTCCATCGGCGCCAGAGCAATTTGCATGGGAAACACACACTCAAGGAAAAACGTGCGGCAGTTTACTGGGTTTCGCGGGTTAAACCCATGTCCGCTGTCTGGATGGCCGGGCCGTAGCCGTCGATGAACTCGGCGGGCATGCGCTTGGGCCTGCCGGTGGACAGTTCGATGCAGACGAAGGTGGTCTGGGCGCGCAGCAGCGTGGCGTTGTCGCTGGGGCGAATCAGCTGGAAGTGACGAGTCATTTTCAGGCGCTGATCCCAATCGACGATCCAGGTCGCCAGTTGCAGCTCGTCGCCTTCGTAGGCGGCGGCCAGGTAATCGATTTCGTGACGCACAACGGCCATCGCCCGATCCAGACGCCGGTACTCGACCAGATCCAGCCCCAGACGCTGCGAGTGGCGCCAGGCGCAGCGCTCGAGCCAGGTCACGTAGACCGCGTTGTTGGCGTGGCCCAGCCCGTCGATGTCCTCGGCGCCCACTTGCAGATCAATGGTAAACGGCGTTGCCCGATCCCAGCCCATGCCCTACTCCCGGTCAGATGATTCAACCGGGGCAGTGTAACGGATGACTACGCCGATTGCCGCGCCTGTAGGCTGCGCCCGGCCAGCAGTGATAACACGCCATCAATCACCCGAGGGTCGGCCAGTACGCGCTGGTGACCGCCGGCTTCCAGACGCAGCAGTCGGCTGTCGAACCAGGATTCGTGAATCAATTGGGATTCCTTGACCGAGACGAAAGTGTCGTCCTCGGCATGCACGATCAGGCCCGGCATATCCAGTTGATAGTGGGCGACATCAAGAGTGGCGGCACGCATCCCGACGTCCTGTTCAACCTCGCGAATGAACGCGGAACGAGCTCTGGGTGGCATGCCGACGTAACGGGCAAATCCGCGCAATACCCCAAGAATTCGCGCTGGAGCGGCAATGCTCACCAGAGTCTCGGTGCGCAAACCCAATTGCACGGCGAGCATGGCACTGGCGCCGCCCATGGAGTGACCGATGACGGCTTGCAGCGGTGGCAACTCGGCAGCGGCCTCAAGCATCGCACGAGCAAACAACACCACATTGGCTTCGCGTCCCGGCGAGCGGCCGTGGGCCGGGCCATCCAGAGCGACAACGGTGTAGCCTGCTTCGACCAGCGCAGTGATCAACGCAGCAAACTGGGTGGGCCGCCCTTCCCAACCGTGCATCAGCAAGACAGTCGGGCCTTGCCCCCAACGCAGGGCCGAGAGACCGAAACGCAAGGTAATGCGCTCGGATTTGGCCAGCAGCGGCAATTCCCAGTCCCGCGGTGTATTCGCGCGCGGCGTCATGAACGCCAGCCGCATTTTGCTCGCTACCAGTTTCGGTGCGAACCAGCCCAAGGTGCCATTAACGCCGCGAACCCACTTCAACGTGCTCATCGCTCTCTCCTCGGGCTTGTAGCCTTCAGGTCAACGCACCGCCGACTTGGCAGCGCGCAGCAATCGATCGGATAAATCACCAGGTCCCAACGCCCTTGAGAGCGCCAGACCACCTACCATCAGGGCCACGTCGGCCAACGCTTTATCGATGTCTTCAGGGCTTGAAGCCAGCTGCGCAATCATCAGTTCCAGGTGCTCGTTCAGCGCTATGCGGAATTCTTCCGGCAACCGCCCAAGCTCGCCGATGGAGGCTGGAATCGGGCAGGCCGAATCGCTGGAATCGCGATGCTTGCGCGACAGATAGAACGCAGCCACAAGGGCGCGGCGCTCTTCACCGGTCAGCTCGCTGTCCATGTCGGCAATCAGGTCGCGACGGCGACCGAGCAATTGCTTGAACGCCTCAAGCATCATTGCGTCCTTGCTTTCGAAGTGTGCGTAGAAGCCACCGACGGTCAGGCCGGCCGCACCCATCACTTCGCCCACGCTCGGTTCAGCCGGGCCGCGCTGGATCAGTGCAGCACTGGCGGCCTTGAGAATGCGTTCGCGGGTTTGAGCTTTCTTGTCGTTCATCGTCGCCTCCGAATATTACGATAGCAATATTATTCTCATAATAATATTCCGCAAGTCACAAGCGTGACCGCTGGTCTGAAGCACAGTGTTAAGGAAAAAGAGGATTTGGCCAAACGCCAGACAAACAAAAGGGCCATTCAATAATTGAATGACCCTTATAAAATCCCGCAGAGCGGGTAATCGTGGCGTCCCCTAGGGGACTCGAACCCCTGTTACCGCCGTGAAAGGGCGGTGTCCTAGGCCACTAGACGAAGGGGACACAAACCTTCTATACAACTGATCAGCGCTGAGTACTGATCGATTCAAGGCCGGTGTGGCCAGACCTTGAATTGTAAATTGGTGGAGCTAAGCGGGATCGAACCGCTGACCTCCTGCATGCCATGCAGGCGCTCTCCCAGCTGAGCTATAGCCCCGGACTTTTCGCCTCTCGGCGGAGCGACATCTTGCAACATCGCTTCTGTAAAACTGGCGTCCCCTAGGGGACTCGAACCCCTGTTACCGCCGTGAAAGGGCGGTGTCCTAGGCCACTAGACGAAGGGGACGCAAACCCTTCTATACAACTGATCAACGCTGAGTGTTGATCGCTTCGAAGCCAGTGTGGCCAGGCTTCGAAGTGTAAATTGGTGGAGCTAGACGGGATCGAACCGTCGACCTCTTGCATGCCATGCAAGCGCTCTCCCAGCTGAGCTATAGCCCCTCATCGTTGATGTCATCGCTGAGGACGGGGCGAATCTTAAGGGCGTATCGAAAGGCTGTCAAACTTATTTTTGAAAAAAATCAAAATTTTTTGTCGGCATTACAATCACTTACCGCCCTCCCCCCGTAAATTCGGGGGAAAACACCGAAGGACAGGATCAAAAGATCCTGACCTTCGGCGCGTCCTGCAGAGTCAAACGCAATCAGGCGATGGCGCCCAACAGCTTTTCCCACTCTTTGTTTTCTTTCTTCGACACGCCGCCCAGCAGGTCAATCGCCTGGCGCAGACGGAAACGGGTCAGGTCCGGCCCGAGGATTTCCATCGCATCGAGCACCGACACCGAACTCGCCTGCCCTGTGATCGCAGCAAACATCAGCGGCATCGCATCACGCAGCTTCAGCTCGAGGGATTCGACCACCGCCTGAATCGTCGCGGTGATGCTGTCCTTCTCCCACTGACGCAGACTTTCCAGCTTCCACAGGATCAATTGCATCAGTTGACGAACCTGATCGCCCGAAAGCTTTTTCGATTCGAACAGCTTGGCATCCGGATTCACGCCACCGGCGAAGAAGAACCCGGCCAGCGGTGCAACCTGGCTGAAGGTCTCAACGCGGCCCTGAACGTGCGGCGCGATCTTCATCATGTACTCGGAATTGAACGCCCACTTTTGTACGCGAGCGGCGAACTCTTCTACCGGCAGATCACGCAGCCACTGGCCGTTGAGCCAAGACAGTTTCTCGATATCGAAAATCGGCCCGCCCAGCGAGACACGCTTGAGGTCGAAGTTGTCGACCATTTCCTGCAGCGAGAACTTCTCGCGCTCATCCGGCATCGACCAGCCCATGCGGCCCAGGTAGTTGAGCATCGCCTCAGGCATGAAACCCATGCGCTCGTAGAACGTCACCGAAGTCGGGTTCTTGCGCTTGGACAGCTTGCTCTTGTCCGGGTTACGCAGCAGCGGCATGTAGCACAGCTCCGGTTGTTCCCAGCCGAAGTATTCGTAAAGCAGGATCAGTTTAGGCGCCGATGGCAGCCACTCTTCGCCACGCAGCACGTGGGTGATGCCCATCAGGTGATCGTCGACCACGTTGGCCAGGAAGTACGTCGGCAGGCCGTCGGTCTTCATCAGCACTTGCATGTCCATGCGATCCCACGGGATCTCGACATCGCCACGCAGCATGTCCGGCACCACGCAGACGCCTTCGCTCGGCACTTTCATGCGGATCACGTGCGGCTCGCCGGCAGCCAGGCGACGGGCGACTTCTTCCTTGGACAGCAGCAGTGCACGGCCGTCGTAGCGCGGGGTTTCGCCGCGGGCCATTTGCTCGGCGCGCATCTGGTCCAGCTCTTCGGCGGTGCAGAAGCACGGGAAGGCGTGGCCCATGTCGACCAGTTGCTGGCAGTACTTCTGGTAGATGTCGCCGCGCTCGCTCTGACGGTACGGGCCGTGCGGGCCGCCGACGTCCGGGCCTTCGCTCCAGTCGATGCCCAGCCAGCGCAGGGCGTCGAAGATCTGCTGTTCGGACTCGCGGGTCGAACGCAACTGATCGGTGTCTTCGATCCGCAGGATGAACTCACCGCCGTGCTGCTTGGCAAAGCAGTAGTTGAACAGTGCGATGTAAGCGGTACCTACGTGGGGATCCCCGGTAGGCGATGGCGCGATGCGAGTGCGGACGGTGGTCATGGCATGTCTCGAAAAGAATGAAAAGCAAAGAACGATCAAGCGGCGAATGGTAACAGGCGACACCCGCCCCGCTCCAGCGGGCAGGGCATTTAAGCCAAGGTTGCGTCTGTAACGCCCGTTGGCCGTGGTGAATGGCTGAATATCAGCAGACGGCATTTACCGTTCATCGGCTGTATGCCAGATTCGCCTGCTGATAACTTTCCTTACAATTCCTCGACTACAGTTTGCCCATGCCTGCCCAACTCAAGCGTCGCCTGTTCATTTTCCTGCTGCTGGTCCTGTTGATAGCCGGGGGCTTTTTTGCTCATTGGTTTTTCAAGGGACGCTTTTATGAAAGCACCGACAACGCCTATGTCCAGGGTGAAATCACCCGCGTGTCGAGCCAGTTGAGCGCACGCATCGACGAAGTGCTGGTGCAGGACAACCAGCACGTGGAAAAAGGCCAGTTGCTGATCCGTCTCGAAGGCGACGACTTCCGCCTCGCCGTCGATCGCGCCAACGCCGCCCTTGCCACCCGCGAGGCCGAACGCCTGCAAGCTCAGAGCAAACTGACCCAGCAAGCCAGCCTGATCGCCGCCAGCGACGCGCAAGTTGCGACCACCCAGGCAACGCTCGGTCGCTCGCAGGTGGATTTGTCGCGGGCAGAAACCCTGCGTAAACCCGGCTACGTCTCCGAGGAACGGGTCACCACCCTCTCCGCCGACGCCCACATCGCCCGCTCGCAAGTGGCCAAGGCCCAGGCCGATGCCCAGAGCCAGCGCCAGCAGGTCAACGCGCTGACCGCCGAGATCAAACGTCTCGACGCGCAGATCGCCAACGCCCGCGCCGACCTCGCCCAGGCCGAACTGAACCTGACCCGCAGCGAAATCCACGCCCCGATCCGCGGCCTGATCGGCCAGCGCGCCGCGCGTAATGGTCAAGTGGTACAGGCCGGCGCCTATCTTTTGTCGATCGTTCCGGACGAAGACATCTGGGTACAGGCCAACTTCAAGGAAACCCAGATCGGTCACATGCAACCGGGCCAGAAGGCCGAGCTGCTCTTCGACGCCTATGGCGATACGCCGATCGAAGCCCGGGTCGACAGCCTGTTCGCCGCCTCCGGCGCGCAATTCAGCCTGTTGCCGCCGGACAACGCCACCGGCAACTTCACCAAGGTCGTGCAGCGGATTCCGGTCAAGCTGACCTTCAAGGCCGATAACCCACTGCACGGCAAGATCCGTCCGGGCATGTCCGTCACCGCCACCGTGAACATCAAAGACGTCCCTGACAATGGCCGGTGATTCACTGATCCGCCCGGTCGGTGAACCGACCCGGCGGGACTGGATCGCGGTGATGAGCGTGATGCTCGGCGCCTTCATGGCGGTGCTCGACATCCAGATCACCAACTCGTCGCTCAAGGATATTCAGGGCGCCCTGTCGGCGACCCTGGAAGAAGGCTCGTGGATTTCCACCTCTTATCTGGTGGCGGAAATCATCATGATCCCGCTGACCGCGTGGCTGGTGCAGTTGCTGTCGGCACGGCGGCTCGCGGTGTGGGTGTCGCTGGGGTTTCTGATTTCGTCGCTGCTGTGCTCGATGGCCTGGAGCCTGGAGAGCATGATCGTGTTTCGCGCCATGCAAGGCTTCACCGGCGGCGCGCTGATCCCGCTGGCCTTCACCCTGACCCTGATCAAACTCCCCGAACATCACCGCGCCAAAGGCATGGCGATGTTCGCCATGACCGCCACCTTTGCCCCGTCCATCGGCCCGACCCTCGGCGGCTGGCTCACGGAAAACTGGGGCTGGGAGTACATCTTCTATATCAACATCCCGCCGGGGCTGATCATGATCGCCGGGCTGATGTACGGGCTGGAGAAGAAAGAAGCGCATTGGGAACTGCTGAAGAGCACCGATTACACCGGCATTCTCACGCTGGGCATCGGCCTCGGTTGCTTGCAGGTTTTCCTTGAGGAAGGCCATCGCAAGGACTGGCTGGAATCGAGCCTGATCGTGACACTGGGCAGCATCGCCCTGCTGAGTTTGATCACCTTTGTGATCGTGCAGATTTCCAAGCCCAATCCGCTGATCAACCTTGGCATCCTGCGCAATCGCAATTTCGGTCTTTCGAGTATTTCCAGCCTTGGCATGGGCGTCGGGCTGTACGGTTCGATCTATCTGCTGCCGCTGTATCTGGCGCAGATCCAGAATTACAACGCCTTGCAGATCGGCGAAGTGATCATGTGGATGGGCGTGCCGCAGCTGTTTCTGATTCCGCTGGTGCCGAAGCTGATGAAATTCGTCTCGCCAAAATGGCTGTGCACGATCGGTTTCGGCCTGTTCGGGCTGGCGAGTTTTTCATCCGGGGTGCTCAACCCTGATTTCGCCGGGCCGCAGTTCAATCAGATCCAGATTATCCGCGCGTTGGGTCAGCCGCTGATCATGGTGACCATTTCGCTGATCGCCACGGCGTACATCCTGCCGCAGGACGCGGGCTCGGCATCGAGCCTGTTCAACATCCTGCGCAACCTCGGTGGCGCCATCGGTATCGCCCTGCTCGCCACCCTGCTGGACGCGCGCACCAAGACCTACTTCGATTATTTACGTGAAGCTGTGGTGCCGACCAATCCGCAGGTGGCCGAACGCCTGGCGTCGATGACCGATCGGTTCGGCAGTGACACGGCGGCGTTGGGCAAGTTGAGCGAGATCGTGCATCAGCAGGCGCTGATCATGGCCTACAACGATGCGTTTCATTTTGTCGGGATTGCGCTGGGGATCAGCATGCTGGCGATTTTGCTGACCAAGAAACTGCCCGCCGGACTGAAGGCCGGCGAGGCTCACTGAGACCGAGCGGCCCCAATCGCGAGCAGGCTCGCTCCCACAGGGGATTTGTGAACGACACAGATCCAATGTGGGAGCGAGCCTGCTCGCGATGAGGCACTGTCAGGCAATGAAGATCAGACGGCCAACAGCCGCTCACGCAGCTTGGCGATTTCGTCGCGCATCTGCGCTGCCGCTTCGAATTCCAGGTCGCGGGCCAACTGGTACATCTTCTCTTCCAGTTGGCGGATGCGCTTGGTGATCTCGCTCGGCGAGCGCAGTTCGGCTTCGTACTTGGCGTTCTCTTCGGCGGCCTTGGCCATGCCTTTGCGCTTTTTGCTGCGCGAACCGGGCACGGTGGCGCCTTCCATGATGTCGGCGACGTCCTTGAACACGCCCTTCGGCGTGATGCCGTTGGCCAGGTTGAAGGCGATCTGCTTGTCGCGACGGCGCTCGGTTTCGCCAATCGCCCGCTCCATCGACCCGGTGATGCGGTCTGCGTAGAGAATCGCCCGGCCATTGAGGTTACGCGCCGCGCGGCCGATGGTCTGAATCAGCGAACGCTCGGAACGCAGGAAACCTTCCTTGTCCGCATCGAGAATCGCCACCAGCGACACTTCCGGCATGTCCAGACCTTCACGCAGCAGGTTGATCCCCACCAGCACATCGAACGTGCCCAAACGCAGGTCGCGGATGATTTCGACCCGCTCGACGGTGTCGATGTCCGAGTGCAGATAACGCACGCGCACGCCGTGATCGGCCAGGTAATCGGTCAGGTCTTCGGCCATGCGCTTGGTCAGCGTGGTGACCAGCACCCGCTCCTCCACCGCCACACGCTTGGTGATTTCCGAGAGCAGATCGTCGACCTGGGTCAGCGCCGGCCGCACTTCAACCTGCGGGTCGACCAGACCGGTCGGGCGCACCACTTGCTCGATTACCCGCCCCGCGTGCTCGGCTTCATAGTTGCCGGGTGTAGCGGAGACGAAAATCGTCTGTGGGCTCACCCCTTCCCACTCGTCGAAGCGCATCGGCCGGTTGTCCAGCGCCGACGGCAGGCGGAAGCCGTATTCCACCAGGGTTTCCTTGCGCGAACGGTCGCCCTTATACATCGCGCCGACTTGCGGCACGCTGACGTGGGATTCGTCGATTACCAGTAGCGCATCCGCCGGCAGGTAATCGTAGAGCGTTGGCGGCGCCGCCCCAGCCGGGCGACCCGACAGATAGCGCGAGTAGTTTTCAATGCCGTTGCAGTAGCCGAGTTCGAGGATCATCTCCAGGTCGAACCGGGTGCGCTGCTCCAGACGCTGGGCTTCCACCAGTTTGTTGTTGTTGCGCAGGTATTCCAGGCGCTCCTGCAACTCGACCTTGATCCCCTCGATAGCGTCGAGCAGGGTTTCCCGGGGCGTCACGTAGTGGCTCTTCGGATAGAAGGTGAAGCGTGGAAGTTTGCGGATGACTTCACCGGTCAGCGGGTCGAACGCGGAAATGCTCTCCACTTCATCATCGAACAACTCGATGCGGATCGCTTCGAGGTCGGATTCCGCCGGGTAGATGTCGATCACATCGCCGCGCACCCGGAAGGTCGCACGGGCGAAATCCATGTCGTTGCGGGTGTATTGCAGGTCGGCCAGACGCCGCACCAGCGCACGCTGGTCGAGCTTGTCGCCGCGATCGACGTGCAAGACCATTTTCAAATAGGTTTCCGGGCTGCCCAGACCGTAGATGCACGACACCGTGGTGACGATGATCGCGTCCTTGCGTTCGAGCAATGCCTTGGTCGCCGACAGCCGCATCTGCTCGATGTGGTCGTTGATCGACGCGTCCTTCTCGATAAAGGTGTCGGACGACGGCACATAGGCTTCGGGCTGGTAGTAGTCGTAGTAAGAAACGAAGTACTCGACAGCGTTGTTCGGGAAGAACGACTTGAACTCGCCGTACAACTGCGCGGCCAGGGTCTTGTTCGGTGCCAGCACCAGGGTCGGACGCTGCACCTGGGCGATCACGTTGGCGATGCTGAAGGTCTTGCCCGACCCGGTCACCCCGAGCAGCGTCTGGTGCGCCAGCCCGGCTTCGATGCCTTCGACCATCTGGCGAATGGCTTCGGGTTGATCGCCGGCGGGGTCGAAACGGGTGACGAGCTGGAATTCAGACATAAACACCTCTGGAATCGCGCCGCTGCGGGCAAACCGCAGCACCACGAGAAAGACCGCAAACGACCGATGTCGCGCAAGGAAAAACGAAGATTGTGCTGAATGTGGAGCCGATTGCCTCGCCTTTCAAGGCAAACGTCCTACATCCGGTAAAGTCTCCGACAGATCCATTCGACTAACGGTCGAGAAATAATCGGAAAAACTTACCTTAAAAGCCGATTCGCCTGTCGCCATTGATCGATGATGGCCTCTATACTAGCTCCCCGTTTGTGCACCGCTCTAGTGCATTCGGCTGGAGCGCCACACGTCCCTCCACTCTCCATTAGAGCTGCCGCAAAAATGAGCCTGTTCTCCGCTGTCGAAATGGCACCCCGCGATCCAATCCTGGGCCTCAACGAAGCATTCAACGCCGATACCCGGACCAATAAGGTCAACCTCGGGGTGGGTGTGTACTGCAACGAAGAGGGGCGAATTCCACTCCTGCGCGCCGTCATCGAAGCCGAAACCATTCGCGCCGCTCAGCACGCCTCGCGCGGTTACCTGCCAATCGATGGCATCGCGGCCTACGACCAGGCCGTGCAAAAGCTGCTGTTCGGCAATGATTCGCCACTGCTGGCAGCTGGCCGCGTTGTCACCACTCAGGCCGTCGGCGGGACCGGCGCACTGAAAATCGGTGCCGACTTCCTCAAGCAACTGCTGCCCAATGCCGTCGTGGCGATCAGCGATCCGAGCTGGGAAAACCACCGCGCGCTGTTCGAAACCGCCGGTTTCCCGGTGCAGAACTACCGCTACTACGACGCCGCCACCCACGACGTGAACCGTGCCGGCCTGCTGGAAGACCTGAACGCCCTGCCGAACGGCTCGATCATCGTGCTGCACGCCTGCTGCCACAACCCGACCGGCGTCGACCTGAGCCCGGCGGACTGGAACAACGTGCTGGAAGCGGTCAAGGCCAAAGGTCACGTGCCGTTCCTCGACATGGCTTACCAGGGTTTCGGTGACGGCATCGCCGAAGACGCCGCTGCCGTGCGCCTGTTCGCTGAATCCGGCCTGACCTTCTTCGTGTCGAGCTCGTTCTCCAAGTCGTTCTCGCTGTACGGCGAGCGTGTCGGCGCCCTGTCGATCGTCAGCGAATCGAAAGAAGAAAGCGCCCGCGTCCTGTCGCAAGTCAAACGCGTGATCCGCACCAACTACTCCAACCCGCCGACCCACGGTGCAAGCGTCGTCGCCGCCGTGCTGAACAGCCCGGAACTGCGCGCCCAGTGGGAAGCCGAACTGGCTGAAATGCGCCTGCGCATTCGTGGCATGCGCGAGCAGATGGTTGCTCTGCTGGCGAAGAAAGCCCCGCAGCGTGACTTCAGCTTCGTCGGTCGTCAGCGCGGCATGTTCTCCTACTCCGGCCTGACCACCGAACAGGTTCACCGCCTGCGCAACGAGTTCGGCATCTACGCCCTGGACACCGGCCGCATCTGCGTCGCTGCGCTGAACCAGAGCAACATCGAAGCCGTGACGGACGCCATCGTTCAGGTCATCTGATCCGGCGCTGCACTGAAAACGGGAAGCCTTCGGGCTTCCCGTTTTTATTTGTCTGAAGAAAAGCCGCCATACCCTCTAGACTGCACCCAAACGATATTTCAGAGAGACGACATGAAAAACGATGACCTGCGCGCCGACCGCGACGATCTGGATGACTTCATCCCCCGCGCCCCGGCCAAACGCGGCAACAACCTGGTGCTGCAAGTCGCGGCCGGGGTGTTTCTCGGCGGGCTGGCGCTGTGGCTGGTGCAACTGGGCGCAACGATGCTGTACGCCAAACTGATGCTCGGCACCTTCACGTTCGGCGGTTAAGCCAGTTCCGCTGCACGCTGAGTCGCCGCATCGTCATAAACGACGTAGAGCGATTCGGCGACCTGGCTCTTGATGGCCTTGGTGCTTTCCAGACCGAGGACAAAACCTTCGGCCTTGCCGCCTGCACGGTTCAGCTCTTCAGCCGTGGCAGCCTGAGTGATCGCGTCGAAAAGCTTTTCGGCGTGTGGCCCTACGCCTTTGGGCAGGCTGATTTGTGCGGTGCTCATGCGAACACCTCGACAGGACTACGGTTGAGGATGGAGCTATTCATGGCGCGTACCTTTTCGGCGAATGGCCGGCAGCGCGTGTGACCACTTCCGGGCGGCCATGGTAGACCTCTGCTACGGTTCTGGTAACCGCCAATCGCTGATAGATCGCCGTCCGTCCTGATATTTCCAGAAAATTTACAACTGGCGCTTGACTAGTCTTTTTAAATCAGTAACATACGCACCAATTCCGCAATAGCTCAGTTGGTAGAGCAAGTGACTGTTAATCACTGGGTCCCTGGTTCGAGTCCAGGTTGTGGAGCCAAATACAGAGCCCCTGAATCGAAAGATTCAGGGGCTTTTTTGTGGGCGCTGAAAAAAGCGGCGCCATAGAAAAAGGGCCGATCAGTTTCGCAACTGATCGGCCCTTCTTCATTCAGCTACAGCGGTCAGACGTGCTCGCTGCTTTTGGCATGTGCCTTCGGTGCGCCATGACCGTGATCCGCATCCGGATCGATCACCGGCACTTCGTTGCCGTCGCAGTCATGCAGTTTGCCGTCGCTGAAGTAGTCGCCTTCACGCAGCGCTGCCAGATCGCGATAACGCAGGGTCCGCTCTTCTGCCGCCGCAAACACCGACTGCTGATCCGAGTTACCCGCCGTGAAGTGGTTGAACGCCAGGTTCAGCAGGATCGCCATGATCGCCGACGAGCTGATGCCCGAATGGAAAATGGTCGCGAACCAGCTCGGGAAGTGATCGTAGAAGTTCGGCGCGGCAATCGGGATCATGCCGAAGCCGATCGAGGTGGCGACGATGATCAGGTTGACGTTGTTGCGGTAATCGACCTTGGACAGCGTGCGGATGCCGCTCGCCGCCACAGTGCCGAACAGCACGATACCGGCGCCGCCGAGTACCGAGGTCGGCACGGCTGCGATGACCCGGCCCATGAACGGCAGCAGGCCGAGGATCACCAGGAAGATACCGCCGGTCGCCACCACATAGCGGCTCTTGATCCCGGTCACCGCCACCAGCCCGACGTTCTGGGCGAAGGCGCTTTGGGTGAACGAGCCGAAGATCGGCGCAAACATGCTCGACAGCATGTCCGCCCGCAGGCCATTGCCCAGGCGTTTGGAGTCGACCTTGGTGCCGATGATTTCACCGACCGCCAGGATATCCGCCGAGGTTTCCACCAGGGTCACCATGACGACGATGCACATCGACAGGATCGCGGCGAAGTGGAAGGTCGGCATGCCGAAATGGAACGGCGTCGGGAAGCCGAACATCGGGCCCTGGGTAACGTTGGAGAAGTCCGCCATGCCGAGGAACACCGCCAGCACCGTGCCGATCACCATGGCCAACAGGATCGACAGACGCGAGATGGTGGAACTGCCGACCTTGCTCAGCAGCAACACCAGCACCAGCGTGACCGCCGCCAGCCCGATGTTCTGCATGCTGCCGAAGTCAGGAGCGTGGCTGTTGCCGCCCATGGCCCAGCGTGCGGCCACCGGCATCAGCGTCAGACCGATGGTGGTGATCACGATGCCGGTGACCAGTGGCGGGAAGAACTTGGTGATTCGCGAGAACACCGGCGTGATCAGCAAGCCGATCAGCGACGCCGCAATCACCGCGCCGAGCACCGACTGGAAGCCGCCCTCCCCGCCACTGCTGACAATAGCCACCATCGTGGCAACGCCGGAGAACGACACGCCCTGTACCAGCGGCAACTGACAGCCGAAAAACGGTAAACCCAGGGTTTGCAGCAACGTGGCCAGCCCCCCCGCAAACAATGAAGCAGCAATCAACAGACCGATGTCCGCCGGCGAAAGCCCGGCGGCCTGACCGATGATCAGTGGCACCGCGACGATACCGCCATACATGGTCAGAACGTGTTGCAGGCCGTAAGCCATATTCGCGCCGACCCCGAGATTCTCGTCCTCGGGCCGTTGGTGTGAAACATGGGGCGTTTTCATGGTGGGGGAGTTCCCTGGTTTTTGTTATGCGCACACTGTATGCAAGAGTCAGGACAAATGTCCATAGACTTGTATACAACTTATCAGTCACATAATGGTTAGCTAGCCACCCAACCTTCTATCCCGCTGCTTTCATCCCCCACAAATCCGGCAACACATCCTCAATCGAGTGCACGCTTTATCCGCCTGGGCTGAAGTGTTCATGGCGACCGACGGCGCGGTCGCACCCTTTTTTATACATATAACGTATGCATAATGAAGTCATTCAAGATTCAGTTCGATAAAAGCAAGAATGCTGCCAACGCATTCGAGCCCAACGAGCAATGGCAACTTTGCGCGGAGGTGATCAATGAAGGATGAATACGATTTCAGCGATGGTAAACGCGGCGCCATCGCGCCGACCAAGGGCAAGACCCGCATCACCATCATGCTCGATGACGCGGTGATCGAAGCCGCGCGCGAGGTCGCTGAAAGCGAGGGGTTTGGCTATCAGACGGTAATCAACAACACCCTGCGCCACACATTGCTTAACAGCCGTGGCGCCACCGAGGAACTCGAGCATCTCAGCGGGCAATTCAAACAAGGCATCACCGCCACCGACCTCAAGAGCCTTGAGAAAAAACTGTCGGCGGCCGTGAACGAGATCCGGCGGGTGCTGGAGCCGGAGGCAAAACCTTAGACTTCAGACTGGCTGAATCAAGCGCGCCAGCGCCAGACGTGCACCGGGCTGGTGCGGCAAGCGCAGGCCGAATTCCCGTTCCAGCAATTCGATCAGTTCATCGACCTCCGTCACTTCACGCCGCTCGCTCTCTGCGCCGATGCGGTGGATCGCGAAACTGCCGTTGTTCAAGGTGCGCCGCCAGCCGTCGCCAGTACGCGCGACCATCAGGCGTTGGGCAAATGGCGAGTCCGGGTGAGTCGAGACGTACCAGTTGCCGAGGGTGTAATCGATGTCTTCCTGGCGCTGCAGGTCGAACAGGTACATCGGCCGCCATTCGCCGGCGACTTTGGCCCGCAGCATGTAGCCATCGGCCTGCACTTCGATGCGATAAGGCTCGTGCGGCGTGGATTGCTCGGCGTCGGTATCGAGCACCAGCGGCGCGGTCGGCACCATGCCGCCGAAGCCGACGTCGGTGATGTAGCGCACGTCGTCAATGGTCACCAGGCTCAAGCGGTGGGTGCGCGCTGTCCAGCTGCCCTCGGGCTGATTCATGACCACTCGCCCGCTGATCCCCCGCGCATCGAACCCCAGTTCCAGCAGCAACGCCAGAAACAGATTGTTCAGCTCGTAGCAGTACCCGCCACGGGCATCGTTCAAGACCTTGCGTTCGATGGAGGGCAGATCGATCAGGACGGGTTCGCCACTGAGCGTTGACAGGTTTTCGAATGGAAAGGCGCCGGTATGGCGCAGTTGCAACAGGCGCAGGGTTTCAAGGGTCGGTGCCGGGGGCGCATCGAATCCCAGGCGTTGCAGGTACTGTTTCAGATTCGTCAGGCGTGGCTCGCTCATGGCTGGGTCCTTTTGCATGGGGGCGCGGATCGTTCCGCCGATGGTCGCCATGTATACGGGCCCGGGCATCGAATCGACAATTGAATTAACCAATCACCTGCTAGCGTCTTTTACGCGAATCGATGCGAATCCACGTCGGCGCGTGGTCGCTGGCATGCGGTTCGTTGCGCACCCAGGCATCCACACCGGCCTCGTGCAGATAGGGGCTCAGCTTTGGATTGAGCAGCAGATGGTCGATCCGCAGCCCGGAGTTCTTCTGCCAGTGCTGGCGGAAATAATCCCAGAAGGTGTACAGCCGATCTTCGGGATACAGATGCCGCAACGAATCGGTCCAGCCCTGATCCAGCAGGCGCTGGTAGCACTCGCGGCTTTGCGGTTGCAACAGCGCATCCTTGAGCCACGAACGGGTGTTGTAGATATCCAGATCGGTAGGCACCACGTTGTAATCGCCGGCCAGCACCACCGGGTGATCGCTGCTTTGCAGGTCCCGGGCGTATTTGATCAGACGATCGAACCAGGCCAGTTTGTAGTCGAACTTCGGCCCCGGTTGCGGATTGCCATTGGGCAGGTACAGACACCCCACCAGCACTCCATGCACCGCCGCTTCGAGGTAGCGGCTGTGTTTATCGTCGGGATCACCGGGCAGACCGCGCCGGCTCTCCAGCGGTTGCGCATCGCGGGCAAGAATCGCCACGCCGTTCCATGACGCCTGTCCGTGCCAGATGGCGCCATAACCGGCGGCCTCCAGATCGGCGGCAGGAAACGCGCTGTCCACCAGTTTCAGCTCTTGCAAACAGACGATGTCCGGCTTCTCGCGCCTGAGCCATTCCAGCAGATTCGGCAGTCGGGCCCGCAGGCCGTTGACGTTGAACGTGGCAATGCGCATTTTTTTCATCGTCCGGGTTCCTGCCATTGACCGATAAAAACTGTGACATCCGCCCACCGCGACGGTTGCGTCGGATCCTTTGCGTACGGCGTAATAAGCCCTCGCCCGATCGCCGAGAATCCCCACATGCAAACCACGCTGCAAGGCCAGGGCATCATACTGCGCCCACTTCAATACACCGACGCCGACGCCCTGCTCCGCGCTGCCGCCGACGGTGAACTGTGGAATCTCACGGTCACCGTGGTGCCGTCAGCCACTACCGTCGACGCTTACCTGAAAAAGGCCCTCGACGGCCGTAAAGCTGGGACGGTCATGCCGTTTGTCATCGTGCTGAAAGAAACCGGCAAAGTGATCGGCTCGACCCGGTTCTGGAAGATCGACCCGCTCAATCGCAAGCTGGAGATCGGCAGCAGCTGGATTTCGGCACGCTTTCAGAAAACCTTCGTCAACACCGAGGCCAAGTACCTGATGCTGCGCCACGCCTTCGAGGTGCTCGATTGTGTGCGGGTGCAGTTCACCACCGACGAAAACAACCAGAAATCGCGCAACGCAATCCTGCGCCTCGGCGCGCAGCAGGAAGGCATCGTCCGCCACGAACGCATCATGCCGGACGGCCGCAAGCGCAACTCGGTGCGCTTCAGCATCATCGATGACGAATGGCCGCAGGTGCGCCTGAACCTGGAGCGCAAACTGGCGGATTACGGTCTGCGCTGAACGGTCAGACGCGGTTGCGCAGCCATTGCAGGAAGCCTTTCTTCGGCGCCGCCACCGGCGTTTCTTCCGTCAGGGATTGCGCCTTGTGCAGGCGGAAATCGAGCAGCGCCTGCATCGCGTCGTTGATGTCATGACGGGCATCCAGGCACGGTTTGAGATAAGACTTCTCGATGCGGTACAGCGCGCAGAAAGTCTTGGCGGAGAAGTCGGCTGGCAATGACGTATCGGACAGAATCCCCGCCTCGCCAATCACTTCGCCCGGCCCCATCCGCCCGGACTCGAACGGCGTGCCGTGGCGCTTGAGCGTTACCGACACCACCCCGGACTCGATGATGAACAGGTGATCGCTGACCTCGCCGCCCGCAAGAATCATCTCGCCGGCCCGGAAGGTTTGCAGGGTCATGTTCTGGCTGAAGGTTTCCTTCTCTTCCTGACGCAGGGTGGAGAAAATCGGCGAGCTGTCGAGCAACGCCCGCGGTCGCGAGAGATTGCTCAGCATGCCCGGCTCATCGCTCGACAGCAGATTGACCCCGGACGCTTGCAAGTGCCGGTACGCCAGGTCGAACAGCTGATTGCGCACCACGCGCTTTTCGCTCATCGAGGCGACAAACCCGCTGATCTCATATTCGGCGCCGGCGCTGTTGGAGTTCTTCAGTGCGACACTCGGCGCGGGGCTCTCCAGCAATTGGCGACAGCCCTGCATCGCCCGCTCCAGGGCATCGATCACCGAACTGGGCCGCGCATGGGGGCTGACCTGCACGCTGACGGCCACCCCGAACATATTGCTCGGCCGGCTGAAGTTGATGATCTTGGCCTTGGCCGCCAGCGAGTTGGGAATCACTGCCATGCTGCCCTGACTGGTTTGCAGCCGCGTGGCGCGCCAGTCGATATCGGTGACCCGGCCTTCGGTGCCGTCGATGGAAATCCAGTCATCCAGTTGATAAGGCTTGGTGGTGTTGAGCACGATCCCGGAAAACACGTCGCTCAAGGTGCTCTGCAGCGCCAGACCGACGATGATCGCCAACGCCCCGGACGTCGCCAGCACGCCTTTGACCGGCAGATCCAGCACGTAGGCCAGCGCCGCGATGATCGCAATCAGGAAGATCACCGCGCCCAGCAGATCCTGCAACAACCGCCCGGTGTGCCCGACCCGCTGCATCATCACCGCGCCAATCAGCACCGTCAGAGTACGCGCGCCGAACAGCCACCAGCCGATCTGCAAACCGGTCGCTGCAAGGTGCAACGGCACATTGTCGGCCCACGGCGCAGGCTCCATCGGGTTGAGCCCTTCGTTGAACAGCAGGATGCTGAACAGGGCAAAAATCAGCACCCGCACCAACAGTTTCCACGCGCTGCCGTGGGAGCTGATCAGACGCCACAGACCGAGATCGATCAGGATCAGGATCAAGGCGCAAAACAACGGATGATCGGTGAGCAGAGACAGCATCAAACAACTCCGACAGGGGCCAGTCGCGAGAAGATCGCACAGATTGGGCTCAGTGTAGGAGTAATTGATTTGGCGGGATGAGCGCCACTGCGCGCGCTCAAAAAAAACCGGCAGGCGCACGTGGCGCCTGCCGGTTTTTTCAGCCGTGCATCTGGCCGAAGCGGCCGGACTGGAAGTCGGCGAAAGCCTGATGGATTTCCTGCTCGGTGTTCATCACGAACGGGCCGTGGCCGACGATCGGCTCGTCGATCGGCTCGCCGCTGAGCAGCAGCACCACCGCGTCCTGGCTGGCTTCAAGGGTGATGCGATTGCCATCACGCTCGAACAGCGCCAGTTGGCCTTCACGCATCGACTCCACACCGTTGACCTGTACCGAACCCTTTAACACCACCAGCGCGGTGTTGCGACCTTCGTGCAGATCCAGCGAAAGCAACTTGCCGCTGTTCAGCCGCAGATCCCAGACATCGATAGGCGTGAACGTGCGGGACGGGCCCTTGTGGCCGTCGAACTCACCGGCGATCAGACGCAGGCTGCCGGCGCCGTCCTTGAGCGCAATTTGCGGGATATCACTGTCCAGAATGGTCTGGTACCCCGGCTCGGCCATTTTGTCCTTGGCCGGCAGATTCACCCACAACTGCACCATTTCCAGGTTGCCGCCGGTTCGGGCGAAGTTTTCCGAGTGGAATTCTTCATGCAGGATTCCGGAAGCCGCCGTCATCCACTGCACATCGCCCGGGCCGATGGTGCCGCCGCTGCCGGTGGAATCGCGGTGCTGCACTTCGCCTTCGTAAACGATGGTCACGGTCTCGAAGCCACGGTGCGGATGCTGACCCACGCCACGGCGTTCGGTGGTCGGAGTGAATTGCGCGGGCCCGGCGTGATCCAGCAGCAGGAACGGGCTGATGTGCTTGCCCAAATTGTCGTAGGAAAACAGGGTACGCACCGGAAACCCATCGCCGACCCAGTGGCCGCGAGGGCTGGTGTAGATACCGATAAGGTTTTTCATGGTGGACTCCATAATCAGGTTGATCATGGACCGATCATAAATTCGCCACGTATTTAGTACTAGTCAGCCAAAACCGTCCTCATCGTTCTACTGATGGAACGATACCGATCGCGGTGATTCGTGACTTCCAGTCAACAGTACTTTGCCCCGACAGCGGTTTTTCCCGAGGAATCAGACGCGGATACTCCTGCCCATTCCCACTGCAACCCTGGAGTCTCTGCATGTCTGTTCCCGCTTTCGGTCTTGGTACGTTTCGCCTGCAAGGCCAGGTGGTCATCGATTCGGTGAGCACTGCCCTTGAGCTCGGTTACCGGGTCATCGACACCGCTCAGATCTACGAAAACGAAGCCGACGTTGGCGAGGCCATCGCTGCCAGCGGCATCGCCCGTGAAGAACTGTTCATCACCAGCAAGATCTGGATCGCCAACTTCGCCAAGGATCGCTTGATCGAGAGCCTCAAGGAGAGCCTGCAAAAGCTGCAGACCGACTACCTCGACCTGACGCTGATCCACTGGCCGTCGCCGGAAGATCAGGTGCCGGTCGAAGAATTCATGGGCGCGCTGCTGGAAGCCAAACGCCTGGGCCTGACCCGGCAGATCGGCGTGTCCAACTTCACCATCGACCTGATGAAACAGTCGATTGCTGCGGTCGGCGCGGAAAACATCGCCACCAACCAGATCGAGCTGCACCCGTACCTGCAAAACCGCAAGGTTGTCGAGTTCGCGCAAAGTCAGGGCATCCAGATCACGTCGTACATGACCCTGGCCTATGGCGAAGTACTGAAGGATCCGCTGATCGTGCAGATCGCCGAGCGTCTGCACGCCACCCCGGCGCAGGTCACCCTCGCGTGGGCGATGCAGTCGGGTTACGCGGTGATTCCGTCCTCGACCAAACGCGCCAACCTGCAAGGCAACCTCGGCGCCACGGCGCTGACCCTGAGCGACGCCGACATGGCGCTGATCGCAACACTGGATCGCGGCCATCGCCTGACCAGCCCCAAAGGCATCGCGCCGCAGTGGGACTGACCGATCAGGCCTGAAGCTGCTGCGCGAGGTCGTGCATGGCCACGCGCAGCAACTCGATGGCGGCCGTCAATGCCGCTTCGGGCTCATCGTCACGGCAGGCCTGCTCGAGTACCCGACACGCCGAAACCACGCGCTCGGCACCGATCATGTGCGCCCCGCCTGTGACGTGATGCGCCAGATCACGTAATTCTGCGCGATCACTTTTGCGGCCCGATTCATCCAGACGCTTCAGGTCGACGCGCAGGCTGCTCAGCACCTCCTCACGCAATTGCCCGATCAGCGGGTTGTCCGCGCCTGCCAGTTGCAACAGCGCGCTCAGATCGAACTCGGCCTCTACCGGATCGTCCACGCTTTCGGTCTGCGCGCCTTCGGATGTTGCGGCCATCAGCGCCTGGCTCAATTCACGCAGCAGAACCGGTTTGAACAGACAATCGTCCATCCCGGCCGCCCGGCATCGCTGCTTCTCCTCCATCTGCGCATTGGCGGTAAATCCGAGGATCAGGCAGGGCGTCCTGCCCGTTGCGGCTTCTTCCTGACGTACCGCGCGCGTCAGCTCGTAACCGTTGAGCCCCGGCATATTGCAGTCGGTGATCAGTGCATCGAAGGCGTGCCCGCGCCAAAGCGCCAGCCCCTCCTCACCGCCACCGGCGTCAACGGCACGATGCCCGAGCTCACTCAACTGCCGACAAAGCAGCAGGCGATTCACCGGATGGTCATCCACCACCAGTACGTTCAGCGAATTAACCATCGTCGCCGCTGGCACCGGTACAGCCTCTTGCACCAGCGGCGCCAGCACCGGCAGTTCCATTCGCAGCATGACCTGAGTGCCCCTGCCCGGTTCGCTGGTCATCCACAAATCGCCGCCCATCATCCGGCACAGATTGCGGCTGATCACCAGCCCCAGGCCAGAACCGCCGTGCGCCACAGATTGATGATTGCCGACCTGCACAAACGGTCTGAACAACCGCTGCTGATCCTCGGCGCTGATCCCCCGGCCACTGTCTTCAATGGCCACGCCCACTTCAATCAGCCCGTCCTGTTCGCCAAACACGCGCAGGCGCAGGCTCACCTCGCCGTCCTCGGTGAACTTGATTGCATTGCTCAGCAGGTTCGACAGCACTTGTTTGAGCCGCAGGGGATCGAGCATCACCACGACGTTGCTGCGCTCATCCATTTCTACATGCCACAACAATTGTTTCTGCCGGGCCAGGCCTTCGAAAATCCGACACACCGACGCCACCACTTCATGCAGATTGACGCGCTCGGGGGCCAGCGACAGATGCCCGGACTCGATGCGTGCGATGTCGAGAATATCGCCGATCAATGCCAGCAGTTGCTGCCCGGCGCTGGACGCCACCTCGATCGCCTGGCGATCGGTCACGCCTTCATCGGCACGTTTGAGGGCCAGTTCGAGCATGCCGATCAGGGCGTTCATCGGTGTGCGGATTTCATGGCTCATGGTCGCCAGAAACGTGCTCTTGGCGCGATTGGCTTCATCGGCTGCGTCCTTGGCCTCCTGCAACTGCTGAAGCCATTGCTGGCGCTGGCGGATCTGCCGACGCTGAAAGCCGATCCAGCCCAACGCCAACAGCAACAGCCCTGCCGCCACTGCAAACCCGCGCAGTATTTGCGTTTGATGACGCTGCCAATAACTGTCTTGCAGCACCACATTACGACTCCAACGCGCGACCAGACCGTCAATTTCCTGGGGGGCGATGCTCAGCAGTGCCTTGTTCAGAATCGATTGCAACTGCGGGGCGTCGAGCGCTGTCGCCATGGCAACCCGCGCCGGCAAATCGCCCAGCGTGGAGACAATCCGCAAGCGATCGCGGTATTGATGATCGATCTGGTAGCGCGCCACCAGCAACGAGCTCAATGTCGCATCGGCCTTGCCGTCGAGCAGCGCCTGCGTGCCGTCGGCCGGGCTTGGCAACTCGATCAGGCGGATCTGCGGTACGTTCTCCAGCAGATAATCGTGCAACGGATTACCGCCATAAAGCGCCAGACGTTTGCCCGCCATGTCTTCAAGGCTGCGCGGCGCGTGTGCCTTTGAATCGGCAATCAGCACAAAGGGGCTGTTGACGTACGATCGGGTGAACAGCATTTTGGTTTCGCGCTCGCGGCTCGGTGTCAACACCGGCAACAGATCCAGCGCACCGCTTTTGAGTTGCTCGACCTGACGATCCAGCGACCGGCCGCGCACCACCTCGAATGTCAGGCCACTGCGCTGACTGATCAGGTTGAGCAATTGGGCGGCCAGCCCACTGAAACGGCCATCGGCGTCAAAGAATGTCAGCGGTGCAAAATCATCGATAGCGCCGACCCGCACCACCGGATGCTGATCCAGCCATTGTTGCTCGCTGTCGCTCAGGCTCACCTGCGACTGCGCAGCCACGTCCGCGCGACCGGCGCTCCAGCGCAGCTCGATGGCCAGGCGCTGTTCCATGGGAATGGCCAGCAGGGCTTTGTCGACCAGACCTTTCAAACGCGTATTGCTGCGGGCCAGGGCGAAGCCGAACGGGTTGGCGTCAAGGCCCGAAGGCCCGGCCAGTTGCAGGTCGTTGTGAAAGATCGTGTTGAGCAGATAGCTGGCGCTGATGAAGTCGCCAACGTAAACCGCATCCGTGCCGTACGCCACGGCGCCGAGGGCTTCGAAAATCGACCTGTAACGCTGCAGGGAGGCTTGTGGGTAAGCCTCCTGGATGGTCGAGGCTGGCAGGTAGTCGTCCACCATGGCGATGCGTTTGCCAGCCAGATCGCCAGGCAACGGTTCGTCGATCCGAGTCACCCACATCGGCTGATCCTCGGCGTAGGCACGGGACAGCATGAGGTCGGAATCAGCTTCTTCGAACTTGTTCGACGTGCCCAGCAGGTCTACCTCACCGGCCTTGAGCGCAGCCATGGCGCTTGCGCGGTCGGAATAGCACCAGACTTCAACGGCTATGTTCAAAATCTGTGCAATTGCGTTGGCGTAATCGGCCGTAAGGCCTTCCAGTTCATGGCGCTTGCGGGTCAACTCAAACGGCGGGTAATCCGGCCAGGAGGAACCGATGCGCAATACCGGATGCGCACGGAGCCACTGCCGATCCTGCTCATCCAGTTGAATCTGCACACCCTCAAGGCGGGTGCGGGAGACGATTTCCAGCCGTTGCGCCTCGGTCGCGTGCACCAGGCTTGCAAGCATCAGTATCGACAGAGAAACCAACCGCAGAAGACACATCATGGGGCGGCCTATGGAAACAGGCCGTTGCGTTTGACAAACTCTCGCAACACCACCAGCGAGCTTACCCCGAGTTTCAGCATCAAGCGGGTCTTGTAGGTGCTGATGGTTTTGTGACTGAGGTTCATCTTCAGAGCAATATGCTTGTTGGATTCACCTCTGGCCAGCTTCAGCATGATCTCCATTTCGCGGGTGGACAGAAGTGCAATCAACTCTCGCTCATCGCGGTGCGCTTCGGATTGCCCGGCATTGACCACAGGCATTTCGGGAAAGTAGGTATAACCCGAACGGACGGCCTTGATTGCATTTTGCAAATGCTGCATCGAGGCGGATTTGGCGACAAAAGCCATCGCCCCCGCACGTCGGCAACGCATCAGATAGTGTTCAGGGTCGGCCGAGGTGAAGATCAACACTTTGCAGACCAGCCCGATGGCCCTGATGCGCGCCAACACCTCCAGGCCGCCGAAGCCATCGAGTTTCAGGTCGAGCACGACCAGTTCCGGCGCGTGTTCACGTAGCATCGACACCACATCGACACCTTTGCCAGTCACATGGATCGGTTCGTAACCTGCGGACTCCAGAACCATACGAACGGCACCCACCACCACTGGGTGATCATCAACAATCAATGCTGAACCCATGACCACTCCCGGGGCGAATACCTGACATGGCGCCACCGATCTTGCATGAACGGGACTATTGGTAGCTGCGCTACTACTGTTGCACGCTGTGCACGCTGAATCACCTGTCAGATCTGACAGTTGTGCGCCAGACCGATCTGTGATCGAACACGCGATGGGCGCCCGAACGAAGCCTCGACCGAGGTCATCAACTGTTCGATGGCGCGGATTGAAGGCAAAGGCGCAGGGCTGGTGATGATCTTTGCCCCGAAATGCCCGGGAACACCGGAGGAGTCCACCGGCTCACCATAGACCAGCGCCCGCCGGATTTGCGGATGATCAAACAGAAAACCGCGAAGATCCGCCATTCCGGCCGCCAGTTCGGCATTGATCACCAGGACATCGAACGGCTGACCGCCGTAATCGACCAACGTCAGCAGTTCGGCAAGGTTCTGCACCGGTGCAATACGGTAGTAATCGAGGCCGTTGAACATCCGCTCGATCTTCATCCGGTGAAAATGCTGCAAGTCGGCGATCAGGATGCGCAGGGTTTTGTCGGTCAATGTGAAAGTCCGGGTAGTCGCTTGAAGTGACGGCAAGACTACCCAAGCATCGGGATACGCTCTGTAGGACTTTTCCGAAAAAAACCGTCACTCATCCGGATTGAACGCATCATCCGGCAGCTCAAGCCCGAGCAGCGATGGACAGAATTCATACAAAAAAGCCGTACCGGGACAACCCGATACGGCTTTGTTTTCCTACCAGAGATAGCGATAACCCAGGTTCAAGCCAAACGGCTGCTCGATGCCGTTGCCCTTGGCGTACTCGGCATCCAGGGAGATCTTGCTCTTCTCGCTGACCTGCAACACCCCGCCGAACCCCACTTCCATGCGGTTGCCCGGCAGTTGAGCGTCGAGCCGGTTGCCGTTGACGCTGACCTTGCTCGTGCCGGCGTGTTCGGTCACGTAGGACGCCTTCACGTACGGCTGAGCCTGCATGCCGTTGCTCAGCGTCAGGCTGCGACCGAACAGCGAACCGACCCGGCTTTGCAGTGAGTCGAGATCATCGGACTTGACCCGCAACCCGTTGCTGGCGGTATAGCTGGCACCCTGGGTCCGTGTGGCGGTGATTTCCAGTTGCGGCTCGACGAACCAGCCGTCCTTCAGATCGATGTGCTTGCCGACTTCGATGTCGGCGCCGACACCGTGAGTGCGGTAGTCACCTTTGACCGACGCGCCCAGATTGGTCGGGGTCTTGATATCGTTGTCGAAGCGGCTGTACTTCAGCACGCTGTCGACATACACGCCGTTGTCGTGCAGATACGTGGCATAGACCCCGAACATCCTGCTGTCGATCGTGCCCGAGGCGCCTTCGCCAAAGTCCAGATCCGAACGCGCCGTGCCAACCATGCCGCCGAGGTAGACCTTGCCGCTGTCCAACGCAACGGCCTTGTCGGCACCGATTTCCAGGCCGGTGATGTCCTGGCGGTAGGCACGACTCGAGTGCTCGCTGATATCAAAGCGCTTGCCAATCGCCCGCGTCCAGACGCCACCGTCGTCCTGCCCCATGCGCAATTCGCCCAAGCGCTTGACCAGCGCATTCATCTGCGCGCTCCACAGGCTCGCACCGGCGGTGTGCGCGGCAATCGCAGCATTGGCGCCCTTGGACAGACTGGCCGCCGGAGGGTCGACGGGCCGCGTCGGTATCAGCGGGGCTTCAGGTTCATGGGTGTCCACCGGTTTGCCCGGATCGACAGGCGTCGTCGGGACTTCACCGGCGCTGGCCAGTACCCAGTCATCACCTTCGTGGCGCAAGGTGTAGCGAAAGGCACCGGCATCGACATGCCCCCCAAGAAGGCCGAATTTCGCGTCGCCGCCCTGAGTGCCCACCAACAACAGGCGACCGTCCGAGGTCCCCGGCTCATGGCCGGAATCGCCGACGATCAGCGTGTGGTCACCGCTGGCCAGGCCGGCGCCCTGCACGCGCAGCACATCGTTTTGTCCGCTGGCGATGTCGCTGTTCAGCGCAATCGTGCCACTGCCGGACAGGGCATCGACGGTGAAGGTCTTGAAGCTGCCGTCGGTGCTGGGCACGAACGCCAGGCGACCGCCGTTGAGGGTCAGCGAGTCCACGGTCTTCACGCCGTTTTCCATCACATTGACCGTGCCACCCGCCTCCGCCACCAGACCATTGGCCTGGGCGCCGCTGTACAGATTGACCTTGCCGCCATTGCTGACGACGCTGCGGTTGGCGGTGCCGGTGTCGTAGACGCTCTGGGTGCCGCCCTGCACCCGAGTGTCATTGGCCACTGCGCTGCCCAGCGTGCCACGGCGCAGGGTTTGTTCGCCGCCGGTTTCGATGATGCTGCCGTTGGCCTGGGCCATGTTGATCAGGTTTTGCATGCCGCCGTTGTTGATCTGCGTGTCATTGGCGATGGACATTAGATCCACGGTCTGCACGCTTGCGGCATTGATGACGGTGCGGTTAGCGGTAGATCGCGTAACGGTTTGCTGGCCAGCATTCAGCACGGTGTCATTCGCCACCCCGCTGGTGGTGACGCTTTGCAGCCCTCCGGCGCTGACCACCGTGCCATGACTGGTGCCACTGTCGACGCGCTGGGTGGCGCCATCGACCTGGGTGTCATGGCTCACACCGTTGGAAAATACCGTTTGCGTCCCGGTTCCGTTGACCGTAGTGCGGTGGGTTGCACCGTTGCTCCCGATTGTTTGCGTGCCGCTGGACACCTGTTCGTCATAGGTCACGGCGCCATCCTTGACCACGGCGGTGTAGGCGTTTGCCTGCAACGGCAGGAGCAACGCGATGGCCACGGCAACGGGTGAACGATTGAATGAAGGAAGGTTTTTTTTCATCGGAAGAACACTCAACAGTGTCGTCAGTCACGCTGACGTTTTCGGGCTGAGGTCGAACAACGCAAGGATTGGGCTCGCACTCAGGCAAGCCGGCAATCTAGAGAGTGGAGGGAAATTTCTGTGTAGGACAATTCCTTTCACTTGTAGGAAATTTCCCAAGACAACGCGAGGATCCGTGCAGGATCCAAAGCACTACACAGTGCCGTCGGGAAACGAACTGGATCGACAGAGCCATCCAGCCGTCGTATTGGAAACTCCGTTATTCCGTAGTGCTCGGACTCCAGAACGCCTGCACCACCAGGTTCGAAGTGGAAATCCGCTTCACCAGTGCATCCAGCTCATCGCCGTCCACCGAAGTGGTCGCCAGCGTCGCTTCGATCTCGATTTCATCGGCCCCGAAGGCGTGCACATCAACATCACTGGCCGGGTAGTTGCTGCGTTCGAGCTCGGCTTCAAGCAAGGCGAACACGGCCGTTTGCTGCGAACGCCGGGCGATGACGTAGACGATGTTGGTGACTTCCGCCGAGACCACATCCAGCGGCTGACGGTTGATGTTGTTGACGATCGGCCGCAGCAAGGTATTGGCGGCGAGCACGAACAAGGTGCCCAGCACCGCTTCGGCCAGCAGGTCGGCACCGGCGCAGGCACCGACAGCCGCCGAAGTCCAGAGCGTGGCGGCGGTGTTGAGCCCGCGCACGTTGCCTTCTTCGCGCATGATCACCCCGGCACCGAGAAAACCGATGCCGGAGACCACATACGCGACCACCCGCACCGCGCCTTCGGCACCGGCGAGACGGTTGGCCATGTCGACGAAAATCGCCGCCCCGACCGCCACCAGCACATTGGTGCGCAAGCCCGCCGTGCGTTGCCGGTACTGACGTTCGAAGCCGATCAGGCCGCCGAGGATGAACGCCGCGCTGAGGCTGACCAAAGTGTCGAGCAATGAGGTGAGGTTGAGATTGTTGATCGCTTGCATGTCGAACTCCTTGAAACCGCCCCCCTCGCTCCCACAAGGGGGGAATTCTTGCCTGTTACTGCCAGCCGAAGCGGCGGATGTAGAAGCCTTTGACGGCTTGAGTCAGCGCCATGTACGCCAGCAGGATCACCGGCAGGAACACGAAGTACATCGATGGCAGCGCCTGCAATTTGAAGTAGTGCGCCAGCGGCCCCATCGGCAGGAAAATGCCCACGGCCATGATGATTCCGGTCATCACCAGCAACGGCATGGCCGCGCGGCTTTGCAGGAACGGAATCTTCGGCGTGCGGATCATGTGCACGATCAGCGTCTGGGTCAGCAGCCCCACCACAAACCAGCCGGACTGGAACAGGGTCTGGTGATCCGGGGTGTTGGCATCGAACACGTACCACATCAAGGCGAACGTTGTGATGTCGAAGATCGAACTGATCGGGCCGAAGAACAGCATGAAGCGCCCGACATCGCCCGGCTGCCAGCGTTGCGGCTGTTTCAGCATCTCGTCGTCGACGTTGTCGAACGGGATCGCGATCTGCGAAATGTCATACAGCAGGTTCTGCACCAGCAGGTGCATCGGCAGCATCGGCAGGAACGGAATGAACGCACTGGCGACCAGTACCGAGAACACGTTGCCGAAGTTCGAGCTGGCGGTCATCTTGATGTACTTGAGCATGTTGGCGAAGGTCCGGCGCCCTTCCAGCACGCCCTCCTCCAGCACCATCAGGCTTTTCTCCAGCAGGATGATGTCCGCCGCTTCCTTGGCGATGTCCACCGCGCTGTCCACGGAAATCCCGATGTCTGCGGTGCGCAGCGCCGGGGCGTCGTTGATGCCGTCGCCCATGAACCCGACCACGTGACCGTTGCCCTTGAGGATGCGCACGATGCGTTCCTTGTGCGACGGCGTCAGCTTGGCGAACACGTTGGTGGTTTCCACCGCCACCGCCAGTTCCGCGTCGCTCATGCGTTCGATGTCGTTGCCCATCAGCAGGCCTTGCTGGGCCAGGCCCACTTCCCGGCAGATCTTGGCGGTCACCAGCTCGTTGTCGCCGGTCAGCACTTTCACGGCCACGCCGTGTTCGGCCAGGGCCTTCAGCGCTGGTGCGGTGCTTTCCTTCGGTGGATCGAGAAACGCCACGTAACCGATCAGCGTCAGTTCCTGCTCGTCGCCCAAGCTGTAAGTGTCACGCCCTTCAGGCATCGACCGTGCCGCCACCGCTACCACGCGCAAGCCTTCAGCGTTGAATGCTGCAGTGACCTGACGGATTTTCGCCAGCAATTCATCGCTCAAGGCTTCGTCGACTTCACCGTGACGAACCCGGCTGCACACCGCCAGCACTTCTTCAACCGCGCCTTTGCAGATCAGTTGATGCGGCTGGCCGCGCCCTTCGACGACCACCGACATGCGCCGACGATTGAAGTCGAACGGGATCTCGTCGACCTTGCGAAACGCCGTGCCAACCTTCAGTTCGCGGTGGATTTCCACGTGTTCCAGCACCGCCACATCAAGCAGGTTTTTCAGGCCGGTCTGGTAGTAGCTGTTGAGGTAAGCCATTTCCAGCACGTCATCGGAGTCTTCGCCCC
Source organism: Pseudomonas sp. GM25 (assembly GCF_000282255.1). NCBI lineage: Bacteria > Pseudomonadati > Pseudomonadota > Gammaproteobacteria > Pseudomonadales > Pseudomonadaceae > Pseudomonas > Pseudomonas sp. GM25. Next base: position 66,545 of record NZ_AKJQ01000045.1, on the reverse strand, counting down.
AAACGTCGACGTTACGCGCCAGGAAGATCTTGTCCTGGGTCAGCGTGCCGGTCTTGTCGGTGCACAACACGTCCATGGCGCCGAAGTTCTGGATCGCATCCAGGCGTTTGACGATGACTTTCTTGCGCGACAGGAACACCGCGCCCTTGGCCAGCGTCGAGGTGACAATCATCGGCAGCATTTCCGGGGTCAGGCCCACGGCAATCGACAGCGCGAACAGCAGGGCTTCGGTCCAGTCGCCCTTGGTGAATCCGTTGATGAACAACACCAGCGGCGCCATGACGAACATGAAACGGATCAACAGCCAGCTGACTTTGTTCACGCCTTGCTGGAACGAAGTCACCGCGCGATCAGTCGCCCCGACCCGCTGCGCCAGCGCACCGAAATAGGTGCTGTTGCCGGTGGTGAGAATCACCGCCACCGCCGTGCCGGACACTACGTTGGTGCCCATGAACAGGATGTTGTCGAGTTCCAGCGGATTGCGCGTGTCACGATCGGCCTGACGCGGGAATTTCTCCACCGGCATCGATTCACCGGTCATCGCCGCCTGGCTGACGAACAGGTCCTTGGCGCTGAGCACCCGGCAATCGGCGGGAATCATGTCGCCGGCCGAGAGCACGATCAGATCGCCGGGCACCAATTGCTTGATCGGCAGTTCAGCGCGCGGCGCATCCCGGCGCAGCACCGTGGCGGTGTTGCTGACCATCGCTTTGAGCGCGTCAGCGGCCTGGTTGGATTTGCTTTCCTGCCAGAAGCGCAGCAGCGTCGAGAGCACCACCATCGAGAAAATCACGATGGCGGCCTTGAGGTCTTCGGTCAGCCACGAGATCACCGCCAACAGTGTCAGCAGCAGGTTGAACGGGTTCTTGTAGCAGTGCCACAGGTGGGTCCACCACGGCAGCGGTTGCTCGTGTTCGACTTCGTTGAGGCCATGCTGCGCACGCAGTACATCGACTTCGAAATCGGTGAGGCCGTCGGTGTGGGTGCCGAGGTTCGACAGCAGCACGCCGCTGTCGCAATGGGCGGCATCCACCAGTGTATTGGCGAGAGTTGGCGGCACTTCACGGCTGACCGTGGTGTCGCTGAGGGTTTCCAGCAAGGCCAGGCGACGGAAGTGCCGGGCGATGTGGCGGGTCCGCAGGAAGCCTGCGAAAAATTCCTTGAGCGTAAGTTTCATGGCTGTTGCCCCTATGGTCAGCCGGGAAACCGTCGAGCAGGTACGTCCTCGTCCTGGGCACCGCAAAACCGGCACGGCAAGGCGTGGCGCGCCGGTCAGAAAAGACAGGCGTGTCGATAGGGCTGCAATGACGACGACGAAGTCGAAATCACAGGCTTTTCAGTGTCGATGAGAAGGACGTCGGGACATGACCGGGACCGGTCATGATCGGGATGCCGCTGCTCGCTGTTCGGCGAGACAACAGCACAAAGGAATGCGCGTTATCTTGCCGAGAATCTGCCGGTTACAAGGACCGGCCGACAACTGTCACTCGAACAAGTACCCACTGTGGGTCTCCGCTATTGATGAAAACGCGCGAAGCTTACGCCCCGATGTCTGGAGAGTAAACCCGCAAAAGGAAGTGTGTCGGGGAATGTGGCGGGTGTTCAGGAAGGGTTCAGGATTGGAAACCTTCGGTGCCCTGGAAGACCCAATCGCGAGCAGGCTCGCTCCCACCGTTGTCCTGCGTACACAGAACCATTGTGGGAGCGAGCCTGCTCGCGATGGCGATCGTGGAAGCGCTGAAGATCTTAGCTGGCAGTGGCCAACAACAGATCCATCACCGAACGGCTGTGCCCGCGGTTCTTGCCATGCTCATACAGCGAGCCGGCAATCTCGTCCGCGCGGATCGGCAGGATCGACAGCAGCGTATCGCTCAGACCGTGGCTGGCCTGGCAGAAGCCCTGCATGTACAGACCGGCCTTGCAGCGCTCGTCGGTGATCAACCGGTAATTGCGATCGACCTCGAAATCGCCCAGGTACTCTTCCAGCGGCGCCAGCAGTTTGCGGTGCATCTGACGCTCGTAACCGGTGGCCAGCACGACCGCGTCGTAGGCACGCACGGTGACTTCGCCGGTGGCGTTGTTGCGCACGGTCAGTTCGATACCGCGTTCGGTGGCGGTGGCTTTCTCGACCGTGGTCAGGGTGCGGAACGCATGGCGTGCGACACCGGAAACCTTCTGGCGATAGAAGATGCCGTAGATGCGCTCGATCAGGTCGATGTCGACCACCGAGTAGTTGGTGTTGTGGTACTCGTTGACCAGACGCTCACGCTCGCTGCTCTTCTGCTGGAAGATCAGGTCGGTGAACTCCGGCGAGAACACTTCGTTGACGAACGGGCTGTCGTCCGCCGGCTTCAGGGCCGAGCCGCGCAGGATCATGTCGACCTGCACCGACGGGAACGAATCGTTCAGGTCGATGAAGGCTTCCGCCGCGCTCTGGCCGCCACCGATGATTGCGATGCTCATCGGCTGGTTGTTGATGCACGGCTGCTTGGCCATCTCGGCCAGGTACTGCGAGTGATGGAACACCCGACCGTCGCCCTTCAGTGCCTTGAACGCCTCGGGAATGCGCGGCGTGCCGCCGGCGCTGACCACCACCGAACGCGCAGTACGCACGAACTGCTGGCCGTCCGTACCACGGGAAATCACCCGCAGCGCTTCGACCTGATGGTTGTGCAGCACCGGCTCGATGGTCAGCACTTCTTCGCCGTAACGGCTCTGTTCAGTGAACTGTGCAGCCACCCAGCGCAGGTAGTCGTTGTACTCCATGCGGCACGGGTAGAAGGTGCCGAGGTTGATGAAGTCCACCAGACGACCGTGGTGCTTGAGGTAGTTGACGAACGAGTACGGGCTGGTCGGATTGCGCAGGGTCACCAGATCCTTGAGGAAGGAAATCTGCAACTCGCTCTGGGTCGACAGGGTGTTGCCGTGCCAGCTGTAGTTGGGTTGTTTGTCGAGAAACAGAACATCCAGTTCCCCCTGGATCGGGCCGCGCTCTTGCAGAGCGATGGCCAGCGCCAGGTTCGAAGGGCCGAAACCGACGCCGATCAGGTCGTGAACGATGGGCGATGCAATTGCCTGTGTCATTTCCAGTGTCCTCTGGACGAAAAGCCTGAGTGACCTGACCGGCCTTGAGCAGGACAGCAGATCGTCTGTTGAGTAGGAACGAGGACAGTGAAATAAAATTTAACGACGACGGCTCAATGGGCGTCCCATTGTTTGATGCGCAGGCGGCAATGCTTCATGGCGTTCACGATGTGCTTTTCCACCAGAGCCTTGGAAATCCCTAGGTGTTCGGCAATCTCGGGGTGCGACAGACCTTCGATCTTGCGCAGCAGAAAACTTTCGCGGCACAGCGGCGAAAGTTCAGCCAGGGCACGCTGGAGCATCTCCAGTCGCTGGCCGTGATCGAAAGTGTTGTGGGGGGATGGCGTGAAGTAGCGCTCTTCGCTGTCGAGCACTTCCAGCGACTCGACCTGACGCAGGGCATTGCGCCGATGGTCGTCGATCACCAGATTGAGTGCGGTGCGATAGAGAAATGCGCGAGGCTGCTCGATCGGCGTTTCGCTGGATCGCTCCAGCACCCGCAGATAAGCGTCATGCACCACGTCTTCGGCCACCTGACGGTTGCCGAGCCTGGCGTTCAGGAAACACACCAACTCGCGATAGTAGTTTTCCAACATGATTCCCCGCCGCAGCGTGCGGTTTCGATCCTTGAGCCAGATCCGCGACTGTCGAAACAGGCAGTGGCACGGTAATGGCAATTTCAGGTGCGTAATTTATAGTAATTCTCATATAGATTTAAAGCGCTGTTTCGGTTTGCCCGACAAATTGTTCTCGCCTATACCTGTTACCGCGTTTTTCAGCGCTTAAATTCCCCGTTCCCTCTCTCGTTTAACCAACAGCCCTCCCGTGTCTGTCGTGCCCTGCGACAGCATTCGGCCGTGCCCGCTTGCGGTGCCCGCCGGATGACGGGCCGATTCACACTGGCCGGAACCCCGCATGAAACGTCCCCGCCCCGCCCGACGCGCCCTGCTCATCGCTCTTTGCCTGATCCCCGTGATTGCCGTTGCGGCGTGGCAAGTCCTGCCGCCCGGTCGCGATCAGTTCGCCACCGTTTCCGTCAGCCGTGGCGACATCGAAAGCAGCGTCACCGCGCTGGGCACGCTGCAGCCGCGGCGCTATGTGGACGTCGGCGCCCAGGCGTCGGGGCAGATCCAGAAAATCCACGTCGAGGTCGGTGACGTGGTCAAGGAAGGCCAGTTGCTGGTGGAAATCGACCCGTCCACGCAGAAAGCCAAACTCGACGCCGGGCGTTTCTCCATCGAAAACCTCAAGGCGCAATTGCAGGAGCAAAAAGCCCAGCACGAACTGGCGCAGCAGAAATATCAGCGTCAGCAGAATCTCGCCGCCGGCGGCGCGACCCGCGAAGAAGACGTGCAGACCGCCCGCGCCGAACTGAAAGCCACTCAGGCGCGCATCGACATGTTCCAGGCCCAGATCCGTCAGGCCGAAGCCAGCCTGCGCAGCGACCAGGCCGAACTCGGCTACACCCGCATCTACGCGCCGATGGCCGGCACAGTGGTCGCGCTCGATGCCCGCGAAGGCCAGACCCTCAACGCCCAGCAGCAGACGCCACTGATCCTGCGTATCGCCAAACTGTCGCCGATGACGGTATGGGCCGAGGTTTCAGAAGCCGACATCGGCCACGTCAAACCGGGCATGACCGCCTACTTCACCACCCTCAGCGGCGGCAACCGGCGCTGGAGCAGTACCGTGCGGCAGATCCTGCCGGTTCCGCCCAAGCCGCTGGACCAGACCAGCCAGGGCGGCGGCAGCCCCGCCAGCACCAGCAAAAGCGGCAGTGCCCGCGTGGTGCTGTATACCGTGCTGCTGGACGTCGACAACGCCGACAACGCGCTGATGGCGGAAATGACCACGCAAGTCTTCTTCGTCGCCCACCAGGCGCAAAACGTGCTTACCGCACCGGTTGCCGCGCTGCAGGGCAGCACCACCGCCAACCTGCAGACCGCGCAGGTGATCGCCGCCAACGGCAAGATCGAAACCCGCGAAGTGCGCACCGGCATCAGCGACCGCTTGAAAGTGCAGATTCTCGAAGGCCTCAACGAGGGCGATCACCTGGTGATCGGCCCGGCCACCGGCAGCGGAGGTTGAATGCAAACACCTCTGATCGACCTGCAGGACATCCGCAAATCCTACGGCGGCGGCGACGCGCCCGAGGTTCATGTCCTGCGCGGTATCGACCTGTCGATCCACGCCGGCGAATTCGTGGCGATCGTTGGCGCCTCCGGCTCCGGCAAGTCGACGCTGATGAACATCCTCGGCTGCCTCGACCGGCCGACCACCGGCGAATATCGCTTCGCCGGGGAAAACGTCGCTGGCCTGGACACCGACGAACTGGCCTGGCTACGCCGCGAGGCCTTTGGTTTCGTGTTCCAGGGTTATCACCTGATTCCGTCCGGCTCGGCCCAGGAAAACGTCGAGATGCCGGCGATCTACGCCGGCACACCCGCCGCCGAACGCCACGCCCGCGCCGCCGCCCTGCTCGACCGCCTCGGCCTGGCCTCGCGCACCGGCAACCGGCCGCATCAACTTTCCGGCGGCCAGCAGCAACGGGTGTCGATTGCCCGGGCCTTGATGAACGGCGGCCATATCATCCTCGCCGACGAGCCCACCGGCGCCCTCGACAGTCACAGCGGCAAGGAAGTCATGGCGCTGCTCGACGAGCTGGCGAGCCAGGGCCATGTGGTGATTCTGATCACCCACGACCGCGAAGTGGCTGCGCGAGCCAAACGCATCATCGAAATCAGCGACGGCCTGATCGTCAGCGACAGTGCCCGCCACAACCCCGAGGCCCAGACCAGCGCCAACCCCGGTGCCTTGCAGGCGGTGGATCTGCGCAAGCGCCTGAGCGAAGGTGCCGAAGCGACAGGCGCCTGGAAAGGCGAACTGATCGACGCACTGCACGCCGCCTGGCGGGTGATGTGGATCAACCGCTTCCGCACCGCCCTGACGTTGCTGGGGATCATCATCGGCGTGGCGTCGGTGGTGGTCATGCTCGCGGTCGGCGAAGGCAGCAAGCGCCAGGTCATGGCGCAAATGGGCGCGTTCGGCTCGAACATCATTTACCTCAGCGGCTCGTCACCCAACCCGCGCACACCGCCAGGCATCGTCACCCTCGATGACGTGGCGGCACTGGCCAGCCTGCCGCAGGTCATGCGAATCATGCCGGTCAACGGCGCCGAGGCCGGCGTGCGGTTCGGCAATGCCGACTACTTGAGTTACGTCGGCGGCAACGACACCAACTTCCCGGCAATCTTCAACTGGCCTGTGGTGCAGGGCAGCTACTTCACCGAAGCCGATGAACGCAATGCCGCCGCAGTCGCAGTGATCGGCCACAAGGTTCGCACCAAATTGCTCAAGGATGTCGCCAACCCCATCGGCCAATACATCCTGATCGAGAACGTGCCCTTCCAGGTGGTCGGCGTGCTGGCGGAAAAAGGCGCCAGCTCCGGCGACTCCGACAGCGACAACCGCATCGCCGTGCCCTACTCCGCCGCCAGCGTCCGCCTGTTCGGCACACGCAATCCGGAATACGTGGCGATCGCCGCCGCCGATGCGCGCAAGGTCAAGGAAGCCGAACACGCCATCGAGCAACTGATGCTGCGCCTGCACAACGGCAAGAAGGATTTCGAACTGACCAACAACGCCGCGATGATCCAGGCCGAAGCCCGCACGCAAAACACCCTGTCGCTGATGCTCGGTTCGATTGCCGCTATTTCGCTGCTGGTGGGCGGGATCGGCGTGATGAACATCATGCTGATGACCGTGCGCGAGCGCACCCGCGAGATCGGTATTCGCATGGCGACCGGTGCCCGTCAGCGCGACATCCTGCGCCAGTTCCTCACCGAAGCGGTGATGCTCTCGGTGGTCGGCGGGATCGCCGGCATCGCCCTGGCACTGATCGTCGGCGGCGTGCTGATCCTCAGCGAAGTCGCCGTGGCGTTTTCCTTGATGGCGGTGCTCGGTGCCTTTGGCTGCGCCCTTGTGACCGGTGTTGTCTTCGGCTTCATGCCGGCCCGCAAAGCCGCCCGACTCGACCCGGTGACGGCCCTTACCAGTGAATGATCGATCTATGAAATCGCGCCTCAGCCTGTTGACCGTGTGCCTGATGCTCAGCGCCTGCGGTAATCCCGTCCAGCGTCCGGACAGCGGCTTGCAGCCGCCTGCGACCTGGCAATCGCCCCACGGCGCCAGCGTCGCCCGCATCGATCCGCAATGGTGGAAGCAGTTCGGCAGCGCCGAACTCGACCGCCTGATCGAACAGGCCCGCCTCGGCAGTTTCGACCTCGCGGCCGCCATGGCGCGGGTACGTCAGGCCCAGGCCGGCACCGTGATTGCCGGCGGCTCGCAGTTGCCGGAGGTGAAAGCCGGGGCCAATGCCAATCGGCAGAAATTGCTGCGCGGCAACGGCTACAGTCAGCTCGACGCCGACAACAGCAACAAGGCGGTGGATTATTTCGACGCCAGCCTGACCGCCACTTACGAGATCGACTTCTGGGGTGGCAAACGTGCCTCCCGCGACAGTGCCCAGTTTGCCCTGCAAGCCAGCGAGTTTGATCGGGCGACCGTGGAACTGACCTTGCTCAGCGGCGTGGCCAACACCTATGCGCAGGCCTTGTCCCTGCGCGAGCAAAGTCGTATCGCCGAACTGAATCTGGCGAACGCGCAGAACGTGCTGAAACTGGTGCAGACCCGCTTCGATTCAGGCTCGGCCACCGCACTGGAACTGGCCCAGCAGAAAAGCCTGGTGGCCGCGCAACAACGGCAATTGCCGCTGGTGCAACAACAGGCCCAGGACGCTTTGATCAGCCTCGCCGCCCTGCTCGGCCGGCCGGTGCAGAACCTGCAAACCGGCGCGGAGCCGTTCGACCGACTGCAATGGCCGACCATCACCGCTGGTGTGCCCAGCGAACTGCTCAGCCACCGTCCGGACATCGCCCGCGCCGAGGCGCAACTGGCGGCGGCCGAAGCCGACGTCAAGCTCGCCCGCGCCGCCATGCTGCCGAGCGTGACCCTGTCTGCCCAGCTCGGCTCCGGCGCCAATCAGTTCGACGACATCATCCGCAGCCCCTTCTACAACCTCACCGCCGGACTGCTCGCCCCCGTCTTCAACAACGGGCGACTGAGTGCCGAGCGCGACAAGGCCAGGGCCCGTCAGGAAGAACTGCTGGAAACCTATCGCGCCGCCATCATCAACGGTTTCGCCGACGTCGAAAAAGCCCTGAACAGCATTCGCGGGCTCGACGCGCAGCGGCAGTGGCAAAGTGAAGAGTTGAATCAGGCGCAGACCGCGTTCGACATCGCTCAGAGCCGCTATCAGGCGGGCGCCGAAGACTTGCTGACGGTGCTGGAAACCCAGCGCACGCTGTATGCGGCGCAGGATCTGAATGTGCAACTGCGGCTGTCGCGATTGCAGGCAAGTATCGGGTTGTACAAGGCACTGGGCGGTGGCTGGCAGGCGCTGTAATCGCAGCGAACTCAAGACCGCTTTCGCGAGCAAGCTCGCTCCCACGGTGACCGCATTCCATCTGAATGGACACGATCACTGTGGGAGCGAGCTTGCTGCATTGGGCGATCCAGCGAACGATGACGCGGTCCTCAGACCGCGTCGGTTTTGGCCTTCAGATTGCGCGCATACCACGGCCGCTTCGGCACTCGCCGGAACAACCCTTCCAGCTTCTTCTCATCCGAACCGAACACGATTCGCAGCGCAAGCTTCATGACTTCCGGATCCATCTCGACCGACTTGCCGACCTGCAACCCCGGCGTGGTGCTGCAACCGTGGGTGGTCGGGCCGAGCCACGGGTCAGCGACTTCGACCCAACGCCCAGGCGCAAACCATTTCACACCATTGACTTCAAGCCGCGTGACCTGACCTGGGTGGAAACGCTCGTGGGCGCGGAACCAGTCTTCCACGCGGTCATCGATCCAGCCGTGGAAATGCCAGAACACCGGGTTCACATGAGATGAAAACGGATCGCCGAGGAAGTCGTTTTCCGGGGCGAACCAGCGCGCGGCAAAATCGTCCAGATCCCGGGCCAGCGGCACCGGCTGACCGTTGGACGGATCACGCGGCACCGAAGCCCAGCGCATGTGCAGCCAGTCGTGCAGCCCCAGCTCGACTTCGGAGCCGAACTGACCGAGGGTCATCTTCGACAGATACTGTGGATCGCGGTACTGCGACTCCCAGACCTCGAAGTTGCTCTGATAGGTCTCGGCGGTCTTGATATCGCTGACCCACTGGCTGAATTCATCGTCGCCATCGGCCAGCCAGGTCGGCGGCAGTGCGGTGCCGTCGTGATTATCGAAGTAGCGGGCAAAACCCTGACGGTCGCGCACCAGCTCCGGCTGCGGCAGCGGAAAGAACTCCCACGACGGCAGATCCTGCAGCGAACGCGCCGTCCCGAGCATGTGCCGGTGCATGAAAAAGAAATCGATCCCTGAACCGTTGCGGTCCTTGCGCTTGCCCCGGGCGTCACGCTCCTGATCGCGAGGGCCGGGCTGCCAGCCGAGGCCGCGTATGGCGTTGCGTTTGTCCTCGGACAGGGTGTGCCATTTGTCCCGCGTCGCGTGCCACACCTGGTGGAACAGCCGATGCTCGGGCGACACCAGCCAGGCCAGCAAAGGCGCATTCAACGGCGTGCGCTGGCGGGCTTCGGGAAACAGGCATTTGACCGCGATGAAGCGGTGATCCTGCGCCGGCAAGGCCAGCGCGCGATCGAGGCGCTGGACACTGCCACTGAGGGTGCCGCTGCCGGCGTTGCCGAAATCCGCCCAGACCTCGTCGAGGATCATGTTCAGTTCGTAGTCGACGCTGCCGCCGGTGCCCAGCAGGCGCCAGCTGAGCTTCGAAGCCTCGGCCCCGGCCAGATCGCCGAGTATTCGGTAACGAGGTGTGTCGGCAGAGCGCAGACGCTCCGGCGTGTCGAGAAAACCGCACACGCCCCGGCCTTTCTGACCGATGTCGATGAACACTTCCAGGCCCTGGGTCGGCAAGCCGTCCAGGCCCGCATCACGCCCAACGAAGCGGATCTTCCAGACCCCGCGCAGCGCATTCGCCAGGCGTTGCCCGGCCACGTCGGCGACATCGAAAGACGCCTCACCGGGGGTGATCGTCGGGTCGGGCTTCGTCCATTCGCGATGCCCGAAATAAGCTGCAGGTACGGCAGCGCCGGTCAGCGCCAGGCCTGCCATGAACCATCGTCGAGAAATCCTCATTGCCCTACCTGTGTTCAGCCCTGAAGCAGGCTTTATCCAAGCTAGAACGTTTGCTGAGCGAACAAATTTAAGCGCCCTCGGGGCGGACTAATTTTCTCCCGCGCCCGCTCGTTCTTCCCAGATAGCAAAGGCCTCTGTGCCTGCACCTCGACGGCGAACCTGACTGAGATGGCAATGACAAAACCACGTTCGAAAAAGGCTCTTTACATCGGCCTGCCGCTGGCCCTGGCGATCAGCGCCGGCGCCGGTTTCGCGGTCTGGGATATCTGGTTCAAGGACAATCCCGGCTACCCTCGCAAAGTCATGCAGCAGGCCGAAGAGCTGCACGAACACATGCTCTCGTTCGACAGCCACATCACCATCACCCAGAACTTCGGCACCACCGGCCACGAAGTCGACAAGGACGGCAGCGACCAGTTCGACCTGGTCAAGGCCAATCGCGGACGCCTGTCCGGCGCGGCACTGACGATCTTCGGCTGGCCGGAAATCTGGAACGGCGCCAATGCCCCGCACAAACCCACCGCCGGCTTCGTCGACGAGGCGCGCAACCAGCAGGAAATCCGCTACAAGATCATTTCCGGCATGGTCCGCGACTTCCCCAACCAGGTCGGCATCGCCTACACCGCCGACGACTTCCGGCGCCTGCACGGCGAAGGCAAGTTCGCGATCTTCATCAGCATGCTCAACGCCTACCCGCTGGGCCACGACCTGAACCTGCTGGACCTGTGGACGGCGCGCGGCATGCGCATGTTCGGCTTCAGTTACATCGGCAACAACGACTGGGCCGACTCGTCGCGCCCGCTGCCGTTCTTCAATGATTCGCCGGACGCCCTCGACGGTCTTTCGGATCTGGGCAAGCAAGCGGTCAAGCGTCTGAACGACCTGGGCGTGATCATCGACGTGTCGCAGATGTCGACCAAGGCCCTGGAGCAAGTCGCGCAACTGAGCCGCACCCCGCTGGTGGCGTCGCACTCGGCGCCACGCGCCATGGTCGATATCCCGCGCAACCTCAGCGACAAGGAAATGCAGCTGATCAAGAACAGCGGCGGCGTGGTGCAGATCGTCGGCTTCTCGCAATACCTGCGACCGCTGACCCAGGGCACCCAGGACAAGCTCAACGAGCTGCGCAAACGCTACGACCTGCCGCCGCTGCCGAACCTGGCCGTAGCCCTGATGCCGGGCGATCCGATCATCTCGGCGTGGTCGGAGCAGAAATTCGGCGAATACGCCGGCCAGCTCTACGCAATCCTCGAAGGCGAACCCAAGGCCAGCCTCAAGGACCTGGGCGACGCCATCGATTACACAGTCAGAAAGATCGGTATCGACCACGTCGGCATCAGCTCGGACTTCAACGAAGGTGGCGGCGTCAAAGGCTGGGAGAACGTCGGCGAGATCCGCAACGTGACCGCCGAACTGCTGTCGCGCGGTTACACCGAAGCCGATATCGCCAAGCTCTGGGGCGGCAATTTCCTGCGGGTCTGGGACCAGGTGGAAAAATCCGCCAAACCGGCACTGGCCACTGCCCGGGAAGCCGCCAAGCCATGAGCAACCGTCGTGACTTTCTCAAGCAGGCCGGGATCCTCGCCGCCGCATTGCCATTGGGTGCGAGCCTGCCGAACATCGCCAACGCTTCGACCGCCGCCGCCTCGCTGCCACGCAACAAGTGGGCGCAGTTGCAGCAATTGTTCGATCAGGATCCGGCGTGGCTGCACTTCTCCAACTTCCTGATCACCACCCACCCGCGCCCGGTGCGCGAGGCGATCGAAATGCACCGCGCCGCCCTCGACAAGAACCCAGGGCTGGCGATGGACTGGGACCACGGCGTCACCGAAAAACGCGAGGAAGCCGTGCGCGTGCTGGCCGGCCAATACGTGCAGGCCGATGCCCGGCAGATTGCGCTTACCGGCAGCACCACCGAAGGCCTGGCGATGATTTACGGCGGCGTGCAAGTGCGCGCCGATCAGGAAATCCTCACCACGGCCCACGAGCATTACGCAACGCACACCATCCTCGAACTGCGCACCCAGCGTGACGGCACCAAGGTGCGCAAGATCCGTCTGTTCAAGGATCCTTACCGGATCAGCAAGGATGAACTGCTGGCCAATATCGACCGCAGCATCCGCCCGGAAACCCGCGTGCTGGGCATGTGCTGGGTGCATTCGGGCAGCGGCGTGAAACTGCCGCTCGCCGACATCGGGGCGCTGGTCGACAAGCATAATCGCGGGCGCAGCGAAGCCGACCGGATCATCTACGTGGTGGACGGCGTGCACGGTTTCGGCGTGGAAGACGTGGGCTTCCCGGCCATGAACTGCGACTTCTTCATCGCCGGCACCCACAAGTGGATGTTCGGCCCGCGCGGCACCGGGATCGTGGTCAGCCGCACGCCGGAAGTGAAATACGTCACGCCGATCATCCCGACCTTTTCCGAGGCCGAGCACTTCTCCACCACCATGACCCCGGGCGGCTATCACGCTTTCGAACACCGCTGGGCGCTGACCGAGGCGTTCAAGTTGCACCTGCAACTGGGCAAGGCCGACGTGCAGGCGCGCATTCATGAACTCAACAGCTACCTGAAAAAACGCCTGCTGCAACGCCCGCAGATCGAGCTGGTCACGCCGTTGAGCCCTGAGTTTTCCGCCGGCTTCACCTTCTTCCGGGTCACTGGCAAGAACAGCGACAAGATCGCCGCGCACCTGATGGCCAACAAAGTCGTGGCCGACGCCGTCGAGCGCGATGTCGGGCCAGTGATCCGCACCGCACCGGGCCTGCTCAACGATGAAGCCCAGATCGACCGCCTGCTGGCGGTGCTGGATCAGGCGCTGTGAGCCGAACCTTTTTCCTTTTGACGAGACTCGAAATGAACAGTGAACTGCCTCGTTTTGCCTTGAAAAGCCTGTCGGCGCTGACGCTCGCCGCCCTCGCCGCCTGCCTGCTGCCGACCACTGCCCAGGCCGCCACCCCGCCGGTACCGGGCAAGGTGTTCAAGGACTGCAAGGACTGCCCGGAAATGGTTGTGCTGCCCACCGGCACGTTCACCATGGGCACGCCTGAAGACGAAGTCGGCCGTGAGCCCGACGAAGGCCCGATGCACCCGGTGACGTTCGCCAAACCGCTGGCGATCAGCCGTTTCCAGGTGCTCAAGGGCGAATGGTTTGCCTACCTCAAGGACACCGGTTACGTCATGCCCGACGGCGATACCCGCCCGGGGCGCGCGTGCAAGGCCGGGGTTCCCGACTACGCCGGCAGCGACCCACGCAAGCAGTACACCGACAAGCACCCGGCGGTGTGCATGGACTTCGCCGAGGCCAACGCGTACGTGGCCTGGCTATTGAAAAAGACCGGCAAGCAATACCGGCTGGTGAGTGAGTCCCTGCGCGAATACGCCGCCCGTGGCGGCACCACCGGGCCGTTCCCGTTCCCGTTCGATGAGGGCAAGGAATACAGCATCGCCAAGCACGCCAATACCTACGGTGCGGCCGATGGCTACAACTTCACCGCGCCGGCCGGCAGCTTCCCGCCCAACGCCTTCGGTGTGTACGACATGCACGGCAACGTCTACGAATGGACCGCCGATTGCTACAACGAAAACTACGAAGGCGCGCCGAGCGACGGCAGTGCGTGGGAGACCGGCAAGTGCCAGTTCAAGCGCATTCGCGGCAACGACTGGGGCGAAGCACCGGTGTTCTCCCGCTCCGGCAACCGCAATGCGCTGGTGCCGACCGAGCGTGGCGACTGGATCGGTTTTCGCGTGGCGCGCGACCTGTAACCGCGAGCACCGCAGCGGCACTCGTCGCTCGCTCGTCGCTTGAGTCCTCGATAAACCCGCGGGCGGCTAAATCGCTGCCCGCGGGTTTCGTCTTTTAACCAGCCCTACCCTTGAACCAATGCCTTGACCGGCACCAAAAGCGGAAACCTCCATGACCACAAAATCGCGCGGAGCCATCAGTGAAGTCCTCGGCCTGCTCAAGCCTTACCGGGTCGTCGTGGCGCTGTCGATCCTGCTCGGCATGCTCGGTGGCGTCAGCGTCACCGCCCTGCTGGCGACCATCAACAAAGCCCTGAACGGCGCCGGCAGCCCTTCGGCCACGGTATTGGCGACGTTTGCCGGCCTCTGCGCCTTTGCCCTGTTGACCTCGATTCTGTCGGACATCGGCACCAACCACGTCGGCCAGCACATCATTGCCGGGCTGCGCAAATCCCTGGGTGAAAAGGTCCTGCTGGCGCCCATCGAACAAATTGAACGGTTCCGCAGCCACCGCCTGATTCCGGTGCTGACCCACGACGTCGACACGGTCAGCGATTTCGCCTTTTCCTTCGCGCCGCTGGCCATCGCCTTTACCGTGACGCTCGGTTGCCTGGGCTATCTGGCGTTCCTGTCGCTGCCGATGTTCATCCTGCTGCTGGTGGCCCTGGTGGTCGGCATTGCGGTGCAATACGTCGCCCGCAACAAAGGCATCAAAGGCTTCGAAACCGCTCGCGAAGCCGAGGATGAACTGCAAAAGCACTACAGCGCGATTGCCGCCGGCGCCAAGGAGTTGCGCATTCATCGGCCGCGTCGCCAGCGCATGTTCAGCCAGCGCATCGAAGGCACCGCCGATTTCATCTGCCGGACCCACATTCGTTCGGTCAACATTTTCGTGATGGCCAAGACGTTCGGCTCGATGCTGTTTTTCGTGGTCATCGGCCTGGTGCTGGCGCTCCAGTCCTTGTGGCTGGGCACTGACAAAGCGGTGCTCAGCGGTTTCGTGTTGGTGCTGCTGTACATGAAAGGCCCGCTGGAATACCTGATCACCACCCTGCCGGTGATCAGCCGCGCGAACATCGCGTTCAAGCGCATCAACGATCTGGCCGAGCAGTTTTCCTCGCCTGAGCCGCACCTGCTGCTGAGCGAATCCGCACCGGTGAGCAAAACCCCGGTCCAGCAGCTGCAAATGCACAACGTGCATTACGCCTTTCCCCCGGTCAAAGGCAGCGCCGCCTTCGAACTGGGCCCGGTCAATCTGAACATCGCTCAGGGCGACATCGTGTTCATCGTCGGCGAGAACGGCGGCGGCAAGACCACCCTGATCAAACTGCTGCTGGGGCTGTATGCGCCACAGCGCGGTGAAGTCCTGCTCAACGGTCAGGTGGTCGATGCCCGGGCCCGCGATGACTACCGCCAGCTGTTCACCACGATTTTTGCCGACTACTACCTGTTCGATGAGCTGGTACAGGGCGATCAACAGGTCCCTGCCGATGCCGGCCGGTATCTGGAGCGCTTGGAAATCGCCCACAAGGTGAGCATTCAGGATGGCGTGTTCAGCACCACCGATCTGTCCACCGGCCAGCGCAAGCGTCTGGCCCTGATCAACGCCTGGCTGGAGGAACGTCCGGTGCTGGTGTTCGACGAATGGGCCGCCGACCAGGACCCGGCATTCCGGCGGATTTTCTACACCGAGTTGCTGCCGGAACTGAAACAGATGGGCAAGACGATCATCGTGATCTCCCACGACGACCGCTATTTCGACGTCGCCGATCAACTGGTGCGCATGGAGGGTGGCCGGGTCGTCACCCACAAAAAGCCCCTCGAAACCGCCTGAGCGAAAGCGCCCTTTCAGCCGACAGCGCCTGTGCGCTGGCGGCCTTCTACCTGAATGTTTATCGCCGTGGACCCGACTGTCGGCAATGCCGTCAGCGACCACGGCGCTGCCAACCACGAGAGACCGATGAACGACTTACTCGATGATGAAGTGCTGGCGCTGCTGATGGCTGATGCCGGCGTGCAACTTCAAGGCATCCCGGCCCGCCCCCACCCGGTCCCGGCGCCGCTCTCCTTCGCCCAGCAACGCTTGTGGTTCGTGCAACAGCTGACGCCTGACAGTGCCGCCTACAATCTGCCCCGCGCCGTGCGCCTGAACGGCGTTGTGCAAGCCCGGCATCTGCAAGCGGCGCTGAACAAAGTCATCGCACGCCACGACGTGCTGCGCAGCGCGATCGTCGAGATCGACGGCGTGGCGATGCAGGTCGTCGATGAGCACGCGACACTCGAATTGGTCGTCGAAGACCTGCGCCATCTGAGCGCCGAAACACGTGATCCCGAACTTGCCCGACGCATTGCCGTCGAGGCCGGTCTGCCCTTCGATCTGAAAACCGCGCCGCTGATGCGCGCGACGCTGCTGCAGACCGCTGACGATCAACACCTGCTGCTGATGAACATGCACCACATCGCCTCCGATGCCTGGTCCAATGCCATTCTCATGCAGGACCTGATGCAGGCCTATGAACAGGTCGTGGCGGGCGATCCGTCGCCACTGCGCCGACCGGCCATCCAGTACGCCGACTACGCCAACTGGCAACGCGGCGAATACCTCGAGAGCGCCGCGTGTGCCGCCAGTGCCGACTATTGGCGCAACTACCTGGGGCAGACCCTGCCGCCGCTGGAACTGCCGACCGACTTTCCTCGCCACGAACAGCAGACCCACCCGGCCGGCAAACACGACTTCAGCCTGCCGACGGCGCTGACACAGAATTTGCACCGCTTCTGCCAACAGTGGGGACTGACACCGTTTGTGGTGGCGCTCGGCGCCTGGCAATTGCTGTTGAGCCGCTACAGCAACCAGCAGGACTTCACGGTCGGCGTGCCGAATGCGAGCCGCAATCGCAGCGAAACCCAGGAACTGGTGGGCTTCTTTGTCAGCGCCCAGGTCTACCGCGTGCGCATCGTTCCACAGCTGCCGTGCCAGGATTTTCTCCAGCGCCTGCGCCGCGAAACCCTCGCCGCGCTGGATCATGCCGACTACCCGCTGGAGCTGAGCTTCGACGACCTGCAACTGCGGGCGAACGGGCAGATCAACCCGCTGTTTCAAACGCTGTTCAACTGGCGCACCGAGGCCTCCGGCGAGGGCCCGCTGATGTTGGGCGACCTGGCGCTGGACTTCCTTCCGGCGGACACGACCCAGGCCAAATTCGACCTGTCACTGGACATCGCCTATTCGCTGGAGCGCATCGACGCCAGCCTCGAATACAGCCGCGACCTGTACACCCCCGCGACCCTCGAACGCCTGGCCGGTCACTGGCAGAATCTGCTGCACGCCATCACCGAAGATCCGCGCCGCGCGCTGAGCGAACTGCCGCTGCTGAGCCGCGATGAACGCCACGTGCAGCTCGAACAATGGAACCCGCCCGCCTCGGCCTTGCCCGACGAAGGCGTGCACCAGTTGTTCGAGCGCCAGGCACTGGCCACACCGGACGCGGTAGCGCTGATCGTCAATGACCTGCACGTGAGTTATGCCCGGCTCAACTCGGCGGCCAACCGACTGGCGAACACCCTGATCGCCTGCGCCGTCGGCCCCGAAGTCCGCGTGGGCATCGCCGTCGAGCGCTCGGCGCACATGATCATCAGCCTGCTGGCGGTGCTCAAGGCCGGCGGGGTCTATGTCCCGCTCGACCCCGACTACCCGCAGGAACGCCTGACCTGGATGATCGAAGACAGCGGCCTGGATGTATTGCTGACGCAGGATACGCTGCTTGAGCGACTGCCATCGCCGCCGTCGGTCAAGGTGGTGTGCGTCGATGAGGTTGATCCTCTCGATGACCGACCTGTCGACAACCCGCCCTGCCGCACCTTCGCCAGCAATCTGGCGTACGTGATGTTCACCTCGGGCTCCACCGGTCGCCCGAAAGGCGTTGGCATCACTCACGGCGCGCTGACCCGTCACGCGCAAATCGGTCGGGAGTTCCACGGTCTGACGCCTGCCGACCGTTTGCTGCAATACGGCACGTTCAATTTCGATGCGTTTGTCGATCAGCTCTACCCGGCGCTGATCTGCGGCGCTTCGGTGGTGCTGCGCGGGCAGGACATCTGGGACAGCGAAACCTGGTATCAGCAGCTGCTGGAGAAAAAATTCACCGTCAGCGAACTGACCACGACGTACTGGAACTTGCTGGCCAAGGACTTCGCGGCCGCCGGCCCACGGGACTACGGATCGCTGCGTCAGGTGGTGGTCGGCGGCGAAGCCATGCCGCCGGAAGCGGTCGCGGCCTGGGGCCAGGCCGGTCTCGGTCACGTGCGTCTGCTCAATGTCTACGGCCCGACGGAGGCGACCGTCGACTCCACGCTGCTCGATTGCAGCGACTACGTCACCGGGTGCACGCCCCTGCCCAAAGCCATGCCGATCGGTCGACCGCTGGCCGGTCGTGCCGTGTACCTGCTCGACAGCGGCGGTCAGCCAGTGCCCGTCGGCACCGTGGGCGAACTGATGATTGCCGGCGACCTGCTCGCGCGGGGCTATTTCAATCGACCGGAGCTGACCGCCGAACGCTTCATCCCGGATCCGTTCAGCAACCGGGGCGGACGCCTCTATCGCACCGGCGATCTGGCCCGCTATGGCGTTGACGGCGTGATCGAATATGTCGGGCGCCTCGACCACCAGGTGAAAATTCGCGGCTTCCGCATCGAACTCGGCGAAATCGAGTCCTGCCTGCTGCAATGGCCCGCCGTGCGTGAAGCCGTGGTCATCGCCCACGAAGGCGCGACCGGCACGCAGTTGATCGGCTATGTCGTGCCGCATGCGAGCGAGCCACCCGAGGACGAACTGCGCGAAGCCCTCAAGGCAGAATTGAAGGTGCGCCTGCCCAACTACATGGTCCCTGCTCACCTGGTGGTGCTGAGTGCATTGCCACTGAGCCCCAACGGCAAACTGGATCGCAAAGCCCTGCCACTGCCTGATCTGCATCAGACGCAGCGGCCGTTTCGTGCGCCGCAAACGCCCCTTGAAACAGCGCTGGCCGAACTCTGGCAGGAGGCGCTGCATGTCGAGCGCGTGAGCCTGGACGACAATTTCTTCGAGCTGGGCGGCCATTCGATTCTGGCCATTCAGTTCATTTCCGCCTTGAACGCGCGCCTGGGGATCAAACTGGCCCTGCAACAAATGCTCGCGCACCCCACGGTCGAAGTGCTGGCCCGGTTCATCGGCATGGAACATCAACAGCAGGTGCAATGCGTGGTCGAACTGACTGGCGCCACGTCAACCGCCACACCGCTGTTCTGCTTGCACCCGAGCGGCGGCATCGTCTTCTGTTATCAGCCGCTGGCCAAGCGTCTGAGCAAGCACGCTCGCACCTTCGGCATCATGCACAAAGGCTTCGCCGACAAGGACGCCAGCACCCAGACCTGGCCCGAGATGATTGCCGAATACACCGAACAGATTGTCGAAAAACACCCCGACGGCCCCTATCGCCTGATGGGTTGGTCGCTGGGTGGCGCGATCGCCATGGACGTGGCTGCTGCACTGGAGCACCAGGGCAAACAGGTGACGTTCCTGGGGCTGGTCGACACCACGCTGCCGGAAAGCATCTTCCCTGCGGATCTGCCACGCAAACCGCTGGAGGAAGACAACCCCGAGTACCTCAGCGCAGACAACGAACTGTCCGTTGCCGTGGAAATGTTCAGCCTGATGTTTGCCCATCTGGAAGAGCCGGCGGCGCGTTACATCGCCGAGAACCCGACAACCAGCCTCAAGGCCTTTTATCAGTGGGCCAGCCAGCAGGCCGCCACCGACGAACAGGAAATGATCGCCACCCTGGAGGCCATCAAACAGGAAATCATGAACGCTCAGGCGTTCGACATCCACGAGCGGCTGGTCAAGAGTTTCGATGCGTTCTCGCTGCCAACCCTCAAGGTCAAGGCCAGCTGCTGGTGGTCGTTGCAGCACAAGACCCTGGAGCAAGTCCTGCACTCGGAGCAGGTGCTGCGCCAGTACAACCTCAGCGGACAGTTGCAAGGTTCCGTCCATTCGCCATTGCCGCACCGCAGCATGATCTATGGCGAAAGCCTGCTGGACTCGTTTGAATCCGTGCTCCTCGCCTGCGAGGGCGTGACGCGGGACTGACCCTTCGGCAACACTCAAAAAACGCAGACGCCTCGGCCTCTGCGTTTTTTCATGCCTGCTGTTTTGTTCGGGTGTGCCTTGTTTCAACAAGGTGCCGGCGAGAAACTCCGGGCATAAAAAAACCGGCCCACCCTCCTTGTTCAGGAGCGTGGGCCGGTTCGGCGCCCGGTCAGTGCATCAGAACTGCGGGGTGTACTTCACGGAGAACATCACGTTGCGTGGGTCACCGAAGTTGTTGTTACCACTGAGCTGGTTGTACGCCGCGTTTACGTAGTTCTTGTCGAACAGGTTATTCGCGTTGACCGCCAGACCGATCTCCGGCGTCAGCTGATAAGCGACACGGGCGTTCCACACGGTGTAACCCGCCACCTCGTAATTGCCTTCGTAGCCCAGGGTGTGGTTTTGAGCGGTGAAACCAAGCCCGGTGCTCAGACGGTTCAAATCACCGGTGAACTGGTAGTTACCCCACACGCGCAGCATGTGTTTCGGCGTCCAGGTGCTGAACGTGCGACCTTCCATGTCCGGGTCGTCGAGGTACTTGGTGGTGTTGTAGGTGTAACCGGCAAACAGTTGCAGGTTGTCGGTCACAGCACCACTGATCTCGGCGTCCAGACCCTGGCTGCGCACTTTGCCCGCCGCCGTGGAGCAGTACCAGCCGTCACATTCCATGCCGCCGGAAACATCATCGACCGCACGGTTTTTCTGGTCGTAGCGGAACAGCGCCAGGGAGGTGTTGACCCGGCCATCCATCAGCTCGCCCTTGAGGCCGATTTCGTAGTTGCTGCCGATGATCGGCTTGAGCATCGAGCCATTGGCATCGCGCACCGTCTGCGGCTGGAACACGTCGGTGTAGCTGGCATACACCGCCCACTCGCGGCTCAGGTCATAGACGATACCGGCGTAAGGGGTGACTTCCCCGGTTTCGTTCGATTTGCTCGGATCGGCGGTGACGTATTCATCGCTGAAGGCGGCACGGTTCTTGGATTTGTAGCTGAAGTCATACCAGCTGACACGCGAACCCAGCACCAGCGTCAGGTCATCGACCGGTTTGACGCGCCAGGTGCCGTACAGACCTTTCTGACGAATATCGTACTTGCTGTCGGTGGCACGGCCGCCGGCGGTGTTGAGCAGACTGTCGTAGCTGATGTCCGGACGATCGTTATTGACGTTGAAGATCGTGTCGGTGGCGTTGTTGTTGAAGGTACGGGCGAGCTGGTCATCCGTCTCCAGCTGGGAGTAGTTGCCGCCGATCATGACTTCCTGCTGCATCGACAAGGCTTCGAACTTGCCGGTGAGGTTCATGTCGAGACCGACCTTGGTGGAGTCGAAGTCGGTGATGAAGTCGGCGTACTGAATACCGCTGCCATCCGGCTTCAGACCGGCACCGGAGCTTTGCAGACGCTGGCTTTTCGACTCGTTGGTTTCGGTCATCTGCACGGCACCGACCTTGAACGCCCAGTCGTCGTTGAAACGGTGTTCGAGATCAGCGTAAAGGGTGGTGACGTTGATCTGCGAGTGGTTCCATTTGGCACCGCCGTAGGTCGAACGCGAAACGTCCGGCATTCTGCCGTCGGCGTAACGCGGCAGGCCACGGATCATCGGACGCGACTCGGCCTCGGTGCGGCTGGCCGCCAGGCCCAGGGTGGTGTCTTCACTCAGGTCGAAGTCCAGCGAGCCGTACAGCGAGTGGGTCTTGCTCCATTCGTAGTCGACGAAGGAATCGCTCTGGTCTTCATCGGCAACGAGACGGCCACGGATAGTGCCGGCCTGGTTCAGCGGGCCGCCCGCGTCCAATTGCAGACCGTAGTGATCCCACGAGCCGGCCTTGCCGGTGATGCTCACGGTCGGTGCCGCCTGACCGCGCTTGCGCACCAGGTTGATGGCACCGCCAGGGCTGCCGGTTCCTTGCAACAGGCCGGATGCACCGCGCAGGATTTCCAGACGGTCGAAGAAGATCAGGTCCTGGGTCGCCCAGTTGCCCAGCGAGTAGGTGTTACGTGGAATCGGCACGCCGTCGTACTGCCAGTCGTCGATCTGGAAACCGCGCGACGACACGATAATGCCCTTGCCGACGCCCTGCAGGCCGACGATGCCAGTGGTCTGGTTCAGCGCGTCCTTGAGGTCGACCAGGTCCTGATCGTCCATCTGCTTGCGGGTCATCACGGTGACCGACTGCGGAATTTCCTTGAGGGTGTGAGTGCCCTTGCCGATCGTGACGGCGTTGGAGGTGTACGAGTTGCTGCCTTCGGTGGTTGCCCCGACCTGTTGCGCACTGATGTTGGTCGCGCCCAGTTCCAGACCCTGTGTGGCCGTGCCGCGCACCAGCATCAGGGTGTTGCCCTCGATGCTGTAACGCACGCCGGTGCCGCGGAGCAATTCGGCGATGGCGGTCTGCGGACTCATCTTGCCGCTGACGGCGTGGCTCTTGAGTCCGGCCATGTCGTCAGCGTTGTAGATCACTTGCTGGTTGGTCTGCTGACCGAACGCCTGCAATGCCTGTGGCAGCGATTGGGCCGGGATGTTGATGCTGACGTCTTCAGCCATCACTTGAGCGCTGAGCGGCAATACGCAGACCAGCCCCAGACCGGTCAACACTCGGCGCGAACGCAGGCCGCGGGACATGACGAGTGCCTTGAACAGAGGTTTCAACTCATGAATTGCTGACATCGTGCTCTCTATTATTGGTAGAAGTGGAAATCCATTGGGCCGAAGGGCCCGCCGCTGTCTGCACAAGTGAGCCGCGCACTCGATGGCCCTCGGGGCGATCTGTCAGTGCGCGGTCGACCGGCCCCTCCCCGGGCACGGTCATCTGGCTGGACAACGGCGAAATTTTTCGCTGAACAAATCCGGTGACCTGGCTGCCCTGCCCGACCCGATTTGCCCACATACCTTAGTAAGACGCAGCACCTCCAAAAAACCGGAATGAGTTTATTTATCATTAGCGCGAAAAGTTAAAAAAAAGGCCGACGCTGTTGGGCGACGGCCTTTTGTTTCATGCCATGTCAGCTGCCTTGCGCAGCCTTGGCGGCTTGCAGCTGCCGCGCCTGCTCGGCCAGGCGGGCCTTTTCCTCGGGGCTCATCGCGTCCATGCGCAGGCGTACCTGGGCCATTTTCTCCAACTGGCCCGGAGTGCTTTCCACCGCCCGCAACGCCATGGCCAGCGACGCCACGGTCGGATGATCGAAGACCAGCCCCGGATGAACTTCGCACTGCAGCAACTTGCGAATCCCGGCCACCAGCTTGATCACCAGCAACGAATGGCCACCGGCGGCAAAGAAGTCACGATCAACGCCCAGCCGCTCGAGCCCGAGCAACTGCGCCATGCGCGAGGCCAGCAATTGCTCGAGTGCATCGCGCGGCGCGACACCTTCGTCATCCGCCGCCCTGCCCGCCAGCTGCTGCAATGCCTTGCGGTCGATCTTGCCGTTGGCCAACCGTGGGAAACGGTCGATCAATTGCAGATGCTGCGGCACCATCACACCGGGCAGACGAGCGCTCAGTTCGGCGCGTGCAGCGTCCAGCAAGCCCGCCGACAGACCCTGATACGCGACGACGAAGGCCAGCAATCCCTGCTCGGCGGACGCGGCCGGCAGCACCAGCGCTTCGGCCACCGGCGCAAGGCGCAGCAGCTCGGCTTCGATCTCCGCCAGTTCAATGCGGAAGCCACGCACCTTGACCTGCTGATCGCGCCGACCGTGCAACTGAATGCCGCCGTCCACGCGATAGCGCGCCAGGTCGCCGCTGCGATACAGACGCTGCGCCGGATCAAACGGGCTCTGAATGAACGTCTGCTCATCAGCTTCGGCATTCAGGTAGCCACGGCACAACTGCGCACCGCCCAGGTACAACTCGCCCAGCACACCGACCGGCGCCAGACGCAATTGCGCGTCCAGCACGTAAACCTGGTTGTTGCCCAGCACCTGCGTCAGCGCCGAACAATCGCCGGCAGCGCCGTGCAGAGCCAGTGGATGAATCATGACCCCGACCGTCGCTTCGGTCGGACCGTAGTGGTTGAACACCCGGCAGTCGCTGCGCAACCGCGCAATGCGCTCGATCAGCGTCGTGGCAATCGGTTCACCGCCCAGCACCAGCGTGCGCGGCAGGCTTGCCCGCTCGCTGTCGAGCAGCGCGGCGAGGTGCGACGGCACGATCTTCAGGCAGTCGATCTGTTGCTGTTGCAGGTACTCGGCGAACAGCGCGCCGTCCTGCATCTGCTCATCGCTGGCAACGTGCAGCGTGGCCCCGTTGAACAACGCACCGAACAACGCGGTGTTGCCCAGATCCGCCGCCACCGTCGAACTGAAACCGACGTTGCGGCACTGTTCCAGACCCAGGGCCTGACTGGCCTGAGCCGTGTAGTTCAGCAGTTGCCGATGCTCGATCACCACGCCTTTCGGCACACCGGTGGAGCCGGAGGTAAACAGTACATACGCAATGTCGTGGCCCTGGGTGGCGAGCGCCGGCAACGCTGCACTCGACTGGCTGACATCAGCCAGGGTCAACGCCTTGTGCGGCTGCCCCTGCCAGGCCGGCAGATGCGCGGCGTCGGTCAGCAACAGTGCGGCGCCGGCCTGTTCCAGCATCAAGGCCTGACGTGCCTGCGGCCATTGCACATCCAGCGGCAGATAAGCCGCACCGATGCGCCAGCTCGCCAGCATGGCGATCACCAGATCCGCCGAGCGCGGCAGCGCCAGCGCAACGATCGAGCCTTCGCCCAGCCCCTGCGCCTTGAGACCTTGCGCGACGCTGTCCACGTGGACTTGCAACTGGCCGTAGCTCAATGACTGTCCGGCGTCGGTCAGGGCGATGACATCCGGGGTGCGCAGCATCAGATCGGCGATTCGCTGCGGCAGAAAACGGCTGTCGGCCAATGGCTGCGCTGACGGATTGATGGCCAGCAAACGCTGCTCTTCGGCATGACCGAGCAGGTTGAGCTGCGCCAGCGGGGTGTGCGGGGCGGCCAGGATCGAATCCAGCAGAACGCCGAACTGCTCCAGCACCACGCTCGCGGCTGCCGGCGAATAACGCGAGCTCGCGTACCGCAGTTCCACCGCCGCCGGTTGCTGTGCGTCGTCCAGTTGCACCTGCAACAAGCATTCAAAGGCATCCGGCTGCACCGGCAAGGCATCCGACACCGTCCAGCGCAAACCGCCGCTGTTGCCGCTGCGACCGGCCTGGCCGAGGGTAAAGCCGTAGGCCGGGCGCGCTGCATCCGGCGCCAGATCCGGGGTCCAGTATTCCTGCCAGGTGCGGTGTTCTTCGAGGCCTGCGGCCAGTTCCACCAGCCAGTCGCTGAAGGCTGCGCCGGCCGGCAACGACACCGACAGCGGCAAGGTTTTCTCGAAAACCCCTACGGCGCTGGCGAAGTATTCATAGTCGCTGCGGCTGTCATGGCGTACACCGACCAGTGCCTGCTCAAGCCCGCTCAAGCGGCCCAGCAACACCCACCACACACCTTGCAACAGCGTGGCGACGGGCTGGCCGAGCTGCTCGGCCAGGGCCTGCAAACCTGCGCGTTGCGCCGGTTGCAGCGTCAGTGACAGGCGCTTGTCGGCGCCGGTCGCTGCCTGACTTGCACTGCGGGCGGCCAGCCAAGGGGTGGCGATGTCGACCTGGGCACCTTGCAGCTGTTGCTGCCAATAAGCCCGCGCCGTGGTCGCGTCTTCGTCGAGCACCACTTCGCTGCGCCATTCCAGGTACTGACTGAACTCGCCCGGTGCCTCGTCTTCGGCAGTCTCAGCACCGGCGTAGGCTTGCTGCACCTGCTCCAGCAGCAGATGCAGCGATTGCGCATCGGCACTGTGGCGAGCGATACCGATCAGGCACTGCCATTGCTGCGGCGCCAGTCGATAAAGCATCGCCTGAACACCCGCCGATTCGCCGACCACAAAAGCGCGGCCCATCGACTCGTCGATCTGCGCCTGAACGTCCTCGGCACCCTGCTCGGTTGCCTGAATCGTCAGCGGAAAACGGGCGACCGGGATCGCGTTCTGACGCAGGCCGTGGAAACCGGCGACCTTGCTCAATTGCGCCAGCAACATCGGCTGTTGCGCCAGCAGCGTATCGAAAGCGGCCTGCAGGCGTTGCGGATCGAGGTCGCCCTCCAGGGTCACGCTCAACCAGCGCAAGGCCTCACCGCAGGTCGCCGTGTTCGACAGTTGCTCCAGCAGCGCCTGTTGCTCGGGCGTCAGGGCGAATCCGCTTTCCTGCGTGTCCATCATGACTTCGTTCATGCTCCGGTTTCCTCGGTGTTCACTGCGCCCGGGGCGGTTTGCCCGGTGGCCGGCGCACGTTCAAGACTGCTGTGGTCGTACATGTCGCCCATCGCCACGACAATCTTGCGCGGCCCCTCGAACGGATCACGGGCATGGGCCACGAGCATGTTGTCGAGCAGGATCGCGTCGCCTTTCTGCCAGTCGAAACGCACGGCGCACTCTTCGTACAGATCGCCGATGCGCTGCATCACTTCGTCTTCGATCGGGGTGCCGTCGCCGTAGTACACGTGACGCGGCATGCGCTCGGGCCCGAACATCGACAACAGGTCCTCACGCACATCCGGTTCCAGCCAGTAGATGTGGTGCAACTGCACCTGATTGAAGAACGACTTGGCGCCCGTGATCGGGTGACGAATGATCGCCGGCCCCGGTGTGCGGGTTTGCAGTTCGTTGTTGTCCAGCCAGCGCCACTCGATGCCGCCGGCCCGGCAACGGGCTTCGACTTCGGCGCGGTCCTCGGTCTTGAAGAAGTGCTGCCACGACACATCGAGGTTGTCGGTGAACGTGCGCACGTACAGCAGGCCCTTGGACTCGAACTTGTCACGCAGGTCGGCCGGCAGTTTTTCGTACATCAACCGGCAATCCACCACCGGCGTCGCACCGCCCACCGGTGCGGCCACCTCGCAATAGAACATCTGCTTGCGCGGCCAGCGGTCCTGGTGGGAGCTCTCGTTGTGGAACAGGATCATCTTGCGTTCCGGGTACGGCGTTGAGCGGTAGGTGTTCTTGCCGCCCTCCTTCTTCGGCAGGTCGCCGTACTGGCCGTACAGGCCCGGCTGAATCGCTTCGGCGAACGCCTCGAAACCCTGAATGCCATCGAGTTCAAAACCGCGGAACAGGATGCCGGCGTGGGTGGCGAGTTTTTCTTCGATCAGCGGCCGGTTGTTCTTGATCCATTCGATCAAGTCCAGTTGCGGCTCGTTCGGCTCCACCAGCAGCGGGAATGGCTGGGGTGCCGCGATCAGCGATTCGCGTACCGGGGCCGGGCGAACCTTGGCCACCGGGGCGGCGCCGCGCTTGAGGAACTTGCCCAGTTTGTCGGCCTTGGGTCCGGGCGCAGCGGGTTTGGCGGCCACTGCGAAATTGTCGACTGGCATGCTGATAGCTCCCAATTGAATGTCCTGATCAGCGACGATCTGTTCCAACAGGGCTATCCAGGCCTTCACCAGGTACTGAATGCGCTCGTGTCCGAACAAGGTTGTGGCGAATTGCCAATTACCCAGCAATTGCCCTTCTTCTTCGTCAACGAACAATGCCATGTCGAATTTAGAATGGGTCTGCAACGCCGCCAGCGGTTCAACGCTCAAGCCTCCCATCGATTGCGTGCGCCCCGGCAGGTTGTTCATCACGAACAACACCTGCACCAGCGGGTTCATGCCCTTGTGACGCGGCACGCCGCAGCTTTCGACGATCATGTCCAGCGGCAGGTCCTGATGCTCCAGCGCACCGAGCAGGTTGTCCTGCGTGCGGGCCAGGAAGTCCGAGAACGCGCTGTGCGCCTCGAAGCGCGAACGCAGCGGCAACACGTTGACGAAGAAGCCAATCAGACGCTCCAGTTCCGGCTGCTCACGCCCGGCGACGTCCGCGCCGACCAGCACATCGTCACCCCCGCTGAACTGATGCAACAGCACCTGGAACGACGCCAGCAGCGTGCTGTACAGCGTCACCCCGGCGTCGGTGGCCACCTTGCGCAAGCCCTGGCTCAGATCCGCCGGCAGACGGAACTGCACGGCATCGCCGTCGTACGACGCCACCGCCCCGCGCGGCTTGTCCAGTGGCAGGTTCAGCTGCCCGCTGTAACCGTCGAGCCGGTCTTTCCAGTAAGCCGCCTGCTGACCGAGAACGCCTGCGCGCTCCAGTTCCTGTTGCCACAGGGCGAAGTCGGAGTACTGCACGTCCAGCGCCGGCAACGGCGTGTGGTCGCCCGCCTTGCTCAGTTCGTAGATCTGCACCAGCTCGTTGACCAGCACGCCCATCGACCAGCCGTCGGAGATGATGTGGTGCATCGAGAACAGCAGCACATGTTCGGTCGGCGAGAGGTGCAGGATGCGCCCGCGCCACAGCGGCGCCTGCTCCAGATCGATCGGCGTGTGCGCGTTGTCCAGCACCGCCTGCGCCACCTGCTCTTCCTGGGCACTGCGCGACAGACCGGACAGATCGAGCACCGGGAAATCGACGTCGACCTGCTCGGCGATCAAGGCGATCGGGTCACCTTCATCGTCCTGGGAGTAAGCGGTACGCAGCACCTCATGACGGCGCACCACTTCGGCGAAGCTGCTGATGAACCGCTCGGTCGACAGCTCGCCGCGCAGGCGCAAGGCCAGCGGCATGCCGTACGCCGAACTGCCGCCGGACAACTGCTCGGCGACCCACAAACGGCGCTGCACCAGCGACAACGGTGCCGTCGACTTGGCGCCAAAGGCCTTGAGCGGCAAGGCCTGGCTGCCAGCGTCGGCAGCCGTCGGCGCCTGGGCCTGACTCATCCACGCCGCCAGATCCTTGAGGCGCGGATGGTTGAACAGATCCCGCAGACCCAGCGAGCCGGTGCTCAACTGACGCAAACGCGACACCGCCTGCGTGGCCAGCAACGAATGCCCGCCCAGCTCGAAGAAGTGGTCTTCGCGGCTCACCTGATCGAGTTCCAGCACGTTCTGCCAGATCGCTGCGATCTGCTGTTCCAGCTCACCGACCGGCGCCACGAAGTCCCCGGCCGAAACCACACTCTCGACACTCGGCAAGGCCTTGCGATCGATCTTGCCGTTCGGCGTCAGCGGCAGGCTGGCGAGGAACAACAGGTGCGCCGGGATCATGTAGTCCGGCAGGTTCGCCTTGAGCTGCGTCTTCAACGCTTCGCGCAGCAAGGTTTGCGCGGCGGCATCGGCGCTCACCACGGCCGCGTCGTCCATCACCACGTACGCCACCAGTTGATGGCTGGAAGCGATCGGTTGCGCGACCACGAGTGCCTGGCTGACACGCTCGATCTGCAACAGACGGGCCTCGATTTCACCCAGCTCGATACGGAAACCGCGCACCTTCACCTGATGGTCGATACGCCCGACGTACTGCAAGGTGCCGTCGGCCTGATAACGGGTCAGGTCGCCGGTGCGGTACATGCGCTCGCCATGGCCGGCGAACGGGTTGGGCACGAACTTCTCGGCGGTCATGGCCGCCCGGCCCAGATAGCCTCGGCTGAGGCCGGCACCGGCCAGGTAAAGCTCGGCCGACACGCCCAGTGGCGCCGGTTGCAGATCGCCGCCCAGCACGTAACTGGCGGTGCGCGCCATCGCCCGGCCAATGTTGGCCGTGCCACCCGCCTCACGACGGGTCCAGGTGGAATAAACGGTGTCTTCCGACGGCCCGTACAGGTCGATGACGTCTTCGATGCTCGCCTGTTTGTAAAGCAGGTCCACCAGATTCTGCTTCAGCGCTTCGCCGCACAGGTTGATGAGCCGCACACCCGCCGGAATGTCGCCGGCGTCCTGCAAGGCATTGATCGCCGACGGCACGGTATTGATCAGGCGCACCTGATCGCGGGCCGGCAGTTGCGGCAGTTCAAGGGCGTTGCGGGCGATGATCAGCGAGCCGCCGTTGGCCAGGGTGACAAACAGCTCCCACACCGACAGGTCGAAACAGACCGAGGTCGAAGCCAGCACGCCTTGAATGTCATCGCGGCTGTAAGTGTTTTTCGACCAGTCGCTCAGCGCCATCACGTTGCTGTGGGTGATCGAAACGCCCTTCGGCTTGCCGGTGGAACCGGAGGTGTAGATCACGTAAGCGAGATTGTCCGCGCACACGTCCGTGACCGGCGCAATCGCGCTGTTGGTCGACAGGTCGAGTTGATCCAGAAGCAACACTTGCGTATCGCCACCGACCGTCAGAATCGCAGCCACCTCGGTTTCAGTCAGCAGCACCCGGGCGCGGCTGTCTTCGAGCATGTAAGCGACCCGATCCGCCGGGTAATCAGGGTCGAGCGGCACGTAAGTGCCACCGGCCTTGAGCACCGCCAGCAGCGCCACCAACAGTTGATCGGAACGCTGCATGGCCACGCCGACCCGCACTTCCGGGCCGACTCCGCAGTCGATCAAACGGTGAGCCAGGCGATTGGCCCGGGTGTCGATGTCGGCATAAGTGAACGACTGATGACCGAAGGTCACGGCCCGCGCGTCCGGCTGGGCAGCCACCTGACGCTCGATGGCCTGGTGGATGCACAGCGCCTCGAGGGGGTTGGCCTCGACCGGATTCCAGTCATGCACGATCCGTTGCTCGTCCGCCGCTTCCAGCAGGTTCCATTCGCCCAGGCAGCCTTCGGCGCTGAGGTCGAGGCGCGTCAGCAGCTGTTGCAGCTGCGCGGCCAGTTTGACCACGGTCTCGGCAGCAAAGCTTGTGCGCTGATAGCTGAAATGCACGGTCAGTTGCTGGTCGAGGTTGACCATCAACGTCAGCGGATAGTTGGTCTGCTCGTAGCGGTCGACCTCGCCGAAGCGCAGGTCATCCGATGCGGCCTGCTGCAAGGCTTCGGCAATCGGGTAGTTCTCGAACACCAGAATGTTGTCGAACAACGCCTCCCCGCTCTGCCCGGCCCAGCGCTGAATGTCGAACAGCGGCGTGTGTTCCTGCTCGCGCAGCAACAGATTCTGCGCCTGCACCTGTTGCAGCCATTGCGACAATGGCTGTTCGGCACGGGGGCTGGCGATGATCGGCAAGGTGTTGATGAACAGGCCGATCTGACCTTCGACGCCGCTCAACTGCGCCGGACGACCCGACACCGTGGCGCCGAACGCGACCGTGTCCTGCCCGGTGTAGCGCTGCAACAGCAACAGCCACGCTGCCTGCACCAGTGTGTTGACCGTGACCTTTTGCACGCGGGCAAAACGGTTGAGTTCAGCGGTCGCGCGACTGTCGAGCGTGAGCAGGTGCTCGCCCTGACCTGCCACCGAGCTGTCCGCGCTGTGCGGCACCGCATCGGCCAGATAGGTCGGCATGTCGAAGTCAGCCAACTGGCCCTTCCAGAATTGCTCCGTGACCTGCGCATCCTGCTGCGCCAGCCACTGGATGTAATCGCGATAGCGCCCGGCACCGCTCACCGGCGCCTGGCCGTGGTAGCGCTGCAGGACTTCGCCGAGCAACTGCGAGTTGCTCCAGCCGTCCATCAGAATGTGGTGCGAGGTGTAAATCAGATGGAAGCGCTCGGCTGCCACCCGCACCACCACCAACCGCAGCAACGGCGCCGCGTGCAGGTCAAAACCTTGCTGACGCTGCGCACGTTCCAGCTCGCTCAGGGCCTGTTCCAGGTCACTGCGCTCACGCCAGTCGAGCACGCTGAACGGCACCTGCAACCCCTTGTGCACCACTTGCAGCGCATGGGGCAGATCACCTTCCCAGACGAAACCGCTGCGCAGCACGTCATGGCTGTCCATCGCCGCTTGCCAGGCCTCGCGGAAACGCTCGACCTGCAAACCGTCCACGGCCACGCACATCTGGTTGATGTAATCGCCCGACTGCTGCGCGTAGAGGGTGTGGAACAACATGCCCTGCTGCATCGGCGACAGTGGATAAATGTCTTCGACCAGACGCGGCGCAGTCGGCAAACCGTCGAGCTGCGCCTGAGTCAGACCCGCCAGCGGGAAGTCCGACGGGGTCAGGCCTTCCACGCCCGGGGTCAGGCAGTGGCCAATCAGCGCGGCGAGTTCATCGGCGTAGTCGCGGGCCAGCGCTTCAATGGTGGCGCTGTCGAAGCGTTCTTCGCTGAACGTCCAGCCGACGCTCAACTCACCGCCATACACCTGACCGTTGAGGGTCAGCCAGTTGCCCAGCGGCGCATCCGGGCTTTGTTCCAGGCCGGCATTGTCCGGGGCCGGCGCGAACAGTGCGCCGTCATCGGCTTCGAAACTGCCGTCGAACTGACCGAGGTAGTTGAAGGTGATGCGCGGGGTCGGCAACGCCTGCAAGCTGCTTTGCGCGTCGGCATCACCGAGGTGACGCAGCGCGCCGAAACCGATGCCCTTGTTCGGGATCGAGCGCAGCTGTTCCTTGATCCGCTTGATCGAGTCGCCCGCGCCTTCGGCCGGGGTCAGACGCACCGGGAACAGGCTGGTGAACCAGCCCACGGTACGGGTCAGGTCGACGCCATCGAACAGCTCTTCGCGACCATGACCTTCCAGTTGAATCAGGGTCGACGACTGCCCGCTCCAGCGCCCGATCACTCGGGCCAGCGCGGTCAGCAGCAAATCGTTGACCTGGGTGCGATAGGCCGCCGGGGCTTCTTGCAGCAGTTGCCGGGTCAGCTCCGCGCTGAGGCGAGTCTGCACGGTTTGCGCCAGACGATTCTGCTGGCCGGCGTCGAGACGCTTGCACGGCAGATCGGTGCTGACGTCGCTCAGGCAGGCCTGCCAGTACGCCAGTTCTTCCTGCAACGCCGGGCTGTTGGCGTAGCGCTGCAAGTGTTCGCTCCAGTCCTTGAAGGCACTGGTCTTGGCCGGCAGACTCAGGGCCTGACCGCTGGTGGCTTGCTGATACGCGGTTTGCAGGTCTTCCAGCAGAATCCGCCACGAAACGCCGTCCACCGCCAGGTGATGGATCACCAGCAGCAGACGTTGACTGCCGTCGGCCAGATTCGCCAGCACCGCCCGCAGTAGCGGGCCGTTTTGCAGGTCGAGGCTGCGCTGGGCGCGGTTGCCCAAGGCTTCAAGATCCGCGATGTCGGCAATATCTTCCTGCCAGAGCAGGTCTTGCGGCAACGCGTCGACCGACAGGTGTTGGGCCTGCCAGACGCTGCCCTGCTGACTGAAGCTCAAGCGCAAGGCATCGTGATGAATGACCAGTGCACGCAACGCTTGCTCGACCCTTTCGGCCGCCAGCGGCTGACGCGGTTTGAGCAGCACCGACTGGTTCCAGTGGTGACGCTCGGGAATTTCGTCCTCGAAGAACTGCTGCTGGATCGGCAACAGCAACGCCGGGCCGGTGACCGGTTGCTGATCGATGGTCGACTCGCTGTCACCGAGCTGCGCGACCAGTGCCAGACGCTGCACGGTCTGGTGCTGGAACAGGTCTTTGGGGTTCAGACGGATGCCGGCCTGACGGGCGCGGCTGACCACTTGAATCGAGATGATCGAATCGCCGCCCAGCTCGAAGAAGTTGTCGTTCAGACCGACCTGCGGCAGTTTCAGCACGTCCTGCCAGATCTCGGCCAGGCGCTGTTCCAGTTCGCTTTGCGGTGCCTGATACGCCTGCTGCGCCTGACTCGCATCCGGCGACGGCAAGGCACTGCGGTTGAGTTTGCCGTTGGCGGTCAGCGGCAATTGTTCGAGCAGCAGCAAGTGCGCCGGGATCATGTGATCCGGCAGGTTTTCCTTGAGCGCGGCCCGCACGCTGTCACGCCATTGGCCCTGTTCGGCAGTGTCGGCATCGAGCAATGCAGCGTCGCTCGGCACCAGGTACGCCACCAGTTGCTGACCACTGAGGCCCGGCTGCGCCAGCACCACGGCCTGACGCACGGCAGTTTGTTCGAGCAGCTGCGCTTCGATCTCGCCGAGTTCGATGCGGAAGCCGCGAATCTTCACCTGATGGTCGATCCGGCCGATGTATTCGATCACGCCGTCGGCGCGATAGCGCGCCAGGTCACCGGTGCGGTACAGACGCCCGCCATCGGCGGCAAACGGATCGGGAATGAAGCGCAGCGTGGTCAAGTCCGGACGGTTCAGATAACCCCGGGCCAGACCGGCACGACCGACGTACAGCTCGCCGATACAACCCTTGGCCACCGGATTCAGGTTGCCGTCGAGCAAGTACCAGGACAAGTCCGGAATCGGCTCGCCGATCGGGCTGCTGGCGTCGCGTTGCAGATCGGCCAGTGAGATCGGCCGGTAGGTCACGTGGACCGTGGTTTCGGTGATGCCGTACATGTTGATCAGTTGCGGGGCCTGATCGCCGAAGCGCTCGAACCATGGGCGCAGGCTCTTGACCTCCAGCGCCTCGCCGCCGAACACCACGTAACGCAGGGCCGGTTGCGCCGCCGCGTGTTCCGGGGCGCACGCCACTTGCATCAGTTGCTTGAACGCCGACGGCGTCTGGTTGAGGACGGTGATCCCTTCACGGCACAGCAGGCCGTAGAAATCTTCCGGCGACCGGCTGGTCTCGTACGGCACGACCACCAGTTTGCCGCCGTACAGCAGCGCTCCGAAGATCTCCCAGACCGAGAAGTCGAACGCGTAGGAATGGAACAGGCTCCAGACATCCTGCGGGCCGAAATCGAACCAGGCATCGGTGGCCTTGAACAGGCGCAGCACGTTGTGATGGGCGAGCAAGGTGCCTTTTGGCTGGCCGGTTGAACCGGAGGTGTAAATCACGTAAGCCAGGTTGTCCGGGCTCATGCACACCTGCGGGTTGGCGTCGCTGTAACCTTCGAGGCCGTCGCGCTCCTGATCGAGCATCACGCTGCGCACCGA
This sequence comes from Pseudomonas sp. GM25, assembly GCF_000282255.1. Taxonomy (NCBI): domain Bacteria; kingdom Pseudomonadati; phylum Pseudomonadota; class Gammaproteobacteria; order Pseudomonadales; family Pseudomonadaceae; genus Pseudomonas; species Pseudomonas sp. GM25. Next base: position 31,658 of record NZ_AKJQ01000045.1, on the reverse strand, counting down.
ATCCGGCACCGGCAGACGGCCGAGCAGATGACTCTGGGTCAGCAGCAGGCCGATACCGCTGTCGCCGATCATGTAGGCCAGACGATCTTCCGGATACGTCGGGTCGAGCGGCACATAGGCGCCGCCGGCCTTGAGAATCGCCAGCAGGCCGACGAGCATTTCCAGGCTGCGCTCCACCGCCAGACCGACACGTACGTCCGGCCCGACACCGCTGGCAATCAGCTTGTGGGCCAACTGGTTGGCGCGGCTGTTGAGCTCAAAGTAGCTCAGGCTCTGTTCGCCGTAGGTCACAGCCACCGCGTGCGGCGCACGCGCAGCCTGCGCTTCGATCAATTGATGCAGGCACGCCTCGCTCGGGAAATCGGCCACGGCCGGGTTCCATTGCAACAGCGTGGCCTGACGCTCGGCCGCCTCATGCAGCGGCAGCTCGGCGATGCGCTGGGCGCAATCGGCGACGATGCCGTGCAGCAGATTCGTCCAGTGTTGCGCCAGACGTTCCATGGTCGCCGCGTCGAACAGGTCGGTGGCGTAAGTCAGTTCGGCCCAGACGTTGTCCGCCGATTCGAAAGTGTCGAGGGTCAGATCGAACTGCGCGGTGTGCGAGACCCAGCTCAGGCCTTCGATCTCGATCTTCGACAGACGCGTCGCGCCTTCGGCCTGACGAGCCTGGCTCTGGTGATTGTGCAGCACCTGGAACAGCGGACTGTGGCTCAGGCTGCGTTCCGGTTGCAGCGCATCGACCAGTTGCTCGAATGGCAGGTCTTGATGGGCCTGAGCACCGAGCACGGTGTTTTTCACTTGCTGCAACAGGCTGCGGAACGTCTGCTGGCTGTCGAACTCGGCCTTCAGCACTTGAGTGTTGACGAAGAAGCCGATCAGGCCTTCGGTCTCGACCCGGTTACGGTTGGCCACCGGCACGCCGACGCGAATGTCGGCCTGACCGCTGTAGCGATGCAGCAGGGTCTGGAACGACGCCAGCAGCAGCGCGAACAGAGTGACGTTTTCTCGTTGTGCGACCTGCTTGAGGCCGGCGGCCAGTTCGGCGCTCAGCGGGATGTCCTGACGCGCGCCCCGGTAGCTTTGCTCCGGTGGACGCGGACGGTCAGTCGGCAGTTCCAGCAACGGCTGATCGCCATCGCCCAGTTGCGCGGTCCAGTAGCTCAGTTGGCGCTCGCGTTCACCGGCGTCCATCCACTGGCGCTGCCACACGGCGTAGTCGGCGTACTGCACCGGCAATGCCGGCAACGGCGCGGTCTTGCCTTCGCTGTGCGCGGCATACAACGCCACCAGCTCGTTGACCATGATGCCCATCGACCAGCCATCGGAGACGATGTGGTGCAAGGTGATGATCAGTGCGTGGTCATCGGCGGCCAGACGCAGCAGCTTGACCCGCAGCAGCGGGCCTTTCTGCAAGTCGAACAGGTGCAGGGTTTCGGCAGCGACCAGGGCTTGCAGCGCGGAATCGTCCAGCTCTCGGTCGATGGTTTCGACGGCGATGTCCAGCGATGCCTGAGCCTGGATCACTTGCAGGGTCTGGCCCTGCTCCTCGACAAAGCAGGTGCGCAGGGATTCGTGGCGGGCGATCAGCGCATCAAAGCTGCGCTGCAGCGCCGGCAGGTCCAGTTCACCGCGCAGGCGCAGTGCGGCCGGCACGTGGTAAGCGGTGCTGGTCGGCTCCAGTTGCCAGAGGAACCACTGACGTTCCTGAGCGTAAGACAGCGTCAGCGGTTGCAGACGCGGCAACGCAACAATCGGCGGCTCTTGATGTGCCTGCTCGACGCCGAGGGCGGCGACGAAATCCACCAGCGTGCTATGTTCGAACAGGGTGCGCAGCGGCACTTGCACGTTGAGCGCCTGACGCACTCGCGAGACGACCTGGGTCACCAGCAGCGAATGGCCGCCGAGTTCGAAGAAGTTGTCGCCCAGCCCCACTTGCTCCAGTTTCAGTACCGTTTGCCAGATTTCGGCGACGGTGTGCTGGGTGGCGGTCTGCGGCGCAATGTAAGTTGATTGCAACTGGCTGGCGTCGGGCGCCGGCAAGGCCTTGCGGTCGACTTTGCCGTTGGGGGTCAGCGGCAGTTGTGCGAGGAACAGCAAGTGCGCCGGCACCATGTATTCCGGCAGCTCAGCCTTGAGGCTGGCCTTCAGTGCAGCGCGCAACGCGGTTTCGCCATCGGCATCCAGCACTTCACCGGACGCTGGCACCACGTAGCCCACCAGTTGCGGGCCGGTCGGGCCGTCCTGAGCGACGACCACGGTTTCGCGCACGCTGTCGAGCGCCAGCAGGCGCGCCTCGATTTCGCCCAGCTCGATACGGAAACCACGGATTTTCACCTGATGGTCGATCCGCCCGATGTACTCGATCACGCCTTCAGCGCGGTAACGGGTCAGGTCGCCGGTGCGATACAGACGCTCGCCGGTGGTCGAGAACGGATCCGGCACAAAGCGTTCGGCGGTCAGCGCAGGACGCTGGAAGTAACCCCGCGCCAGGCCACCGCCACCGATCAGCAGCTCGCCCGGCGCGCCGAGCGGATTGAGCTCCAGATCGCTGCCGAGGATGTACAGCGCCGTGTTATCGATCGGTTTGCCGAGGAATGGACGGCTGTTGTCCACGCTCAGCGGATGCAGCGCCGACCAGATCGTGGTTTCGGTCGGGCCGTAAAGGTTCCAGACTTTCGGCGAGCGCGCCAGCATGCGTTGCGCCAGTTCCTGAGGCAGCGCTTCACCGCCACACAGGAAGGTGCGGCCGTCGAGAATCGCGGCGTGTTCGTTGTCCAGCAGCATGCGCCAGGTCGAAGGTGTGGCTTGCAGCATGGTCACGCCGTGGCGGTCGATCAGTTCGAGCACCGCTTGCGGGTCCTGATGCACGTCCTTGCCGGTCAACACCACAGCGGCGCCGGCCAGCAACGGGCCGTAGATTTCCAGGCCGAAAATATCGAACGAGAAGGTGGTCAGCGACAGCATGCGATCCGCCGCAGCGATGCCCGGTTGCTCGACCATGCTCGCGACGAAGTTGCTCAGGGCTGCGTGACGGACCATCACGCCTTTAGGCTTGCCGGTCGAGCCGGAGGTGTAAATCGTGTAGGCCAGATGCTCGCCGTTCACGGCCACGTCAGGCGCGGTGGTCGGGTATGCCGCGAGCCAGTCCTGCGGTTGATCCAGCAACACCGTGGCAAGGCTGGCCGGGATCGGCAGCAGCGTCTGCAAGTGCGACTGGGTCAGCAGCAATTCAATGCCGCTGTCCTCGATCATGTAGGCCAGACGATCTTCCGGATACGCCGGGTCCAGCGGCACATAAGCGCCGCCGGCCTTGAGGATCGCCAGCAGGCCGACGATCATTTCGACGCTGCGCTCGACCGCGATGCCGACCAGTCGATCCGGGCCGACGCCCAGTTCGATCAGCTTGTGCGCGAGCTGGTTGGCGCGGGCGTTCAACTCGCCGTAAGTCAACACGTCCTCGCCGATGATCAGCGCGGTGGCGTCAGGCGTTTTCCCGGCTTGCAGGGCGATGCGTTGCTGCACGCACGGCGCCGGCGCGGCGTGATCGACCACGCGCTTCCAGTCCTGCAACAACACTTGATGTTCGGTGGTTTCCAGCAGCGGTAGTTCGCCGACACGCTGGCTCGGCGCGGCAACGATGCCGTGCAGCAGGTTCAGCCAGTGGCGTGCCAGACGCTCGATGGTTTCGGGCTTGAACAGGTCGGTGGCGTAAGTCAGTTCCGCCGCCACGCCTTCGCTGGATTCGTAGGTGCCGAGGGTCAGGTCGAACTGCGCAGTGCGGCCTTCCCAGACGATGTCCTCGACGCTCAGTTGCGGCAGTTGCACCTGGCTCTGACGCTGGGTCTGGTCGTTGACCGCCTGGTGGTTGTACATCACCTGGAACACCGGGCTGTGGCTCAGGCTGCGTTCCGGTTGCAGGGCTTCGATCAGTTGCTCGAACGGCAGATCCTGATGGGCCTGGGCGGCCATCGCCGATTGCTTGACCTGGGCCAGCAATTGATTGAACGGCAGTTGCCCGTGGACGTCCGCGCTCAGCACCTGGGTGTTGACGAAGAAGCCGATCAGGCCTTCGGTTTCCACCCGGTTACGGTTGGCGGTCGGCACACCGACGCGGATCTGTGACTGGCCGCTGTAGCGGTGCAGCAAAGCCTGGAACGATGCCAGCAGCACCATGAACAGGCTCGCGCCCTCGCGCTGGGCCAGTTGCTTGAGGGCATCGCCCAGTGCGGTCGGCAGGTTCAGATCGAGGCGCGCGCCACGGAAGCTTTGCACCGCCGGGCGCGGATGATCGATCGGCAACTCCAGCACCGGCTGTTCGCCGCCGAGGGTGTCGATCCAGTACTTCAGCTGCCGCTCACGCTCGCCGGCCTCCAGCCAGTGGCGCTGCCAGATCGCGTAGTCGGCGTATTGCACGTCCAGCGGCGGCAGGCTCAGGGACTGACCGCTGGTGTCGGCGGCGTAATGCTTGATCAGCTCGCCGACCAGCACTTGCATCGACCAGCCATCGGAGATGATGTGGTGCTGGATCAGCGCCAGCACGTGGTCGTCTTCGCCGACCTTGAGCAACGACACCCGCAGCAACGGGCCCTGTTGCAGATTGAACGGACGCGCGGTTTCCTGTTCGACGAAAGCCTTGATCGCAGCGTCGGCGTCCAGACCGGACGCCAGCGTCTCGACCGTGATGCTCAACGGCATCTGCGCGTGAACCTTCTGGCAGAAGGTTTCACCCTGCTCGACGAACGTGGTGCGCAGGCTTTCGTGGCGGGCGACCACGGCGTTGAAACTGCGCTCCAGCGCCGCGACATCCAGCCGGCCCTTCAACCGCAGGGCGCTGGGAATGTGGTACGCGGTGCTGTGCGGGTCCATCTGCCACAGGAACAACTGGCGTTCCTGGGCGTAGGACAGCGGGATCGCCTCGAAGCTTGAGCGAGTTTCCGGAATCGGCAGGTTGGCCGGCGAGACGCCCTCTTCGAGCATCTTTTCCAGGTAGAGCTTACGTTTGTCCAGCGGCAGAGTGATAAAGCGCTTGGCAATCCTCAAAGCAACACTCGTGTCCATCAGAACTCCTCCATATCGTCAAGCAGGGCTTCCAGCTTGTTCAGTTTCTGTTCGTTGATTGCCCCGCCTCCTGTATGGAGGTGAGCGACAAAGTCGCTCAGGACGGGGTGCTGGAATAGCAGTTGCGGCGTCAGCGTCAGGCCCAGTTCCAGGGCGATGCGCGACACGACATTGACCGCCAGCAGCGAGTGCCCGCCGAGTTCGAAGAAGTGATCGTTCAGACCGATGCGTTCCACGGTGAGCACTTGCTGCCAGATTGCCGCGACCTGTTGCTCGAGCTCCGATTGCGGCGCGACATACGCGGCCTGCATCTGGCTGGCATCCACCGCCGGCAGCGCCTTGCGGTCGAGCTTGCCGTTGGGGGTCAGGGGCAACTGCTCAAGGAACAGCAGGTGCGCGGGAATCATGTAGTCAGGTAACGAAGACTTGAGGCCAGTCTTTAGTCCGTCGCGCAGTTGGCGCTGCGCTTCACCGTCGTACACGTCCAGTTGTGGAGCGACCACGTAGGCCACCAGTTGCGCGCCGCCCTCGGCCTCGACAGCCAGCACGGCCGCCTCGCTGATGCCCGGTTGCGCCAGCAGTCGCGCTTCGATTTCGCCGAGTTCGATACGGAAACCACGGATTTTCACCTGATGGTCGATCCGGCCCATGTACTCCAACTCGCCGTCCTCGCGCTGACGAATCAAGTCGCCGGTGCGGTAGAGACGCTCGCCGTTGCGGGCGAACGGATTGGGCACGAACTTCTCGGCGGTCATCGCCGCTTTGCCCAGGTAACCGCGAGTGACACCGGCACCGGACAGGTACAACTCGGCCGACACGCCGTGCGGCACCGCTTGCAGATCGGCATCGAGCAAGTGACTGCCGGAGTGATCCAGCGCCCGACCAATACGCGCCTGACCACCGGCGGTGCGGCGGGTCCAGGTCGAGTAAGTGGTGTCTTCCGACGGGCCGTACAGGTCGTAGACATGCTCGACCGTCGACTGCTGATAAAGCGCGTCCACCAGCCCTTGCTTGAGCGGCTCGCCCGCCAGGTTGATGATCCGCACACCCGGCGGAATCTGCCCGGCGCGCTGCAACGCGTTGATCGCCGACGGCACGGTGTTGATCAGGCGCACCTGATCGCGGGCCGGTAGTTGCGGCAGTTCCAGCGCGTTGCGGGCGATGATCAGCGAACCGCCGTTGGCCAGGGTCACAAACAGCTCCCACACCGACAGGTCGAAGCACACCGAGGTCGAGGCCAGCACGCCTTGAATGTCTTCGCGGCGGTAGACCTTCGCCGACCAGTCGATCAACGCCATGACGTTGCGATGGGCAATCGCCACGCCTTTCGGCTTGCCGGTGGAACCGGAGGTGTAGATCACGTAGGCGAGGTTGTCCGGGGTCACGGCGGTTTGCGGTGCCTGAGCCGAATAGGCATCCAGCACGATCTGATCCAGCAACAACACTTGCGTGTCGGACGGCACGGTCAGTGTTGCCGCCAGTTCTTGCTCAGTCAGCAGCACTCGTGCGCGGCTGTCTTCGAGCATGTAGGCCAAGCGGTCGGCCGGGTAATCCGGGTCCAGCGGCACGTAGGCGCCGCCAGCCTTGAGCACCGCCAGCAGTGCAATCAGCAACTGCTCGGAACGCGGCAACGCCACGCCCACCCGCACTTCCGGGCCCACGCCGAGTTCGATCAGTTTGTGCGCCAGAGGGTTGGCCCGGGCGTCCAGTTCGGCGTAGGTCAGTTGCGTGTCGGCGAAGGTCACGGCCAGTGCATCCGGGGTCGCGGCGACCTGACGGGCGATGCGCTGGTGGATGCACAATTCGGTGACGAAATCGGTGGCAACCGGCGCCGTTTCGATCAGACGCAATTGGCTGAGCGAACGCTCGCCCGCCTCGGTCATCTGCTCAAGCAAACGCTGCAAATGCGCGCCGAGTTGCGCCACGCAGACGTCGGCAAAACGGTCGTGCTGGTAGCTGAAGTGCACCGACAGTTCGGCGCCCAGATGCACCAGCAGGGTCAACGGATAGTTGGTCTGCTCGTGGTTCTCCACCGGACCGAATCGCAAGCCCTGCGGCGCGCCTTGCTCCAATGCCTCGGCAATCGGGTAGTTCTCGAACACCATCAGGCTGTCGAACAGCGCGTCACCGCCCTGCCCGGCCCAGCGCTGGATCTGCGCCAGCGGCGTGTGCTCGAACTCGCGCAGCGCCAGGTTCTGCGCCTGCACGCCTTGCAGCCAGCTGGCCAGGCTCTGCTGCGCTTGTGGCGCGGCGATCACCGGCAAGGTGTTGATGAACAGACCGACCTGCTGCTCGGCCCCCGGCAGATCCGCCGGACGCCCGGCGACGGTGGCGCCGAACGCCACGCAATCCTTGCCGGTGTAGCGCTGCAACAGCAGCAGCCAGGCGGCTTGCACCAACGTGTTGACGGTGACTTTCGAGGCCCGGGCAAACTCGCCCAGACGCTGAGTCAGACCGGCATCGAGCACCTGGAAATGATCGCCATAACCGACGCTCGGCAGACCGGCATTCGGCCGCGCAATGGCATCGGCCAGACGCGTCGGCTCTTGCAGATTGCCCAGTGCTGCCAGCCAGTAGGCTTCAGCGGTCGCGGCGTCCTGACGCTGCAGCCAGGCGATGTAATCGCGGTAACGCCCGGTCGGACGCGGCACCGCTTCGCCGCTGTAATGCTGCAACACTTCGCCGAGCAACTGCGCGCTGCTCCAGCCATCCATCAGGATGTGATGGTTGGTGTAGATCAGGTGATGACGGTTTTCAGCGATGCGTACCAGCACCAGCCGCAGCAACGGTGCGCGGGTCAGATCTAGGCCTTGGGCACGTTCTTCATCGGCAAGTTTTTTCAGCGCGGCATCGAGGTCGGGCTGGCCGTTCCAGTCGAGTACGCGGAACGGCACGTCGAGCTGACGCTGCACCACTTGCACCGGCTGCTCCAGATCGCCCTGCCAGACGAAACCGGTACGCAGGATGTCATGGGCATCCACCACCGCTTGCCACGCGGCGCGGAAACGCTGCGGGTCGACGCCATCGACGTCCAGACGCATCTGGTTGATGTAGTCGCCGTTGCCGTGTTCGAGCAAGGTGTGGAACAGCATGCCCTGCTGCATCGGCGACAGCGGGTAGATGTCGTCGATGGTCTGCGGCTGTGGTGCCAGCACGTCGAGTTGGGCCTGGGTCAGGGTCGCCAGCGGGAAGTCCGACGGGGTCACGCCACGGTTGGCGCTGTCGCAGCAATGGGCGATCAGCGCGGTCAGCTCTTGCAGGTAATCGTCAGCCAGACGCTGGATGGTCGCCGGTTCGAACATCTCGCGGCTGAAGGTCCAGCTCAGGTCCAGCTCGCCGTTGAACACCTTGCCATCGAGGGCCAGCGGGCTGCCCAGCGGGCCTTGCATATTCACTTCTTCGCCGCCGGATTCGCTGGTCGGCACGAACAGCGCTTCATCGCCGGCATCGAAACTGCCGTCGAACTGGCCCAGATAGTTGAAGGTCAGGCGCGGCGTCGGCAGCGCTTGCAGGGTGGCCCGGGCGTGGTCGTCACCCAGGTGCGCCAGCGCACCAAAACCGATGCCTTTGTTCGGGATCGCCCGCAGCTGTTCCTTGATCTGTTTCAGCGAGGCGCCGAGGTCAGCGGTCGGGGTCAGTTTTGCCGGGAACAGGCTGGTGAACCAGCCCACGGTGCGGGTCAGGTCGACGTGGTCGAACAGGTCTTCACGACCGTGCCCTTCCAGTTGCACCAGCACATTGTCGTCACCGGTCCAGCGCACCATCACCCGCGCCAGGGCGGTCAACAGCAAATCGTTGACCTGGGTGCGATAGGCCGCCGGGGCCTCTTGCAGCAATTGGCGGGTCAGGGTCTTGTCCAGCGGCGTGCGAATCGCCAGCGCCTGGCAATGTTGCTGGCCGCCCTGCGGGTTGTCGCACGGCAATGCGTTCGACGCGCCTTGCAGTTGTTGCTGCCAGAAGCTCAGTTCGGCTTGCAGCGGCGCACTGCCGGCGTAGTCCTGCAACGCTTCGGTCCAGGCTTTCACGGCGCTGGTCTTGGCCGGCAGCTGCACGGCCGCCCCCGACTGGATCTGTCGGTAAGCGCTTTGAAGGTCTTCGAACAGAATCCGCCACGACACGCCATCCACCACCAGGTGATGAACCGCCAGCAACAGGCGCTGGCTGCCATCGGCCAGGTTCGCCAGCACCGCACGGATCAGCGAACCGCCGCTCAGTTGCAGGCTGCGCTGAGCCTGATTACCCACCACCTCAAGCGCCGCCAGATCGGCGACCTCGACTTGCCACAGCACGGTTTCACCGGCCTGGGTTTCAACGTCACGGTACTGCGCCGTCCAGCCCTGCGTTTGCTCGGCGAAGTCCAGGCGCAGGCTGTCGTGATGCACGACCAGCGCATCCAGTGCCTGCTCAAGCACAACCGCGTCCAACGGCTGCGCCGTTTTGAGCATTACCGACTGGTTCCAGTGATGACGATCGGGAATCGGCTGGGCGAAGAACCACTGATGAATCGGCAGCAACGCGGTTTCACCGGTCACCGGGCGCTGATCGATCTGCTGCACCGGCTCGCCGGTCTGCACCACATTGGCCAGTGCCTGAATGGTCTGGTGCTGGAACAGGTCTTTCGGCGTGAAGCGCAACCCGGCCTGACGGGCGCGGCTGACCACCTGGATCGAGATGATCGAATCGCCACCCAGCTCGAAGAAGTTGTCGGTCAGGCCGACGCGTTCCAGCTTCAGCACGTCCTGCCAGATGGTTGCCAGTTGCTGCTCAAGCGCGCTTTGCGGCGCCACATAAGATTGCTGCAATTGGCTGACATCAGGCTTGGGCAGGTTCTTGCGATCGAGTTTGCCGTTCGGCGTCAGCGGCATGCGCTCAAGGGTCAGCACGTAGGCCGGGACCATGTGCGCCGGCAGGCTGGCCTTGAGTTGCGCCCGCAGTTGCTCGGCGAAATCCGCCTGTTGCGAGTCGCCGACCACGTACGCCACCAGCCGTTTGCTGCCGGCGCTTTCCTGGGCCACGACCACCGCTTCGCGCACGCCGTCGAGCGCTTGCAGGCTGGCTTCGATCTCGCCCAGTTCGATACGGAAACCACGGATCTTCACCTGGTTGTCGATGCGTTCCAAATAATCGAAGGTGCCGTCGGCACGCTGGCGCACCAGGTCGCCGGTGCGGTACAGCACGCCACCGGTTGCGCTGAACGGGTCCGCGACAAAGCGCTCGGCGGTCATCGCCGGACGATTCAGGTAACCACGGGCCACGCCGCTGCCACCCAGATACAGCTCGCCGGCCATGCCTTGCGGCAACAGGTTCAGATCGGCGTCGAGCACGTAGGCGCTGCGGTCGCCGATGCGGCTGCCGATCGGTGCATACGCGGCGCCGCACGGCACATCGCGACCGGCCTTCCAGATCAGCGGCGTGACCACGGTTTCGGTCGGGCCGTAGCCGTTGATGATGTATTCCGGGTTCAGCGCACGTTTGACTCGCTCGAAACTCGCGTTCGGCACCGCATCGCCGCCGAAGCAGTAGATGCGCACCTTCGGCGGATTGCCCACGCGTTCGGCGTGCTCGGCCAGTTGTTGCAGGTACACCGGCGGGAACGCGACCACGGTCACGCCGTGCTCGATCATCGCGTTGTAGGTTTGCTCCGGCGTCCACAGGCTGTCGTCGCGGATCAGCAGCGAGCCGCCGTGGGTCAGGCTTGTCAGCCAACGCTCATGGGCGCCGTCGAAGGCGAACGACATGAAGTGGAATTCGCAATCGCTGTCGCGCATTTCATAGCGCTCACCGATGGCCAGGCAGTGCATTGCCAGCGGCCCGTGGGTGACGCTGACGCCTTTCGGATTGCCGGTGGAACCGGAGGTGTAGATCACGTAGGCCAGATTGTCCGGATCGATCGTCACCACCGGCGCCTGCGCCGAATGGCGGCTGAGGTCGAGGCGATCCAGTTCCAGCACGCTCATGGCGTCGTCGATCGGCAGTTGTGCCGACACACGGGAATCGGTCAGCAATAACGCCAGACCGGAATCCTGCATCAGGTACGCCAGACGCTCGCGCGGGTAGCTGGTGTCCAGCGGCACATAGGCGCCGCCGGCCTTGAGCACCGCCAGCAAGGCAACGATCAGGCCTTCGCCGCGCGGCATCGCCACGCCGACCCGAACTTCGGCGCGCACGCCACGGGCCACCAGTTCATGGGCCAGACGGTTGGCCCGGGCATCCAGTTCGCCGTAGCTGTAATGCTTGCCATCGAAAATGACCGCGGTGCGATCCGGTTGCTGCGCGGCCAAGCGGGCGTAGCGCTGATGCACGGCAATATCGGTCGGATACGCCTGCGGATGGTTCTGCGCCTGTTGCCGCGCGTGTTCGTCGACCGTGGCCAGGGCGATTTCACCGAGACGACGCTCGGCGGATTCGGCGAACTGTTCCAGCAGATGCAGCAACTGCGCGCTCAAACGCTCGACGGTGGCGACGCTGAAATGCGCCTGGTCGAAGCTCATGTGCAGCGCCAGGGTTTCGCCCAGCGTCACGCCGAGGGTCAGCGGATAGTGGGTCTGATCCTGGTTGGCGACTTCGCCGAACACCACCCCTTGGGCGGTGCCGTGTTGCAGCGCTTCGGAAATCGGGAAGTTCTCGAACACCAGCAGCGTGTCGAACAGCGACTCGCCGCCCTGCCCGGCCCAGCGCTGAATGCTCGCCAGCGGCGTGTGTTCGAACTCGCGCAGCGACAGGTTCTGCGCCTGCACCGCCGCCAGCCACGCGGCCACGGTCTGGTCCGGACGACTGCCGGCGATCACCGGCAAGGTGTTGATGAACAGACCGACCTGCTGCTCGATCCCCACCAGTTCCGCCGGACGCCCGGCCACGGTGGTGCCGAACGCCACGCAGGCGCTGCCGGTGTAGCGCTGCAACAGCAACAGCCACGCGGCTTGCACCAAGGTGTTGACGGTGACTTTCTGCTCACGGGCAAACGCGTTCAAACGACGGGTGCGCGACGCATCGAGGTCGTAATGCTTGAGCAGATGACCGACTTCGCTGCGCACCTCGCCACCGCCGGCAGCGGCTTGCGCCAGCACGGTCGGCTCGTGGAAGTCCGCCAGTTGTTGCAGCCAGAACGCTTCGCTGACCGCCGCGTCCTGACGTTGCAGCCACTGGATGTAATCCGAGTAACGGCTGACCGGACGCGGTGGTTGCTGGCCGGCATAACGTTGCAGGACTTCGCCGAGCATCTGCGCGCTGCTCCAGCCGTCCATCAGGATGTGGTGGTTGGTGAAGATCAGGTGATGACGGTTATCGCTGATGCGGATCAGGGTCACGCGCAGCAGCCCGGCCTGGGTCAGGTCGAACCCTTCGGCAAGATCGGCGGCGGTGAAATCCTTGAGGGCCTGGGCGATGTCGCTGCGCTCGCGCCAGTCGAGCAGCGTGTACGGCAGCGCCAGTTGGCGATGGATGATTTGCAGTTGTTCCTGCAATTCGCCCTGCCAGATAAAGCCGCTGCGCAGGATGTCGTGGGCGTCCATGGTCGCTTGCCACGCCGCGCGGAAACGCTCGGGATCGAGGCCGTCGACATCGACGCACAACTGGTTGATGTAAGTGCCGGTGCCCTGTTCGTACAAGGTGTGGAACAGCATGCCCTGCTGCATCGGCGACAGCGGATAGATGTCTTCGATGCCGGCGGCCGGCACCGGGATCGCGTCCAGTTGCGCCTGATCGATGTGCGCCAGCGGGAAGTCCGACGGCGTCACGCCCATCGAGCTCGCGTCGCAGCAATGGCTGATCAGCGCCTGGAGTTCACGTTCGTAATCTTCGGCCAGACGGGCGATGGTCGCCTCGTTGAACTGCTCGCGGCTGAAGGTCCAGCGCAGGTCGAGTTCGCCGTCGTAGACCTGACCTTCGACGCCCAGCCAGTTGTCCAGCGGCGCGTCGAGGCTTTGCTCGAGCCCGGCGCTTTCACCGGCCGGGCTGAACAGCGCACCGTCTTCGGCATCGAAGCTGCCGTCGAACTGACCGAGGTAGTTGAAGGTGATGCGCGGCATGGCCAGCGCCTTGAGGCTGGCCTGGGTGGATGCGTCGCCGAGATGGCGTAGCACGCCGAAACCGATGCCCTTGTTCGGGATCGCGCGCAGTTGTTCCTTGATCTGCTTGATCGCTGCCGCAACGGAATCCGCCGGGGTCAGGCGCACCGGGAACAGGCTGGTGAACCAGCCGACGGTGCGGGTCAGGTCGACGTCGTCGAACAGGTCTTCGCGGCCGTGGCCTTCCAGCTGGATCAAGGTGTCGGCGTGGCCGGTCCAGCGACTGATGACCCGCGCCAGCGCGGTCAGCAACAGATCGTTGACCTGCGTGCGGTAAGCGGCCGGGGCCTGTTGCAGCAATTGCTGGGTGAAGGTCTTGTCGAGGCGGCTGTGCAGCACCAGTGCGTGACGGCTTTGCAGACTGCCCTGCGGGTTGTCGCACGGCAGATCCAGTGCCGCGCCGTCGAGTTGTTGCTTCCAGAATCCGAGTTCAGCCTGCAACGCATCGGTCGCGGCATAGGCTTGCAGATGCTCGCCCCAGGCCTTGTAGGCACTGGTTTTCGCCGGCAGTTTGATTGCAGTTTTTTGCGCAGCCTGTTGATAAGCCAGTTGCAGGTCTTCCAGCAGAATCCGCCACGAAACACCGTCCACCACGAGGTGATGCACGGCCAGCAGCAGACGCTGACTGCCATCGGCAACGGTCGCCAGCACCGCGCGCAGCAGCGGGCCGTTTTGCAGGTTCAGGCTTTGCTGGGCCTTGGCGTACAGCGCTTGCAGTTCGCTGTCGGCCAGCTTGTCGGCGGTCCACAACAGTTCCGGATCGTGCGCAATTGGCGCGACTTCGGCACGCCAGCCTTCAGTGCTTTCGACGAAGCGCGAACGCAGGCCGTCGTGATGCGCGATCAACGCGTTCAGCGCTTGCAACAGTGCCTCGGCGTTCAGGGTTTGATGGCTGCGCAGCAGCACCGCCTGGTTCCAGTGGTGACGCTGGGGAATCGGGTCTTCGAAGAACACTTGCTGGATCGGCAGCAACGGCAGCTCGCCAGTGACCGGGCCCTGATCGATGCTTACGCCACCGCTGCCCTGCTGCGCCACGCTGGCCAGACCTTGCACGGTCTGGTGCTGGAACAGGTCGCGGGGGCTGAAATGAATGCCGGCCTGACGCGAGCGGCTGACCACCTGAATCGAGATGATCGAGTCGCCGCCCAGCTCGAAGAAGTTATCGGTGAGGCCGACCTGATCGAGCTTGAGCACATCCTGCCAGATGCCGGCGATCTTCTGCTCCAGCTCGCTGCGCGGCGCGACGAACGCCTGCTGCATCTGGCTGGCGTCCGGCGCCGGCAAGGCCTTGCGGTCCAGTTTGCCGTTCGGGCTCAGGGGCAGTTCGGCGAGGAACAACAGCTGCGTCGGCACCATGTAGTCCGGCAGGCTGTCCTTGAGCTGCGCCTTGATCGCTTCACGCGCCGCGCCTTGTTCATCGGCGTTCGCTGCAACCACCGACGCCAGCTTCGGCACCACGTAGGCCACCAGTTGCAGGCTGCTGCCGCCCTGCACCGCCAGCACCACGGCTTCGCTGACGTCGTTCAGTTCCAGCAGGCGCGCTTCGACTTCGCCCAGCTCGATACGGAAACCACGGATCTTCACTTGATGGTCAACGCGGCCGACGTATTCGATCTGGCCGAGGGCGTTGTAACGCGCCAGGTCGCCGGTGCGATACAGACGCGCGCCGCTGCTGGAAAACGGATCGGGAATGAAACGTTCGGCAGTCAGATCGGCCCGCTGGAAGTAACCGCGCGCGAGCAATTCACCACCGATCAGCAGTTCACCGACTACACCGACCGGGGTCGGCTGGCCGTCAGCGTCCAGCAGATAAGTGTGACGGCCCGGCAACGGTTGACCGATTGGCATCGTCAACGGCAACGGCTGGCGACCGAACACGTAGTCGCTGCAATCGAGGGTGGTCGCGGTGACGGTGGCTTCGGTCGGGCCATAGGTGTTGAGCAACTTGACGTGCTCGAGCCCGGCCTGACGCCACGCCTGCACGCCTTCCGGCGGCATCGCTTCACCGCCGCTGTGCACCTGACGCAGCGCCGCGTAATCACGCGGGCCGGCGGCGGCGAATTCCTTGGCGATCATGTTCCAGTAAGCGGTGGTCAGGTCCATGACCGTGATGCCGTGTTCAACAATGTTCCGGTACAGGGTTTCGCTGTCCCACACTTCGTTGCCGCGCAGCACCACCGAGGCGCCGCAGGTCAGCGGGCCAAACAGCTGCTCGCCGAACGCATCGAAGTTGAAGGTCGCGAATTGCAGTGCGCAGTCGGCGGCGCTCAGACCGTAATAATGCTGCGAGGCGAACGCATGCTTGCTCAGGGCACCGTGGCTGATGCCGACGCCTTTCGGGCGACCGGTGGAGCCCGAGGTGAACATCACGTAGGCGAGGTTATCGGCCCACACGGCGCGTTGCAGGTTGCTTTCGTCGGTGTGGGCCCAGACTTCGGCCTGATCCAGGCACAGGCTCTGTACGTTCTGCGGCACCGGCAGACGGTCGAGCAAATGGCTTTGGGTCAGCAGCAAGCGGCTGCCGCTGTCTTCGATCATGCACAGCAGGCGATCACGCGGGTATTGCGGGTCCAGCGGCACATAAGCGCCGCCGGCCTTGAGCACGGCAAGGATGGCGACGATCAGTTCCAGTCCGCGATCCACCGCCACGCCCACCAGCACGTCCGGGCCGACACCTTGCGCCAGCAACGTGCGCGCCAGGCGATTGGCCCGGGCGTTGAGCTGTGCGTAAGTCAGGCGCTGGCCGTCGAAAATCAGCGCGACGGCATCCGGTGTCAGCTCGGCCTGGGCTTCGAACAGCTGATGCACCGGACGCTCGCTCGGCCATTGGGTATCGTGGCGGCCCCACTTCTGAGTCAGTTGTTCCAGCTCGGCCGTTTCCAGCAGCGCGATGTCACCGACACGCTGCTGCGGATCGCTGACGAGGCTGCGCAGCAAGTTCGTCCAGTGGCGCGCCATGCGCTCGATGGTTTCAGGCTCGAACAGATCCGTGGCGTAGGTGAACGCCGCGTGCAGTTGCCCGCCCTTCTCGTAGGTGTCCAGGCTCAGATCGAACTGGGTGCTGCGGCTTTCCCACTCGATGACGCCCAGCTCCAGACCGCTGCCGACCTTGAGCGTGGTGACATCAGCGACTTCCGGCTGGTGGTTGTACATCACCTGGAACAGCGGGTTGTAACTCAGGCTGCGCTCCAGTTTCAGCGCCTCGACCAGACGTTCGAACGGCAAGTCCTGATGGGCCTGCGCGCCGAGGGCGGTTTCCTTGAGATCACGCAGCAGATCGGCGATCGAGGTCTGGCCGTCCAGTTCGACGCGCAGCACTTGGGTGTTGACGAAGAAGCCGATCAGCCCTTCGATTTCCCGGCGGTTGCGATTGGCGATCGGCACGCCGACGCGCAGGTCGGTCTGACCGGTGTAACGGTGCAGCAGAATATTGAAGGTACCGAGCAACAGCATGAACAGCGTCACCCCGTGCTGACGGGCGATGCCGCGCAATTGATCGACCAGTGCGGCGTCCACCACGCTTTCCAGACGCTGGCCCTGATTGCTCGGCAGCATCGGGCGCGGGTGATCCACCGGCAATTCCAGCACCGGGTGTTCGTCGCCCATTTGCGCCAGCCAGTAATCGAGTTGACGCTGCTGTTCGCCGGCCTCCAGCCAGCGGCGCTGCCACAGGGCGTAGTCGCTGTATTGCACCGCCAGCGGCGGCAGTTCGGCAGTGCGGCCCTGATCGTGAGCGTCGTAGAAACGGCAGAATTCGTCGATCAGCACGTTCATCGACCAGCCATCGGAGACGATGTGGTGCAGCGTCAGCAGCAACACATGTTCCTGCTCGGCCAGTTGCAACAGGCGTACCCGCAGCAGCGGGCCGTTGGCCAGGTCGAACGGCAGCAGCGATTGCTCCTGCGCGGCAGCAGCCACACGGGTTTCACGTTCGGCGGCGGGCAAATCGCTGAGGTCGATGCGCTGGATGTCCAGCGGTTGTTGCAGCGGCACTTGCAGCAGGCTGTCGTCGGGCTGCTGCTGGAACACCGTGCGCAGGGTTTCGTGACGTTCGATCAGGCTGGCGAAGGCTTGCTCCAGCGCGGCCTGGTTCAGGCGACCGGTCAGGCGCACCGCCGCCGGCAGGTTGTAGGCGCCGCTTTGCGGGTCCAGATGCCAGAGGAACCACATGCGTTGCTGGGCATAAGACAGCGCCTGCCGATCCTCGGCCTCGACGCCTGCGGGAATCGGGAACCGGGAAAAATCCACCCCTTCTTTCGCCAGGGCAGCCAGGAACATCTGGCGCTTTTCCAGGGGCAACCCGATAAACCGGCGAGCGAGTTTCAAGGAGTCTTCTGCATTCATTTCTTGGCATCCGGATCAGTAGGCAGGCAGCACAAAGGCACGTCGTCCCTATAAAACGAATGCAGACTGGAAAAATTAGCGATTGAGAAGAAGTGTCAGAGAGGAGGTAAAGCGCGGATTTTCTGGTTTTCCAAATACCCCTGTGGGAGCGAGCTCGCTCCCACAGGTAAAGCCTCAGGCCGAGACGGCCAGCGCATGCCGACGATGATGCACCTCAAGTTGATCCTTGATCACCTTGAGCACCCGGGCTTCGTGCTCATGAATGAAGAAGTGCCCGCCAGCCAGCATGTCCACCGAGAAGCTGCCCGAGGTTTCCTTGCTCCAGCCGATCAATTGCTCGGTGGTGGCCTTGTCGGCTTTGCCGCCGAGTACATGCACCGGGCATTTGAGCAGCGGGCGCTGCAACGGCTGGAATTTGCCGCAGAGCAGGAAATCCGCGCGCAGGATCGGCAGGGTCAGGCTCATCAACTCTTCGTTGGCCAGCACTTCCTCGCTGGTGCCGTTGAGCGTGCGCAGCTGATCGATCAGCTCGGCGTCGGTCTTCGGGTCGGCAAAACCGCGGTCGTAATCGGCGCGCATGGTCGGCGCAGCGGTGCCCGAAGCGAACAGTGCCACCGGTTCCGGGCAGCCCAGCGCCCGCAGTGCATGGGCGATTTCGCAGGCGATCAGCGCGCCCAGGCTATGACCGAACAACGCATAAGGGGTCTTGAGCGTCGGGCGCAATTCCCTGGCCAGTTGCATCGCCAGTACGCGCATGTCGGTGTGCAGCGGTTCGTCGAACCGTGCGCCGCGCCCCGGCAGCTCCACCGGTTGCAGTTGCAGCCATTGCGGCAGCTTTGGCCGCCAGCGGCTGTAGACCATGGCACTGGCGCCGGAGTACGGCAGGCACAGCAGGGTCAACTTGGTCACCACGCTTCCCTCGAAAAAATGTCTCTTCAAGAGGGTACGGATCAACGACCCGGAGAATTAGTCGGCGGTGGCTAAATTTCCCCCACAAACCCTCGTTAACCGTTCAGGCCAAAACAACAACGAGGATTCTCCGTGGACTTGCAGACCATCCTGGGTAAGCTGTTCGCCAATGCCGGTGCCGTCGGCATCGAAGGCGTTTTCCAATTCGTGCTGGGTCCACAGCTGGCGTGCTGGTCCGAGGTCAAGGCCAGCACCCGTACCGAGGCGGGTCGACACCCGAACCCGGACGTGACCATTGAAGTGGCGCCGAACGATTTTGCCGGGATCATGAGCGGCACCGCCAACGTCGAAGAACTCTTCGCCAGCGGGCGGCTGAAGATCGGCGGCAACATGGGACTGGCGACGATGCTGCCGCAGATCATCGACCACGCCCGCCACGGTGGTGCGCCGGCGCAAAAGGTCGACATGAACAAACGCTACCCGACGCCGCCGCGCCGCAGTGAAACCATCACAGCCGCACGACCGGCGCAGACTGTCGTCGAGCGCCGGCCGCGCAGCGAGTTGTCAGTCCAGGAATTCGAGGAGCGCTACCTGCCCTTCGGCACGCCGGTGGTCATCAGCAATGCCTTGCACGACTGGCCGCTGTTCAAGCTCAGCCGCGAAGAATCGCTGGTGCATTTCGCCGAACTGCAGGGCATCACCCGCCATGGCGATTATGTGAAGAAAACCTTCTCCACCGAACGGGATTTCCGCTCCACCTCGATGGCCGACTTTATCGCTTCGCTGGACAGCCCGGCGGCCAAGAGTGCGGACGGCGAGCCGCCAGCGTACATGGGCAACAACATCCTGCCGGCCGCGCTGATGCAGCAGATCAAATACCCGCCCTATTTCGATGGCTCGCTGTTCATCCCGCCACGGATCTGGATCGGCCCCAAGGGCACGCTGACGCCGCTGCACCGCGACGACTCCGACAACCTGTTCGCCCAGGTCTGGGGCCAGAAGAAATTCACCCTCGCCGCGCCCCACCATCGCGAAGCGCTGGGCACCTGGTCCACCGCGCCGGAAGGCGGACTGGATGGTTGTGATTTCAATCCGGATGCTCCGGACTATGATCGTTTCCCCGTCGCGCGCGACGTGACATTCCTGCGGGTTACGCTGGAGGCTGGTGATCTGCTGTTCCTGCCAGAGGGCTGGTTCCATCAGGTGGAGTCGGTGTCGACGTCGCTGTCGGTCAACTTCTGGGTGAACTCGGGTCGAGGCTGGTAACCGGCATTATTTGAGGTGACGAAAGCTCTGCACCGCAGAGCCCAGCACCACTGCCCCGGCGGCAATCGCCAGCCAGAAGCCGCTGCGCGCGCCGAACGCATCCACCAGCGCGCCGGAACCCGCCGCGCCGATGGCCACGCCGATGCTCAAACCGGTCACCAGCCAGGTCAGGCCTTCGGTGAGTTTGGCCGGCGGCACGATGCGCTCGATCAACGCCATCGCCACGATCAGGGTCGGCGAGAAGAACAGCCCGGCGATGAACACCGCGACGGCCAACCCGAAGATGTTGCTCGCCAGCAACAACGGCAAAGTGGTCACCGCCGTCGCCAGACCGCCGTAGAGAAACAGGCGCGGCAACGGCAACTTCGAGCGCATCGCGCCGAAGGCAATGCCGGCCAGACAGGAACCGATGGCATACACCGACAACACGATGCTCGCCGCCGCCGGCTGCCCCTGCTGCTGGGCGAACGCGACACTGACCACATCCACCACGCCGACAATCACACCCATGGCGAGCATCAACGCCAACAGCCATTGCACGTCGGTCGAACGAATGATCGAACCCTGATGCTGCGATTCGTGCGGATGCACCGGCGGCTCGGTGCTGCGCTGGGCGACGAAAGCTGTCACGCCGATCGCCAACATCAACAGCGCCGCCAGCGGCCCAGCCTCGGGGAACACACCGACGCACAGTCCCACCGACAACGGCGGGCCGACAATAAAGCAGACTTCATCGAGCACCGACTCCAGCGCATAAGCGGTCTGCAATTGCGGCTGGCCACGATAGATTTCGGTCCAGCGCGCCCGCGCCATCGCCGACATGCTCGGCATGCAACCGGCCAGTGCAGCGCAGACAAACAGGGTCCAGGTCGGCGCCTGCAAACGGGTGCACAGCAGCAACATCAGCAGCGCGCCCCCGCCGATCAGCGCCGCCACCGGCAGCACCCGCCCCTGGCCGAAACGATCCACCAGCCGTGACACCTGCGGCGCGCAAAACGCCGTGGCCAGCGCAAACGTCGCCGCCACCCCGCCCGCCAACGCATAGCCGCCGGTCAATTGCGAGAGCATGGTGATCACGCCGATGCCGGTCATGGAAATCGGCATGCGCGCGATCATCGCGGCAATCACAAAAGCCCGGGCGCCGGGGGCGTTGAACAGTTCGCGGTAAGGGTTTGCCATCGGATGCAGCCTCATCAGGGGCGGCCAAGTTGCCACAAAGCCTGACGGCCGGGGAAGCGAGGAATTGTTGGTGGAATGTGAAGTCCCTGTGGCGTGCAGGGCCAATCGCTGCCACATAAAGCTGTCGATGATTTCATGTACGCGGATGAACTCTCGCCGCCGCCCATCAGTCAGCTAAATAAGCCCTCAACCCAAGGCGCGACCCTGCATGCAGATTTCCCTCGCCCGTCAGGTGGCACTGGTCACCGGCGCCAGTTCCGGCATCGGCCACGGCGCCGCCAAAGCCTTGGCCGCCGCTGGTGCTGCCGTGGTCATCAACTACAACCGTCAGGCCGAGCCCGCCGAAGCGCTGGCCCGGCAGATCGTCGCCGACGGTGGTCAGGCCATCGCCATTCGCGCGGATGTTTCTAAGGAAGAAGACGTAGAGCGGCTGTTCCAGCAGACCCTCGACACCTTCGGCACACTGGACATTCTGGTGGCCAATTCCGGCCTGCAAAAAGACGCGGTGGCTGTGGATATGTCGCTGGCCGACTGGAACGCGGTGATCGGCGTCAACCTCACCGGCCAGTTCCTCTGCGCCCGCGCCGCGCTGCGGATTTTCAATCGCCAGGGCGTGCGCGAAGGCGTGTCCCGGGCTGCCGGCAAGATCATCCACATGAGTTCGGTACACCAGCGCATTCCGTGGGCCGGGCATGTGAACTATGCGGCGTCCAAGGGCGGCGTCGATCAGTTGATGCAGACTTTGGCCCAGGAAGTCAGCCACCAGCGAATCCGCATCAACGGCATCGCACCGGGAGCAATTCGCACGGCCATCAATAAGGATGCCACCGAAGGCGACGCCGGCCAGGCCCTGCTCAAACTCATCCCTTACGGGCGCATCGGCGATGTCGAGGACGTGGCCAACGCGGTGGTGTTTCTCGCCTCCGACGCCTCCGACTACATCGTCGGCACCACCCTGTTCATCGACGGCGGCATGAGCCTCTATCCGGAGTTCCGTGGCAATGGCTGAGCATCATCCAGAACGACAAAGCCCCATCGACGCCCACGGCATCATCGGCGACATGCGCAGCGCCGCGCTGGTCAATGACAAGGGCAGCGTGGATTTCTTCTGCTGGCCGGAGTTCGACAGCCCGTCGATCTTCTGTTCGCTGCTGGACACGCCCGATGCGGGGATTTTCCAGTTGGCCCCGGATCTGCCCGATGCCCGGCGCGAACAAATCTACCTGCCGGACACCAACGTCCTGCAAACCCGCTGGCTCAGCGACCACGCCGTGGTGGAAATCACCGACCTGCTGCCGATTGGCGACAACGACGATGCCTTGCCGCTGTTGATGCGCCGGGTGCGGGTGGTCAGCGGGCAGGCGACGTTTCATCTGCGCTGCGCCGTTCGGCATGACTACGCTCGCGCTGAAACCCGCGCCGCAATCGACAAGAAGGATGTGCTGTTCAGCGCCAGCGGGCAGCCGACGCTGCGACTGGCCTCGGATCAAACCCTGAGCGTCGATAACGAAGCGGCAGTCGGACAATTCACCCTCAAACAGGATCAGACGGCGGCCTTCATGCTCGGCGCCAGCGACGATCCGCGGTTCGCCGAAGGCGCCGCGCAGCTGTGCATCGAACGCACGCTGAAGTTCTGGCGCGACTGGATCGGCCAGTCCAACTATCGCGGTCGCTGGCGCGAAATGGTCAACCGCTCGGCCCTCGCGCTGAAGCTCCTGACCTCGCGCCAGCACGGCGCAATCCTCGCCGCCGCCACGTTCGGCCTGCCGGAAACACCCGGCGGCGAACGCAACTGGGACTATCGCTACACCTGGATCCGCGACGCCTCCTTCACCGTTTACGCCTTCATGCGCCTGGGTTTTGTCGACGAAGCCAACGGCTACATGCGCTGGCTGCGCGGGCGGGTCAGCGATTGCAGCGGCCAGTCGATGAAACTGAACATCCTCTACGCCATCGACGGCCGCCAGGAACTCCCGGAAACCGAACTCGCGCATTTGTCCGGCCACGGCGGCGCGAAACCGGTGCGCATCGGCAATGGCGCCTACGACCAGATTCAACTGGATATCTTCGGCGAACTGATGGACGCCGTTTATCTGGTCAACAAATACGGCGACGCGATTTCCCACGAAGGCTGGAAACATGTGATGGAAGTGGTCGATCAGGTCTGTGAGACCTGGCAGACCAAGGACGTAGGCATCTGGGAAATGCGCGGTGAGCAACATCACTTCCTGCACTCGCGACTGATGTGCTGGGTGGCGCTGGACCGGGCCATCCGCCTGGCCTCGAAACGCTCGCTGCCGGCGCCCTTCGCCCGTTGGGACCAGACCCGTCAGGCAATTCATGCCGACATCTGGGACAACTTCTGGAACGAAGAGCGCGGGCATTTTGTGCAATACCAGGGCGGCACAGCGCTGGATGGCTCGATGTTGCTGATGCCGCTGGTACGTTTCGTCAGCGCCAAGGATCCGAAATGGCTGGCGACGCTGGAAGCCATCGAAAAAAATCTGGTGCGTGACGGCATGGTTTACCGCTATCGCAACGACGACGCGGGTATTGATGGCTTGTCCGGTACTGAGGGCGCTTTTGCCGCGTGCTCGTTCTGGTATGTGGAATGCCTCGCCCGCGCCGGGCAAGTGGAAAAGGCTCATCTGGAATTCGAGCAACTGCTGCGTTATGCCAATCCGTTGGGGTTGTACGCGGAGGAATTCGACAACCGTGGCCGGCATCTGGGCAACACGCCACAGGCGTTGACGCATCTGGCGCTGATCAGCGCGGCGAGTTTTCTGGATCGCAAGTTGAGTGGGGAGAAGAATTACTGGCAGCCGTAGTCATCCATCTTCGCCAGAGCCTGTAAGAAAGATCTCAACTTCAATCGCCGCTTGTAGGAAGGCTACCTACGAGCGGTAAACACCCCCGAGCCTTGCAGTTGAAGGGTTGGCCCACACAATCGATTCCTTTCGATACAACTGGTTGATGGCACGGCCTACAGAAACCTGCCAACCCCGTGTAACGCTTGGCCCGCAACTCGCACTTACACCCCGAAATACCTTGTTGCCAGCTGTTACATCCCCCCCTACCATCCACCGCAACGGGCACAGCGGAGCTGTCCAATAAAAACCCGATTCAAGGAACCAGAATGAGCCAACGCATCCACCGCCAGATCGACACCCCACTGCGCACCGGCCTCAAGCGCGATGAACTATGGGAAGCCGCCGACAAGGGCCTGATCAAATGCTGGGAAATCGGCCGCCAGCGCGCCACCCGTTTCCCCGACCTCGCTCAACGCTGCAGCGCCGATGAACTACCGGTGCTGGGCTGGAAAGGCGGGGTCAGTCGCAGCCTGAAGAAGAATGAAAAGTACGGATCACTGAAATACCTGGCCCAGTGGCAGGGTTTGCGTGGGGAAGATCTGGATATTGATCTGGGTGCCGAACGGGTCATGACCTGCTCGCGGACGAAAATGGTGGTGACGTTTACGCCGGATCGCAGCAAGTATCTCAATCAGGTGGCGGAAGCCGAAACTTGAGGAATCCCGTATGACCCAAGCCGTGATGCAGTTTTGCAAGTCTGAAAGTCTGACTATCGCCTATGAGCATCACGGCCCGGAAAACGGCACGCCGGTCATCCTGCTTCACGGTTTCCCCTACTCCCCCCGCGCCTACGACGAAATCGCCCCGCCCCTCGCCGCCAAGGGTTATCGGGTGATCGTGCCGTACTTGCGCGGCTACGGCCCGACCCGTTTCAACAGCCCGGACACGCTGCGCTCAGGCCAGCAAGCGGCGCTGGCGCAGGATCTGCTGGATCTGATGGATGCACTGGGGATCCAACAAGCGACATTGTGCGGTTACGACTGGGGCGGTCGGGCGGCGTGCATTGTGGCGGCGCTGTTTCCTGAGCGGGTGCGCGGGTTGGTCACCGGCGATGGCTACAACCTGCAAGACATTCCGAATTCGGTCCAGCCGCTGGATCCGCAGAGCGAGCATCGCTACTGGTATCAGTACTACTTCCACACGCCCCGTGGCGTTGAAGGGCTGACGCAGAATCGTCGGGCGATGTGCGAGTTGCTCTGGCAGTTGTGGTCGCCGACCTGGGCGCGGAACGCCGAGCGTTTCCCGCTGAGCGCACCGGCGTTCGACAACCCGGATTTCGTCGAGGTGGTGATTCACTCCTACCGACATCGCTTCATGTATGCGCCGGGCGATCCGGCGCTGGAGGGGATGGAGCAGGCGCTGGTGAAACAACCGGCGATCAGCGTTCCAAC
This sequence comes from Pseudomonas sp. GM25, assembly GCF_000282255.1. Lineage (NCBI taxonomy): Bacteria > Pseudomonadati > Pseudomonadota > Gammaproteobacteria > Pseudomonadales > Pseudomonadaceae > Pseudomonas > Pseudomonas sp. GM25. Next base: position 6,575 of record NZ_AKJQ01000045.1, on the reverse strand, counting down.
GATCTCGCTTTGCGGTGCGGATGATGGCGTTGGCCCGGCACCAGATGACGATGAAGATGCGCACCACTTCACCGGGCCTTATGAGCGGCGAGTGCTGGCGGGTGTCGGGCATAACATTCCCGAGGAAGCGCCGGGTGAAACGCTCAAGGCATTACTGGATCTGCTCCAGCGCTGACCGAAAACCGCTCCCGATACGCCTGCGGCGTCACGCCCATAGCCCGCAGGAAACTGCGTCGTAACGTCTCTTCACTGCCAAACCCACAATTGGCCGCGACCCGTTTGATCGGCAAACCGGTATCGCTCAGCAACCGGCGGGCGGTCTCGACGCGGATCAGTTCGATGGCGCGGGCCGGGGTCTGGCCGGTGTCGGCGCGGTAGTGGCGCACGAAACTGCGTTCGCTCATGCCGGCCTGTTCGGCGAGGGTCGGGATGCCCAGATCGCAAGTCAGGTGTTCGGCAATCCACGCGTGTAAATCATCGAAGCGGTTGCCCTGCTTTTGCAGTGACAGCGTCACGCTGAATTGCGACTGCCCACCCGGCCGCTTGAGGAACACCACCAGTTGCCGGGCGACGTCCAGGGCCATGTCGCGACCGAGGTCGTCTTCGACCATGGCCAGCGCCAGGTCGATGCCGGCGGTGACACCCGCCGAGGTCCAGACCGGGCCGTCGTTGATGAAGATCGGATTGGGCTCGACCTGCAATTGCGGGTGTTGCTGCGCCAGTTGTTCGCAGCGGGTCCAGTGGGTGACGACCCGGCGACCATCGAGCCAGCCGCTGGCCGCCAGCAGAAAGGCGCCGGTGCAGACCGAAGCCACGCGCCGGCAGCCGTTCGCGTACTCTCGCACCCAACTCACCAACTCGGCATCTTCCGCAGCGGCGTAAACACCCCAGCCGCCAGCAATGATCAGGGTATCGCTGGGTTGTTTCGGCAGCGGCTCGGCCAGCATCGCCAACCCGGCAGACGAGTTCACCGCCCCGCCACCGCTGGCAATCACCGTTGGCGCGTACGGCGCAGGCAAACCCTGCTGGCGGGCGATGTCGTTGGCTGAGGCGAAGACCTGCAACGGCCCGGTGACATCGAGCAGTTGCACATTGGCGAACGCGAGGACGTGGATGGTTTTCGGCATTTGGCGTAATTCGTGGGCTGATTGGCGTATGCGCCAAAACCTACGCGCCTACAGTGAAGCCGTCCACCCCTTTTCACGGAGAAGAATCATGGCGTTGCAGATCGGTTTTCTGTTGTTTCCCCAGGTGCAGCAACTCGACCTGACCGGCCCGTATGACGTGCTGGCCTCGTTGCCGGGCGTGCAGGTGCATCTGGTCTGGAAGGATCTGGTGCCGGTCACCGCCAGCACCGGGCTGGTGCTGAAACCGACCACAACGTTCGAGGACTGCCCGGATCTGGATGTGATCTGCGTGCCTGGCGGCGCGGGGGTCGGGCCGTTGATGGAAGATGAACAGACGCTGGCGTTCATCAAGTCGCAAGCGGCGCAGGCGCGTTACGTGACGTCGGTGTGCACAGGTTCGCTGGTGCTCGGCGCGGCAGGTCTGTTGCAGGGCAAACGGGCGACTACGCATTGGGCGTATCACGATCTGCTGCCGAAACTGGGCGCAATTGCGGTGAAGGATCGGGTGGTGCGTGACGGCAATCTGTTTACCGGGGGCGGCATTACGGCCGGGATCGATTTTGCCCTGACCTTGGCGCAGGAACTGGTCGGTGTCGACACGGCGCAACTGGTGCAGTTGCAGCTGGAATATGCGCCGGCGCCACCGTTTGATTCCGGAAGCCCGGACACTGCGCTGAGTGCTGTTGTTGAAGAAGCCCGCAAACGTGCGGCGCCTTCGCTGAAGTTGCGCACGGAAATCACCGAGCGTGCGGCGGCGAAACTCAACCTACGCTGACATTTCAGCCTTACGCAAATCCCTGTGGGAGCGAGCTTGCTCGCGATGAGGGCGTGTCAGTTGACCTTTGTGCCACTGACCCACCGCCATCGCGAGCAAGCTCGCTCCCACAGGGGTACTTGCCCTCCTTCACTTCTCATACAGGGATTGGCGCTGTCCCGGTTTTCCCCTACACCTTCACTTGTCCCCTCGCCCCCACCCGTGTAGAAAGCCTGTCCACAAATCGTGCACAAGGACTTTCCATGACAGCTCTGCCATGGCTCTATCTCGGGCTTCTCAGCCTTGGTTACGGATTGGCGCTGAGTTTCGGCCAGCTCGGCTGGCTGGCGCTGATCTCCATTGCACTGCTGGTTTTCGCCGGTTACGCCGTGCGCCAGCAAACCGTGCCGGTCGGGCGTTTTCTCGGCCATGGCCTGTTTATCGTGCTGGCTCTGGCGCTGGCCCTGCACTGGCTGCCGGGCTTCTACAACGGCCGGGCCATCGAGCCGCAGCGCTTCACCGACAACGCCGTACCGTTCTCGATGTACCTGAATCTCGACAAACCCCTGATTGGTTTCTGGCTGCTACTGGTCTGCCCATGGATCGTCGCGCGACGCTCGTTGCGCCTGACCGTTTACGCCACTGCACTGGCACTGACGTTGAGCGTGATTCTGGCCCTCGGCGGCGCGGTGTTGCTGGGCATGATCACCTGGGCGCCGAAGTGGCCGGATCAGGCGTGGCTGTGGGTGCTGAACAATCTGCTGCTGGTGACGCTGGTCGAAGAAGCACTGTTTCGCGGCTATATACAGGGCGGCCTGAGCCGGCGTTTCAAACACTTGCCCTACGGCGAAAACCTCGCGCTGCTGCTCGCGTCCCTGCTGTTCGGCCTGGTGCATGTGGGCGCCGGCTGGCAATGGGTGTTGCTGGCGAGCCTGGCGGGTGTCGGCTATGGTCTGGCCTACCGTTTTGGCGGCCTCGGTGCGGCGATCGCCACGCACTTTGGCCTGAACCTGCTGCACTTCGGTCTGTTCACCTATCCGATGCTCGCGGGTTGAAGCAAGGGCCGTTTTGCGACGCCGTACATATAAATGAAAAAAAATTTCAATAAATGGCCGCCCCCGCCGACAACCTTTCAAAGCCTTGCGGATTGAAAAACCATGCGTAATAACCAGCCCATTACACAACGCGAACGGACTTTCCCGGCTCAGCAACGGTTGATTTCCACAACCGACGCCAAAGGCGTGATCACCTACTGCAACGACGCTTTCGTCGAAATCAGCGGGTTTTCGCGAGAGGAACTGATCCGTGCGCCGCACAACCTGGTTCGTCACCCCGACGTCCCGGCTGCGGTGTTTTCGCACATGTGGGGCACACTGAAACAAGGCTTGCCATGGATGGGCATTGTCAAGAATCGCTGCAAGACCGGTGATCATTACTGGGTGAACGCCTATGTAACGCCGGTGTTCGATGGCAGTCAGGTGGTCGGTTACGAGTCGGTGCGGGTCAAGCCGTCCGCCGAACAGATCCGCCGTGCCGAAGCGCTCTACCAACGCATCAACCAGGGCAAGTCGGCGATTCCTCAAACAGACAAATGGCTGCCGGTGCTGCAAGACTGGCTGCCGTTCATTCTGGTCAGCCAGTTGAGCTTCATGATCGGCGCCACCCTGAACTCGCAGTGGGGCTTCGCCCTCGCCGCCGGTCTGTCGGTGCCGCTGGGCCTGCTGGGCCTGCAATGGCAACAACGCGGGCTCAAGCGCCTGCTGCGTCTGGCCGAGCAAACCACGTCCGACCCGTTGATCGCGCAGATGTACACCGACAGCCGTGGCCCTCAGGCGCGTCTGGAGATGTCGATCCTCAGCCAGGAAGCCCGCCTGAAAACCTGCCTGACCCGTCTGCAGGACACCGCCGAGCACCTGACCGATCAGGCCAAACAGTCCGACGCCCTGGCGCACAACAGCTCCAGCGGTCTGGAACGTCAGCGCGTGGAAACCGAACAGGTCGCCACCGCCGTCAACCAGATGGCCGCCACCACCCAGGAAGTGGCGAGCCATGTTCAACGCACCGCCGACGCCACCCAGGAAGCCAACCGCCTGACCGGCCGCGGCCGCGACATCGCCGGGGAAACCCGCGAAGCCATCCAGCGTCTGTCCGTAGTCGTGGGTGAAACCGGCCTGACCGTCACGCAACTGGCCAAGGACAGCGACGAAATCGGCGGCGTGGTCGACGTGATCAAAGGCATCGCCGACCAGACCAACCTGCTCGCCCTCAACGCCGCAATTGAAGCAGCGCGTGCCGGCGAGATGGGCCGTGGTTTTGCCGTGGTCGCCGACGAAGTCCGCCAACTGGCGCAACGCACCAGCGAATCCACCGGCCAGATCCACGCCCTGATCGCCAAGCTGCAACAGACTGCGTCCAGCGCCGTACAAACCATGGAAGCCGGCCATCGCCAGGCGGAAGAAGGTGTCGCGCGGGTACTGGAAGCGGATCAAGCACTGGTAGGCATCAGCGAAGCGGTGGCCAACATCACCGACATGACCACCCAGATCGCCGCCGCGACCGAAGAGCAAAGTGCCGTGGCTGAAGAAATCAGCCGCAACATCAGCAACATCTCGGAACTGGCGGACCAGACCTCGGAACAGGCGCATAACTCGGCGTTGCTGAGTGAAGAGCTGACCAAGACCGCCAACACGCAATACTCGTTGGTGGAGCGGTTTAACCGCTGATTGTTCTGACAATAAAGAAACCCCGGACAGCGAAAGCTTCCGGGGTTTTTATTGCCTGTCTGAAATGGACGTAGCCAGCACCGCCCTCTTCGTGGGCAAGCCCACTCCCACAGGGTTTCGCATTGGCCACAAGTTCTCGCAACACCACCATCCTTGTGGGAGCGGGCTTGCCCGCGAAGAGGCCCAGTCTGCCGGCGAAAATCTCATTCAAAAAGCGCGGACAGTGCCTACAACTGAATCAGACCCAACTGACTGGCACGCAATGAAGCCCGGCTCTACTTTGTCGTCCAAACCTATTCACACGGGCTAGCCAGCATGAATACATCACCTACGCAGAATCCGAGGGTCAGGACTGACAAACCTGTGAGAAAGGAAGTCCGAGGTGAACTGACATTCCTTGATGTGCAGCGAGCGGCGCGTGATGGGCAGAAAGCGTTCGATAAATTTGTGATCACTGGCAGGCTGTGAGCTTTTGATATCGATGGAAAAACCGGAAGCCAAACGCTTCCGGTTTTTTTGTGCCGTTTACTCCTTCGGCACGAGGTTATCGAGCGCCTGATTCACCGCCAACTCGCCCAACATCACCACTTGCGCAATGCCCAACAGGGTCTTGCGGTTCGGCCCTTCCAGCAGGCCGGCAAAGTCACCGAGCATGACCGTGGCTGACGCGAGGGATTCGCAGGCGTTGGCCAGCAAGGACTCCGTGTCGGTTTGCGGGTTGACCATGAACATGTCGTTTGGGGTGTAGGGTGTGGCCATGATCCGGGCTGCCGGGGTCAGGTAATAGTCGAGGGCGCGTTCGGCGGCGTCGTGGAGTTTTCTTGAATCGGGAAATTCGTACGGGGACACCGGATCTTCTAACGGTGGAATGACGGTCTTGGACATCAGCTGAAACTCCGGAAAGAGTCGCTTGAGGATTTTCATAGACGGCTGCCAGGCAGTGAGGGGACAAGCCCCTCACCGAGGCGGCAACTACCGCGAAACGTGATGGTTATCCAGCACACGATTGACCAGCAGCTCACTCAGCATGATGACCTGCTGCAGAATCTGCATCGCCTTGCGCTGCGACGGATCGACGGTGTCGCCGATATCCCGGGCCATGTCACTGGCCGACGACAGCGTTTCACACGCTTCGACCAGCAGCGTTTCGTCATCCACCGTTGGATTGACCAGATAGATCTTGCCGGGCTTGCGCGATGGCTTGGACGTCTTCTGCGCCCCAGGATCGAGGTAATGATTGATCGCTCGCTCGGTGGCCGTTTTTATGTTTTCGGCTTCGAGTGCGGCGTCGTAGGGGATTGAATCGGTTTCTGGTGGGTTTGGCGTAATTTTGAACATACGGACTCTCTATCTTGAAAGAATTGAAGAGCCGTCACTTTCGCTACCAAACGAAGGGTGGCGGCCATACGTGGGTTGGTAGACCGGTCAAGACAGAGAAACCCCCGGCGCCCCCGAAGGAGCCCCACGCATGGCCACCATATAAAACCCAGCCCCAAAAATGAGACTGCATAAGGGACGCCACACGGCTGTCAAGAAAACGGGCTACCAAACCCGATCACTGTTTTTCAGTGACAGGGAAACGATATAGCCCACCCCATAGCCGCGTAAGCCGGCGGATTCTGGCGTACGCGTAGGCAACGACGCAAGGTGTTGTAGCCCTTATGGCGTAACGGTTCGTGTACTTTAAACGTGCTTGCAGAACTACGTTTATGCGCCAAAAAGCCGGATGTTTGACTGTTCCTTTGCTGTGTTCTGGCAGACCGCTTTCGCGAGCAAGCCCGCTCCCACAGGGATTGCATGCAGTCTGTAAAAACTGGTCGGCTGTCAGGCCGCCATCGCGAGCAAGCTCGCTCCCACAGGGATTGCATGCAGTCTGTAAAAACTGGTCGGCTGTCAGGCCGCTATCGCGAGCAAGCCCGCTCCCACAGGGATCGCATGCAGTCTGCAGGAAACTGGTCGGCTGTCAGGCCG